>BPIQ01000001.1:1175621-1475621 GCA_026004195.1 Candidatus Binatia bacterium
CCTTCCCGCTCCACGATCGCGGGAAGCAGGGCCCGAATGGCCCGCCTTCCCGGCCGCCCCACCACGTCGCCCAGAAAAAGAAGCGTCATTCCTCGAGACGAGTGCGCGGCCCTCAGCGAGCCACTTCGTGCCGCCGGACCTCGCGGATCACCGTGACCTTGATCTGACCCGGATAGGTCATCTCCTGCTCGATCTTGCGGGCGATGTCGTGCGCCAGCAGAGCCGCCTGCTCGTCGCTCACCAGCGACGGTTCCACGATGACGCGAATCTCCCTGCCGGCCTGCACGGCGAACGATTTCTCGACCCCGCGGAACGAGGCACTGATACGTTCGAGGTCGTCGAGACGCCGCACGTAACTTTCGAGCATTTCCCGGCGAGCTCCGGGTCGTGCACCGGACAGCGCGTCCGCCGCGTCGACGAGCGGTGCGAGGATCGTCTCGGCCTTCACCTCCTCGTGGTGTGCAGCGATGGCGTTCACGACTTTGGCGGACTCCCCGTACTTGCGCGCGATTTCGGCTCCGATGATGGCGTGAGAGCCTTCGACTTCGTGGGTCAAGGCCTTCCCGATGTCGTGCAGGAGCGCGGCTCGCTTCGCCTGCTTCTCGTTCAGACCGAGCTCGGCCGCCATGATTCCGGCGATGAAGGCGGCCTCGATCGAATGCGTGAGAACGTTCTGCGCGAAGCTGTACCGGTATTTGAGCATCCCGAGGAGCTTGACGAGCTCGGGGTGAACACCGTGGATGCCGACGTCCAGGATGGCCTTTTGCCCCGCTTCCCGGATGGCTTCCTCCATCTCCTGCTCCGCGCGCCGGACGACTTCCTCGACCCTGCCAGGGTGGATGCGCCCGTCGGAAATCAACCGCTCCAGGGCAATGCGAGCAATTTCCCGCCGGATCGGGTTGTGGCACGAAATGATGACCGCTTCCGGAGTGTCGTCCACGATCAGGTCGACACCCGTGGCGGCCTCGATCGCCCGGATGTTCCGGCCCTCCCGCCCGATGATCCGGCCCTTCATGTCGTCGTTCGGCAGATGGACCACGGTTACGGTGCGCTCTGCCACCCACTCCCCGGCGAGCCTCTCGATCGCGACCGCGATGATTTTCTTCGCTCGCCGGTCGGCCTCTTGCCTCGCTTCTTCCTCCACGAGCCGGATCCTCTTGGCGGCTTCGTGCCGCGCCTCGTCGACCATCTGCCGGACGAGATTCTGCTTGGCCTCTTCTCGCGTGAGGCCGGCCGTCTCCTCCAGCTGTTTTCGAATCCGGTCGAGCAGACCCTCGATTTCCCCCTCCCGCACGCGAATCTGCTCTTCCCGTTCCCTGAGGCGTTCCTCCCGCTTCGCGAGTTCTCCCTCGCGCCGCTCGAGCTGCGTCGTCCGGCGATCCAGCACCTCTTCCTTGGCCTGGAGCCGTTTTTCGACCTGCTGGAGTTCTCGCCGCCGCTCCCTCGTCTCCCTCTCGGCTTCCGCACGAGCCTGGACGAGTTCCTCCTTGGCTCGAAGCTGCGCCTCCCTGCGAATCGCCTCGGCCTCTACCCTGGCCTCCTCGAGCGTCCGTTCGGCGATCTGCCGTTGGGCGGCGGCTTCCTTTCTACCCGCACGTTCGCGAAGGTAAAGCAGGGAGAATCCCAGCGCGGCAACTCCGAAAACCAAAAGCAGGACGAACTGGACGTTCATGCTTCGCCTCCTTCCGCCCGCCGCGCCGTCCCTCCCCCCGTCGGGCCGCACGCGACCCACCCCCGCTCCGTCACGACGTAGTGAAGCCGCTCGTCCGTCGGCTCTTCCGGCAAAAACCGAGCCTCCTGCCCCGCGTAAGCGAGGCCCACCCGAAGAACCGAGGAGCCCAGGCTTCGCAGCGCCCGGTCGTACCAACCTCCGCCACGTCCCAACCGAGCGCCCGCCCGGGTCCAAGCGACGACCGGCACCAGAGCCACGACCTCCTCTCCATCCGGGTGAAAGACGCCGGACCCCCTGGGCACGGGAATCCCCCACGGCCCCCGACCCAGCTCCTCTCCCTGCCAGAGGCGGAAAACAGGTTCGGGCGGGGCGGGCAAGAAAACCCTCTTTCCGGCCCGGCGAGCGGCTTCTAGGAGGGGGCGCGTAGGTACTTCGTCACCCGTCGAAAGATAAACGAGAACGTCCCGCGCTCGTACGTAGGGAAGCCCTTCCTGCACGAACCGAGCGATCCGCCGCCCGGCAGCCTCGATCTCGGAGGGGGCCAGGCCCCTGCGCCACTCAAGAAACCGTCGCCGAACGGCCTGTTTCTGTCTCGCCGTTTCCATTCCGAACCCGGCTCGTTCCGGGTCCGGAGCGTCCGCAGCAGAAGGTCCTGCTCGAGGAGAGCCGCGATCCGCCGGAGTTCCTGTTCGTCGGGCAATCGGGACTTCGCCCTCTTCGCTGTGGGAGCGCAAAAGCCTTCGTTCGTACGGAAAGCAAGATGCCCGATACGTGCGCGCACGATCCGGTCGGCGCTACCGTATGCAGCTCGGTGAAAGGAACCCACCGCCACCCCAGACACTCCGAACCCCGAGCGTGGAACTTTCGGGACGGGTTCTCGCGGCACCACCCGAGCCAAGCCCGGAGGACGGAAAAGAAGGCCGCGAGCCACGACACCACCCTACTGGAACCGCGCTCGGCCGTACCAAAACCGCTTTTCGAATGTTCCGACATGCGCAAGAAGATTCCGCTTCCGCTTATACGCGAACTGGCCGGCCGGAATCAATCTTCGGGCGAGTCGCCCAAAGATCGTTCCAGCCGAGCCGCAATGGCCTCGAGAGCCCGCTCCAGCTCTGCGTGGCGGAGCCTCAACTTCTCGTAATCGCTCGCGATGTTCAGAGCAGCCAGGATTGCGGCCCGGAAAGTACTCACCGCCCCCCCCGAAGAAGCCTCTCGCAACCTCGCGTCCACGAGTTGGGCGACCTTTCGGATATGCTCCTCTTCCTCGTCCGTCGCGACAGTGAAGGTCTGGCCCAGAATCTTCACGTCCACGGACCGCTTCATGGAGCCTCAGGCGGTCCCCAGTCCGTCGAGACGTGCGATCAGCTTTTCGAGCCGGCTGCGCGCCTCGCCCCTTTCTTTCTCGTACAACTCCAGGCGCTGCGCCATCTCCGCGACCCTTTGTTCGGCCTGCCGGAGCTGGTCTTTCAGTTCTCGGTTTTCTCGCCGGAGCTGCTCGTGTTGGTCCAAGAGCTTCCCCAGCTTGCCTTCCAACACTTTCAAGTGTTCGAGCTCCATGTCTCCTCCACCCCGGAAGAACCGAAGCGCAACGATAGAGGACACTTCTCGGATCTTCAACCCGCCTCCACCCGGGGAACGAGCCCTTCGGCGAACTCGGCGGCATCGAAGGGCCGAAGGTCCTCGATACCTTCTCCGACACCGACGAAACGGACGGGGAGTCCGAGCTTTTCGACGACGGGAAGAAGAGCGCCTCCCTTCGCGGTCCCGTCCAGTTTCGTGACGATCAGGCCCGTGACCGGTAGGGCCTCGAGAAAAACCTCGGCTTGCCGGAGGGCGTTCTGGCCCGTCGTCGCATCGAGAACGAGCCATGTCTCGTGCGGCGCACCCTCCACCTCGCGGGCGGCCACCCGCCCGAGCTTTCGCAACTCCTCCATCAGATGTCGCTTCACGTGAAGCCTCCCCGCGGTGTCCACCAAGGCCACGTCGGCACCGCGGCTTCTCGCCGCGCGGAGGCCGTCCGTCAGGACGGCCGCCGGGTCGCTCCCCCGGCGGTGGCGAACCAGGTCGCACCCCACGCGGGAAGCCCACGTTTCGAGCTGCTCGATGGCCGCCGCGCGAAAGGTGTCGGCAGCGACCACGAGCACTTTTTTGCCCTCCTTCGTGAACCGGTAGGCAAGTTTCCCGATGGTGGTGGTTTTTCCGACTCCGTTGACCCCGACGACGAATATCACGACCGGTGGCTCGCGAGGAGGCACGGTATCCTCCGCCCGGGGGAAGATTCGAATCACCTCCTGACGGAGCAGTTCGAGCAGCTCCTCGGGACTCCGGAAGGCTCCCGCGTTCTTGCGGATGCGGGCCACGAGCCGGCTTGCGGTCTCCGCCCCGACATCGGCGAGTAGGAGCGCTTCGAGGACCCCTTCCGCCCACGCTTCGCGGTCCTCGCGGCCGAACACCAGGGCCAGCCGTTCGGCGAGCTTCCTTCGGGTTTTCTCCAACCCGGAGACCACGGTGGCTGCCTTTGCAGCAGGCCGGGGGGTTCGAGCTCCCGTGTCGCGCGCACGTCGGCCGAGCCGGAAAACGACCCACGATGCCACCAGGACGACCAGGAAGGCGCAGAACGCCACCCAGAGCTCGGGCCGCGAAGCCAGCTCCCGGTAGGAGGAGAACATCGGGACTTCGGACTTTTCGCCGCCTCAGCGTACGGCGACGGAAATCACTTTCGACACCCCTGGCTCTTCCATGGTGACGCCGTAGAGGCAATCCGCGGCTTCCATGGTCCTCTTGTTGTGCGTGACGAGAACGAACTGGGAGCGGTCGCGGAGCTCTCGAACCATTTCCACGAATCGTTCGACGTTGGCATCGTCCAGGGGGGCGTCGACCTCGTCCAGGAAGCAGAAAGGGGTAGGCCGAATGAGAAAGAGAGAAAACAGAAGCGAAACCGCCACGAGAGCCTTCTCGCCTCCCGAAAGCAGAGTCACGGATTCCAGTTTCTTGCCCGGGGGCCGCACGACGACCTCCACGCCCGCCTCGAGAGGGTCCTTTTCGTCCGTGAGGACCAGTCTCGCCTCCCCGCCGCCGAACAGCCGGGGGAAAATCGTCCGGAACTGCCGATCCACCTCCTCGAACGTGGCCCGGAAGCGGGAACGCGAAACACGGTTGAGCTTCGCGATGGTTTTCTCCAGATCGGCCAGCGATTTTTCCAGGTCTTCTTTCTGGCTTCGCAGGAACGCCGCGCGAGCCTCGAGCTCCCGGAGCTCCTCGACAGCTCCCGTGCTCACCTCGCCGAACTCGGAAAGACGCTTCTGCAATCGCCCGAGCCTCGCCTCGAGCTCCACGCGAGCCTCCTCGGGCAGCGACACGGACCGCGCGTCTTCGCGGAGCTGCACGCCGTACTTCTCCCCGATGGTCTTTTCGAGGTGGGATCGCTCCAGCCGAACCTCGGCGAGTCGCTTTTCGGCCTCGAGAACGACCCTCCGTCGGTCGTCGAGCTCCTGCCGGAGCCGACCGAGCTTCGTCTCCGCTTCTCGCGCTTCCGTTTCGACCTCCGCGAGGGTCGCTCGTTCCAGGGCGAATCGCTCCTCGCTCCGCCGGGCTTCCCGTTCCGTCTCCTCCAGCTCGGAGGACAGGCGGGCCAATTCTTCTTCCAGTGCCCTCTTCTCGTCGGTCGCACGCGCGAGCCGCCGCCGGGCCCGGTCGATCTGGGCGGCGAAGCTTTCCCCGTGCCGTGCGAGTTCCTCCGCCTGCCGAGCCAGCACCTCGAGTCGGGACCGTTCTTCCGCGAGCCGCAAGCGACCTGCGAGAGCCTCTTCTCCCAGCGCCTCCACCCTCGCACGGAGCTCGGTCACGAGGTCCTGGCGGCGACGCACGCACTCCTGGACTTCGGAGGTACGCCGCTCGAGTTCGCCGAGAGCCGCACGGGCGCGCTCGCGCTCTTCCGCCAGCGACTCCGCCTCGGCGCGCACCCGCCCGAGCTCCGCGTCGAGCCTTTCGCTCCTGTCGAGCCACCGAGCGACGTCCCCCCGCAAGCGCTCGAGTTCCTTTTCCTTGGCGACCAAAGCGAGCGTCGCATCCTGGTTCGCCGACTGAAGCTCGCGCAAGCGCCGCGAGGTTTCCTCGCACTCCGCTTGCACGCGCTCGAGCCCCCGCGCTGCCCTTTCGAACTCCGCCGTCAACCCGTGGAGGGACTCGCGGAGCTGCTCGATCTCACGCCCCCTGGCGAGGATTTCCTCTTCCGGCGGCCGTTCGCTTCCGCCGCTGATGACACCCGTGGGGTCCACGACGTCCCCGTCGGGCGTCACCAGAGTCACGCGCAGGCCGTTCCGGCGCCAGACCCGCAGCGCCGTGGTGAGATCGGGCACGAGAACCGCGTCGGACAGCAGAGTCTCGACCACCGGCCGATACTCTTCGTCGACACGGACGAGGTCCAGAAGGCGTGCACCTTCGTCCCCGGGAAGTTCGACGGGAGGCCCCCAGCGGCGCGGCGCACGAGGAATGAAACTCCCGCGGCCCGCCGCCTCCGCACGCAAGCGCTCGATCGCGCCGAGGGCCGATTCCTGCTCCGCCACGATCACGCACTGCAGACGCTCGCCCAGGACTGCCGCCACCGCTCGCTCGTACTCGAGCGGCGCCCGAACCACGTCGGCCACGACGCCGAGCACCCCCTCGGCCGACTGCCCCCGCAGCATCGTGGCCCGGACCCCGGATCGGTAACCCTCGTACCGCCTCTGGATTTCCTCGAGCGACTCGAGCCGCGAACGGGCCTGCAGCCACCGCTCCTCGGCACCGGCCGTCGCCTGCTCGAGCTCCTTCCGACGCAACTCCAGCTCGCGGAGCCGTTCGGAGCACCCCTCCGCTGCGGCGAGGTAGCCCCGGCTCTTCTCCCTCAGTTCTCCGACCTCGGCCTCTCCCGCGCGAACTCGCGCCTCGGCTTCGGCAGCTTCCCGCACCACGCGTTCCCGCTCCGACGAAAGGCGCTCTCCGAGCTTTTCGAGCTCCCGGATTCGCTTTTCGATCCCGGCGAGTTCGTTCTTCGTCCGAGCCTCCTCGGTGAGCAGGGAAACCAGTACCGCTCGGTCGCGTTCCAGCTCGTTTTCCGCGGCCCGGAGCTCCTCCCTGAGTTCCTCCATCCGCTGCGAGACGAGCGAGACGGAGGGCTCCATTTCCCGCAGCTCCCGCTCGTGCTCCCCTCGAGCGGCGAGGAGCTCCGAGACCTCGCCGCCCAGTCGCTCCACGCGGCCCTCGAGGGTCGCGATCTCGGAAACCGCGTCCTCGATGGTTCGGGTCCGATCGGCGATTTCACGCTCGAGCCACCGCCTGCGCTCCCTCAGGCTTTCGAGTCGTGTCCTGGCTTCCCAGGCCGCGCTTCCCAGACGTTCGACCCTACCGCCAACCTCGGCACGTCGCTCCGAGATGGCCGCCCGCGACGCTTCTCCCTCTGCGATACCCGCCTCCAGCGTGCGGATCGCCGAAAGGAGCGCGGCGATCTTCGCCTCGCGCTCCCCCTCCTCGTGCTGCAGCCGGCCCCACCGATACGAGGCGAGCTGGAGCTCGACTTCTCGAAGTTCGTCCGCGAGCTTGCGGTACTCCGCCGCGCGTGCCGCTTGCCGCTCGAGAGCACGGATCTGGCGTTCGACCTCGCGCAGAACGTCGCCCACCCTGGCAAGGTTCTCCCGCGTCCGCTCCATCTTGCGCTCGGCCGCCTGCCTGCGGGACCGGTAGAGTGTCGTTCCGGCGGCCTCTTCCACGAACCAGCGCCGCTCCTCGGGCTTCGCTCCGACCAACTGCTCGACCCGCCCCTGCTCGATGATGGCGTAGGCTTTCGTCCCCACGCCGGTCCCCAGGAACAACTCGGTGATGTCCTTGAGCCTGCAAGGGGCACGGTTCAAGAAGTACTCGGACTCGCCGGACCTGTAGTAGCGGCGAGTGACGGTGATCTCGGGAAGGCTTCGGATCTCGGCCGGGATGTCGGAAAGGTCGATCTCCGGTCGGACGCTGGCGGCCTCCTCGTTCACGAAGGTCAGCGACACCTCCGCCATCCCGAGCGGTGGACGCCGTTCGTTTCCCGCGAAAATGACGTCCTCCATGGCCTGTCCGCGGAGGTGCTTCGCGCTCTGCTCTCCCAGTACCCAGCGGATCGCGTCGACGATGTTGGACTTTCCGCAACCGTTCGGCCCCACGATGGCCGTAACGCCGGGTGCGAACTCGAGAACGGTCCGGTGGACGAACGACTTAAATCCGATCAGTTCGAGCCGTTGGATCCTCATCCCACCCCGCCGCCACTCCTTCCCATTCCACGCCGTTCGGGCCTGCCACGCTCACTCCTCGAGCTCGACGTTCCAGTAGGCGACATCCGCCATCGAAAGAAACGGAGCCCACTCCCGGTAGCGACGCAGGCTGAACACCTCCGCCATGAAGGGTGTCCACTCGGGCCGCTTGGGCGGGCGCAGAAGCTTCATCCCGGCCTGCTCCGGCGTACGGCCGCCCTTGCGCCGGTTGCACCTGTGGCAAGAACACACGACGTTTTCCCACCGGGAGGTCCCCCCCTGCGAGCGGGGGATGACATGGTCCAGGTTGAGTTCCGACCGCGGAAAACGTTTCCCGCAGTACTGGCAGGTATTCCGGTCCCTGGCGAAGATGTTGAACCGGCTGAAGCGCACCCGGCGCTTGGGTAACCGGTCGTAGGCCACCAGCAGGATGACCCGGGGTACCCGGATCACCCGGTCGACGAGTCCGATCGTTTCGTCGTTCTCCGAGGCCGCAAGGTCGCTCCACGACGCGAAGTCGAAGGTCTTGTACTGCTCGTCCACCGCCCGTGCTACCCCCTGGTAGAGAAGGCAGAACGCCCGGCGCACCGAGGTAATGTGGATCGGCAAAAACGATCGGTTCAGGACGAGGACCTTGGTGTCGACGATGCTGGCCGCAGGACCCATGGATACGGTGCCCGAATAGAACGGTAGTTCGGGGCAGGAATATAGGCCCCTGGCCTCGAAGTCAAGTTTCCTACCGGCACGGGAGGCGATCTCGCCCGGTTGAGTCGTGCTCGTGGGGCCTCTATGATCCATTCGCACCATGCCGGGGCTCCGCGACGCGTACGACACCCTTCTCGAGAGCGTCTCGAAGCCCAGCCGCTACCTGGGCAACGAAGTCGGGGCGGTTCGCAAGGATCCGAACCGCGTGTCGATCCGGTTCGCCCTGGCTTTCCCGGACGTCTACGAAATCGCCCAATCGCACCCCGGGCTGCAGATCCTCTACGATCTGCTCAACCGCAGGCCGGACGTCTATGCCGAACGTGTCTACGCCCCGTGGTTCGACATGGAGCACGAACTCCGCCGCCGGAACCTGCCACTCGCCTCTCTCGAGACGTGCACCCCGCTCCACGAATTCTCCATCGTCGGGTTCAGCCTGCAGTACGAACTCACCTACACGAACGTTCTCTGCATGCTCGACCTCGGCCGCATTCCCCTCCGAAGCTCCGAACGCGGCCCGCGAGACCCCCTCGTTCTGGCCGGGGGGCCCTGTGCCTTCCACCCCGAGCCGCTCGCTCCTTTTCTCGACGCCGTGCTCCTCGGCGACGGCGAAGAAGCGGTGTACGAGATCTGCGACGTGTACGCGGCCTGGAACAAAAAGGACCGCCGGGAGCTGCTGGAGGCGCTCGCTGCCATCCGCGGGGTCTATGTCCCGAGCTTTTTCCAGCCGGAGTACAAACCGGACGGCACCCTGGAGAGAATCGTCCGCCTTGCCGGACCCGAAAAGGTCGAAAAACGCGTCCTTTCCGACCTGAACAGGGTTCCGATCCAGAAGACCTTCGTCGTACCCAACGCACAGGTCGTGCACGATCGGCCGAGTCTCGAGGTCATGCGCGGGTGCGTGAAGGGGTGCCGCTTCTGCCAGGCCGGATACACCTACCGACCGCTGCGGGATCGTTCTCCTGCGCGGGTCCTGGAGCAGGCGGAAGAAGCGTTGAAGAGGACCGGTGCGGAGGAGCTCTCGCTCCTCAGCTTGAGCACCGGGGACTACAGTTGCGTGAACCCGGTCCTCACCGAGCTCATGAACCGCTTTTCCGAGCGCAAGGTGGCGATCTCGCTCCCGTCGACCAGGGTCGATGCGCTCGCCCCGTCGCTTCTCGAGCAGATCCGCCGCGTACGAAAGACCGGCTTCACCCTGGCTCCGGAAGCCGGAACGCAACGCATGCGCGACATCATCCAGAAGGAGTACACCGAAGAAGAACTCCTCGAAGCGGCCCGGCAACTCTTCGAGCTCGGTTGGCAGGGAGTGAAGCTCTATTTCATGATCGGGCTCCCCGGCGAACGGGAAGAGGACGTCGTGGGGATCGCGGAGCTCTGCGAACGGGTGGCGCGCGTGGGAAAGGGCCGCAAGGAAGTCGTCGCCAGCGTTTCCACGTTCGTGCCCAAGCCCCACACGCCGTTCCAGTGGGTCGCCCAGATCCCCCTCGAAGAAACCCTGGCGCGCCAGGAACTCCTGCGACGGGAACTCCGCCGGAGGCGGATTCGGTTTCGCTGGCACGATGCGCGGGAGTCGGTCCTCGAAGGCATTTTCTCCCGGGGAGACCGGCGGCTGGCCGAAGCGCTTCTTCGCGCGTACCGCGCGGGCTGCCGTTTCGACGGCTGGAGCGATCACCTGCGCTTCGACCTCTGGGAACGGGCGCTGGCGGAAAGCGGTCTCGAGCCGTCGTTCTATCTCCGGCGCAGGCTCCTGACGGAGGTCCTTCCCTGGGATCACCTGAGCTGCGGAGTCACCAAGTCGTTTCTACAACGGGAGCTGGCCAGGGCGTTCGCCCGGGAGCTCACGCCCGACTGTAGCATCGAGCGCTGCACGTACTGTGGGGTCTGCGACTTCCGGCATGTGAGGAACGTGACCTATCATCTCCGGGGCGCCAAAGGGGGCGAGCACCGCGGCCGGGAAGTCCTGGACTGGGCCCGGAGCGTGGTTCCGGGCGAAGACGAGGCGTCGTGGGAACCGCGTGGCTGGCATGTCGCGCAGCGAAAAAAGAGTCGGGAGTCCGCCGGAACCGGACGAGACCGCGTACGGCCCCCGGCACGGCTGCGCACGGCCTCGCCCGGGCCGGATTCCCGACGGCCGGGCAAAGGAACGGCGCAGGAGTGGCTCGAGGCCGGCTCCCAGAGTCTCGTGCCGGAGCTGCCTGAAGCCCCGCCCCCCGTCCAAAAACTGCGAGTGCGCTACGAAAAGCTCGGCCCCGCCAGGTTTCTCGGTAACCGGGAGATCGTGACCTCGTTCGTCCGGGCAGCTCGCCGAGCCGACCTGCCCCTGGCTTACAGTCGGGGACATCATCCCCTTCCCAGGATGAGCTTCAGCCCCGCTCTCCCGGTGGGCACCGAAAGCGAGTCCGAATTCGTCGAAATGGAGCTCCGGGAAAGGCGGCCTCCCGCGGTCGTAGGATCGCTTCTCGACGCGGAGCTCCCCGAGGGCTTGCGGGTCCGCGAGGTTCTCGAACTTCCGCCGGCCGCACCGTCCGTGGAGTCGGAGATTTCCGGATTCCGCTACGAAGTCTCCTTTCTCGACCCGGTGGACGGTGCCGAGCTCGGAGAAAAGCTCCGTCGCTTCGAGAGCTGCCCCGTTCTCTGGCTCGAGCGGAAGTCCGGCAAAGGCCGCCGCAGGGTCGACGCCCGGTCGTTCGTCGAACGCGTTGCCTCCACCGGCAACGGAAAGCTCCTGCTCGACCTCCGCTTCGGCCCGAGCGGAACCCCGAGGCCGAGCGAGGTCATGGAGCTTCTCTGGGGCGGGGCGCCCCTCCCGCGGTTCCGCGTGCGGAAAGTTCGGACCTTGTTCCGAACCGAGACGGAAGGGACGCCGAGAGAAGCGGCGGGAGAAGCGAGCGCCGGTTGAAAAGGCCGAGAACAGCCGGTATAAGTTTTTTCGAGTTGGTCGTTTCGTTTCACGCCCTCCTCGCGTGAGCGGGCGCCCCGAACCGGAGGTTGAGACGTGGAATCTGCGCTGCCGGCCGTATCCGCTTCTAGCACCAAGCGCGTCGAAGAACGCGAAAGCGTCGTCGTCCGGTTCGCGGGGGATTCCGGGGACGGGATCCAGGTCGCCGGGATGCAGCTGACCAACGAGACGGCGCTCGCGGGCAACGATCTCAGCACATTGCCCGACTTTCCCGCCGAGATTCGCGCACCGGCCGGTACCCTGGCGGGGGTGAGCGGATTCCAGCTTCACTTCTCCAGTCACGATATCTACACGCCGGGGGATCAGCCGGACGTCCTCGTCGCCTTCAACCCGGCAGCGCTCAAGGTCAACATCGGCGACCTCAAGCCGAACGGCATCCTCATCGTCGACGAGTCCACCTTTACCGAGCAGAACCTGAAGAAAGCCGAGTACCGGACCAATCCCCTCCAGGACGGGTCGCTCGACCGTTTCCAACTTTTCCCGATCGACATCACCAAACTCACGAGCCAGGCCCTGCACGACCTGAACCTTCCTGCACGGTCCGTAACCCGCTGCCGGAACTTCTTCGCCTTGGGACTGGTCTCCTGGCTGTTCCACCGGCCGATCGACCCCACGATTCGCTGGCTCCGCCAGAAGTTCGGCCGGAACGCCGAGCTCGCCGAGGCCAACATCCGTGCCCTCAAAGCGGGGTACCACTACGGGGAGACGGCCGAATTGTTCGCGACGTCGTTCGAGGTGAAACCGGCCCGCATCGCCCCGGGCATGTACCGCAACATCACGGGAAACACCGCCACGGCCATCGGCTTCGTGGCGGCGGCCAGACGTGCGGGACTACCCCTCTTTCTCGGGAGCTACCCCATCACGCCGGCGAGCGACATCCTGCACGAGATGGCGACGTACAAGAACTTCGACGTCTTCACCTTCCAGGCCGAGGACGAGATCGCGGGAGTCGGCGCCGCCCTGGGTGCCGCATTCGGGGGTGCCATCGGCGTGACGACGACGAGCGGTCCTGGGATGTGCCTGAAGACGGAGACGATCAATCTGGCGGTCAGCGTGGAGCTACCGCTGGTCGTGGCGGACATCCAGCGCGGAGGGCCGAGCACCGGGCTCCCCACGAAGACGGAGCAGTCGGACCTCTTGATGGCACTTTACGGCCGCAGCGGGGAGTCCCCGGTTCCGGTCCTGGCACCATCTACCCCGGCCGACTGTTTCGAAACCGCTTACGAAGCCGTGCGCATCGCCGTGAAATACATGACGCCTGTCGTCTACCTCTCCGACGGCTTTCTCGCCAACAGCGCCGAGCCGTGGCGCATTCCCGACCCTTCCGAGCTACCGGAGATTCCCGTCCACTTCCGTACCGATCCCGAAGGCTTCTTCCCGTACCTCCGCGACCCCGAGACTCTCTCCCGTCCTTGGGTGCGTCCGGGAACCCCCGGGCTGGAACACCGCATCGGAGGTCTCGAAAAAGAGTACCTGACCGGCAACGTGAGTTACGCCCCGATCAACCACGAGCAAATGGTCCGGGTGCGCGCGCGGAAGATCGCGGGGATCGTGCGGGAAATTCCCCCGACGTCGGTCTTCGGGCCGGACCGCGGTGACCTTCTCGTCGTGGGCTGGGGGAGCAGCTTCGGGTCCATCCGCGCGGCCGTGGAAAACTGCCTCGCACGTGGCCGTGCGGTCGCGCACGTCCACCTCCGCTTTCTCAATCCCCTTCCACCCGACCTCGGGTCGATCCTCTCCCGCTACGGGCGCGTTCTCGTACCGGAGATGAACCTGGGACACCTGCTGCGAGTCCTGAGGGCCGAGTACCTCGTGGACGCGGTGGGGCTCAACAAGATCCAGGGCCTTCCGTTCCGCGTGGCGGAAATCGAGAACAAAATCGAGAGGCTGCTCGGGAAAAAGACATGAGCGCGGCGAGTTCCACGAAGACCACACTCACGAGAAAAGACTTCGTCACGGATCAGGACGTCCGCTGGTGCCCTGGATGTGGTGACTACGCGATCTTGGCGCAGGTACAGAAAGTTCTGCCGGAACTCGGTGTCCCGCGCGAAAATTTCGTTTTCATCTCCGGAATCGGCTGTTCCAGCCGCTTCCCCTACTACGTGAACACGTACGGCTTCCACACGATCCACGGGAGAGCGCCGGCCATCGCCACGGGGCTCAAGGTCGTTCGACCGGAACTTTCCGTGTGGGTCGTCACGGGGGACGGGGACGCACTCAGCATCGGCGGAAACCACCTGATCCATGCCCTGCGCCGGAACCTCGACATCAACATCCTGCTTTTCAACAACCGGATTTACGGGCTGACGAAAGGGCAATACTCTCCCACTTCGGAGTTCGGAAAAGTCACGAAATCCACGCCCATGGGAGCCATCGACCACCCCTTCAACCCCGTTTCTCTGGCCCTCGGTGCCGACGCCACGTTCGTGGCTCGATCCGTGGACGTCGATGCACGCCACCTGCAGGAAATGATTCGCCGTGCCTTCGACCACAAAGGGACGGCCTTCGTCGAAATCCTGCAGAACTGCAACATCTTCAACGACGGCGCTTTCGAAGAGCTGACCGACAAGGAGCGCAAGGCGGACCACGTCCTTTACCTGGAACACGGGAAACCTCTCGTTTTCGGCAAACAACGCGAGAAAGGAATCCGGATGCGGGGGCATCGCCTCGAGGTGTGCGCAGCTTCCGAGCCGGACGTGATCGTCCACGACGAAAAAGATCCTCTTCTCCCGTTTCTTCTGGCGAGTCTCGAGCCCCCCGTCTTTCCCACGCCCCTCGGTGTATTCCGGGCCGTGGAACGTCCCACTTACGAGCAGGCGGCTCGGAACCAGATCTCGGTCGCCAAGGAAAAATTCGGGTCGGGAGATCTCGCGGAGCTCTTCCGCCGGGGCGACACGTGGACTTCGGGGTGACGACAGGTTCGGGGGCGGTTCTTCAGGCGTAAAGCAAGATCCCGAGAAGCGCCACCGCGAAGTAGGAAGCAACCACGGCCGCTCCGGCGTAGTCCTTGGCGAGCCGCTGGCCGAACATGAGCGCGAGGAGGGCCAGACCGGCGGTCGCCACTCCGCTGCCACCCAGGTTCCACCCCCGCGAAAAAAAGGACCCCGAAAGGATCCCGAGGGCGCAGAGCAGCGCTGCCGCGCACTCGAGCGCGGTCAGACCCGAAAGGAGCCAGGGGATGGACGAAGGGGGGAAGGGACTCTCGCGGAAATGCTCGCGGAGGTACTCGAGGTTGCCTTTCCGGTCGAGGAGCTTGTCGATACCCGACTGCCCGAAGACGACCGCGAAAAACGCCGTGACGAGAAGACGGCCGGCGGCGTCGGGTGTGATCCAGTCCCCCATGCCCCTTTTTCAGAGAAGGCCGAGCGCAGCGAGTTTCTCCCTGGTCGGACGTCCCTCCCTGTCCCAGCCGCGGATCCGATAGTACTCCTCGAGCATGGGCTCGAGGGGAACCGTGTGCCCCTTGCTCATCCCTTCGGGAAGGGGTTCCCGTAGCATCCTGGGCGGTAGCGTGTCGTCCTTCCTACCGAGACCCGCTTCGTTGTTGAAAACTCGCTCGAGATTCCAGACCCTTTCACCGATCTGCTGCATCGACTCGAGGTCGAGTTCCACGCCCGCCGAAGCCGCGACCATCTCCACGAGCCTTTCCGGGGGCATGGCCATCGTGGCGAAAAGACAAATACCGCTCGAATCGACGAACGCCGTCGAGTTCTGCAACACCGTCAGCCACCACGCCTTGCCTTCCGTCGTGAAGGGGTCGAGCTTCACGGGGTTCCCGAAGTGCTCGAGGGAAATCGTGTAGCCCCGGAGGTGGCACGCACCGCGGTTCGACGTGGCATAGGCAAGGCCCATTCCCACGGCCCCCCTCGGGTCGTAAGCCGCGAAGGCCTGTTTCTTGGAGCCGATGAAAAGCTCGGGGTGTCCGTATCGCTCCGCGACCCGGTACCCTCCTTCCGCGAGGACGTCCCCGAAACCCCGTCGATAGGCCATCTCCTCGGTCAGCCGTACGACCGCTTCCGCGTCCCCGAAGCGAAGGTCGAACCCGACATCCCTGGCCGGCAAGTAACCCTTCTCGGCGAGCTCCATGGCGGTGGCGATCGTGCATCCGGCCTCGATCGTGTCCATTCCGAGCTCGTTGCACAGGTAATTGGCCTTGATGATGGCCGGCAAGGAATCGACCCCACAATTCGTTCCGAGACCGAAGATCGTCTCGTACTCGGGACCCTCGCCGTGGCCGTCGAACTTGCCGTGGCCGACGACCTTGGTGACACGCCCGCAGTTGATCGTGCAGCTGTGACAACCGCGGTTCCGGACCATGAACTCCTGCCGAACCCGCTCGCCGTCGACCCTGGAAGCCCCCTCGAAGGTACCCCGCTGGAAGTTGCACGTGGGAAGGATCCCTACGTGGTTCATGTAGCCGACGGTACCCGCGGTACCGAGCATCGTGAGCCCCTGTCCGGTGGGCGAGTCGGCGACCTCCCGTACCGCGCGCCTGACGGCCGCCACGAAATCCGACGGACGTGCGACGGCAACGCCTTTCGTTCCGTAAGCCACGACGGCCTTCAGCCGCTTGGCCCCCATCACCGCGCCCACGCCGGAACGCCCCGCTGCCCGACCCTTGTCGTTCATCACACAGGCGACGCGCGCCCGATTCTCCCCGGCCGGTCCGATCGAAGCGACGCGGGCGTCCGGGTGCGTTTCCGCGCGCAGGATTTCTTCGGCCTCGCTCACCACCTTGCCCCAGACGTGCTTGGCGCTCCGGATCTCCACGTGATCGTCCCGAATCCAGAGGTAGACGGGTTCGCGCGAGGCCCCCTGTACGAGCAAGTAGTCGTAGCCGGCGTTCCGCAACGCCGGGCCGAAATAGCCGCCGGAGTTCGAACAGGCGACGGCACCTGTCAGCGGCGATTTGGTAACGACCATGTAGCGCCCGCCGGTCGGGGCGAAAGTCCCCGTCAGGGGGCCCGTGGCAAAAATCAGCGGGTTCTCCGGAGCGAAAGGGTCGACCGCGGCCGACGGCACGTTGTCCTTGAGAATTTTCGTGCCGAGGCCACGACCTCCGAGAAACGCCCGCGCGAGATCGTCGGGAATCCGCTCTTTACGAATCGACCCCGTCGTCAAATCGACCCGTAAAAGCGTCGCCATGAACGTCCCTCCTGCCGCCGGAGTTCCCTGCGCAACTTTACTCGCGGGGCCCCGATCTCTCAAGTCGCCGGGTTCCCGTCGCCGCTACCTTCCGCCGAGATGTCGCCGGAAAAAAGCCACGGCCTTCTGCCACGCGTCGGACGCGGCCTCGGGCCGGTACGCGTCGGGGCGCGTGTCGTTGAAAAACGCATGGCCCGCCCCCGGGTAAACGTGAATTTCGAACGGGCGGCCCGTCTCGGCCAGGATCCTCCGCAGTTCCTCGACGTCCGAGAGCGGGATCAGAGGATCTTCGGCGCCGAAAAGTCCCAGAAAGGGGCACCGGAGGTGACGGGCGAGCTCGAGCGGGCTTTCGGGCTTTTTTTCCGTTTTGCGTTCGTAGCGCAACATCCCGTACCAGCTCACGCAAGCCGCGAAACCCTCGACGCTGCACGCGGCCATGAGGGCGTACTGCCCGCCCATGCAGAACCCCGTGATCCCCACGCTCTCCGACCGCACGGCGTCGGAGGACCGGAGGTACCCCAGGGCGTCTTCGATGTCGGCGAGGACGCGCCGGTCGGGAAGTTCTTCGATCCACTTCCGCACGGCCTCGAAATCGGGGAGGTTCGGTGGTCCTTCCCGGGAGTAGAGATCCACCGCCAGGACGAAAAACCCTTCGGCCGCGAAGCGGCGGCTCACGTCGCGGAAGTGCTCGTAGAGACCCCGCACGTCGGGCACGAGAAGAATGGCCGGAAGGGGTTCGGCGGCGTCGGGCCTTGCCGCGTAGCCACGAAGTTCGGCATCGCGGCCCCGGAACGAAACCATCTCCCCCCGAACCTCGGTCTTCACGCCCCCCTTCTTGGCAAACGGGAAACGAGCGCGCAACCCCCGTTTGACACCGGCGAGACCGCGGTCCAAATAGACGCATCCCGAACGACGTCGAACGAAAGCGGGGGAGAGATCCTACGGTGAACTTCGAGACGCTCCTTTACGAGGAACGCAACGGCGTGGCCTGGGTGACCCTCAACCGCCCCCACGTTCACAACGCCTTCAACGCGCGAATGCAGCGCGAACTCCACGACCTCTGGCGTGCCCTGCGGGAGCGCGACGAGGTCCGCGTCGTCGTGCTCACCGGTGCCGGGGACAAAGCCTTCTGCACCGGAATCGACCGCACGGAAACGATGGGCGGAGAAGGGACCCGAGAGGTGGGGTCGCGATCGACGCCGTTCATGTTCGACGACCCGGGTGCCAACATCGGCCCCAAGAGCTGCGACCTCTGGAAACCCGTCATCGCGGCGGTCAACGGCATGGCCTGCGGCGGGGCGTTCTACATGCTCGGAGAGGTGGAGTTCATCATCGCCGCCGAGCACGCCACCTTCTTCGACCCGCACGTCACGTACGGGATGACCGCGGCCTTCGAGCCCATCCACATGCTGCAGAAGATGCCGTTCCACGAAATCATGCGCATCTCGCTGCTCGGGAACTACGAGCGAATGTCGGCCCGGCGTGCGTACGAGATCGGGCTCGTCTCCGAAGTCGTGCCGCTCGAAAAACTTCGCGAGGCGGCGCAGTGGGCCGCCGAGGTGATCGCCTCGCAACCGCCCCTCGCCGTGCAGGGAACCGTCCGGGCACTCTGGATGGGGCGCGAACTTCCGCGTTCGCAGGCGCTCGCCATGGCCTACGCCCTCGTCGGCCTCGGGACCGATCGCGAGTCGCTGAGACAGGGCCAGGAAGCTTTCGCTTCCGGGCGACGTCCTAAGTGGCGGCTGCGATAGTCCCTGCCGCCGGCGCGCCCAGGTAGCGGTCGTAGCCCTCCATCATGGCAGCGTGCGCGAGCACGCTGAAGCGGAAGGCCCGCCGGATCAATGCCTGCTGTTCCGCCGTGCGGGCGAAGCGGCGTAGGGCCTCGACGGCGTTCTCGCCGTGCTCTTCCTCCGCCTGCACGTGGATGGCCCAGAACTCGAGCGCGCGATCGTCGATCGCGTAGTGCTTGCGAAGCGCCTCGTAGAAGATCTGCGCCCCGTTGGGTCGGCCGGGCACCTCCATCTCGACCGCCAAGCCGAACGCGCCGAGCCCTTCCTCGAAGGAGTTTCTGCAGTAGTAGCCCATCGTCGACGCCGCTCCGATCGTGGCCGCGTTGGGCAAATGCTCCGCGGCTTCCTCGGCGGAAACGTCGAGGCCCCGCAAGAACCGCAGGTAGAGCTCGTAGTGCTCTTCTTCCTTGATGTAACCCATCTCCCCCGCGAGGTTGCGCGCCACGAGCTTGTAAATCGAGCGGTCGGGGAGCGTGGGGACCCTGGAAAGCCAGGCTGCGATGGTCGGGATGGCCGGCTCGACGTAGTGGTAGAAATCCATCGCCCACCCTCGAATCTCGCCCGGTGCGAGTTTCCCGGTGACGAGTTTCCCGAGAAAGATGCACCGAGGGGAGCGATCTTTTTTGAACGCCACGCACTCCTCGAGGAACTTTTCGGGCGACAAGGCTTCGAGTTTCATGACCGACACCTCCGCAAGACGAACCCCTTCGTTTCGACCGAACCGCCGCTCACGTCCCCCGGCCGAGAAAGACGTCGACGAGAGACGGGAGCTCGCGCAGGCTTCCGATACACGGTCCGGCGCCCGAGATTTCCCGACCTTCCCCGTGCCCGTAGGCACAGCCCACGAAAAAACAGCCCACCCGGCGAGCCGCGGCGACGTCGCTCGCCCGGTCTCCCACGAACACGCAACGCTCGGCGGGAATTCCGTGCCGCTCGAGGTACGCCCGCAGGACGGTGGCTTTCTCTTGCGGCTCGACGTCCTCCACCGTGAGAACCGGCACGAAAAGCGACTCCAAGCCGTACGTCCCGAGCACGGTCTTCACGTAGCGCTTCCGGCCGTTGGAGGCAATGGCCAGGGACGCACCCCTCTCCCGGAGCTTCTCGAGCGTCTCGGGAACACCTTCGTAGAGAAAACCCTCCTCCCGCTCGACGCGGCGGCAGATCTCCTCGAGGACGAGCTCGCGGAACCGGCTTCTCGCGGCCTCGTGGAGATCGGGAAAAACGTTGTCGAGAATCTGCGGTACGGGCCACCCCACGTGTCGGAGGATCTCCCGCACCTCGGGAACCCGAGGGATCGCGCCGGGCTCGATCGAGTTGACCCGCTCGGCGGCGGCGCGGTAGGCATCCGCGAGAAAGGGCTCGGAGGAATAGAGCACCCCGTCCAGGTCGAAGGCGACGAGACACGACACACCCGAGAGCCTAGTCGAGCCCTCTTCCTCGCACAACGCCCTTCCCTTGTCCGCGCGCCGTCGCTCCGCTAGCGTTCCGAAACGAGGATGGAGTTCCCGATCCGGAGACGAAAGACACGGGCCGTGCAGGCCGGCGACCTCACGATCGGCGGCGGGGCGCCGGTGAGCGTACAGAGCATGTGCGCGACGCGGACCCGCGACGTCGACGCTACCGTCGAGCAGATCGAGCGCCTGCGGGCGGCCGGCGCGGCTTTGGTTCGCGTCGCCGTCGACAACGAGAAGGACGTGGAAGCACTCGCCGAGATCCGGCGGCAAACCTCGGCCAACCTCGTGGTCGACCTCCAGGAAAACTACCGCCTCGCTCGCAAAGTCGCCCCTCTCGTGCAGAAGATCCGGTACAACCCCGGCCATCTGCACCACGTCGAGAAAGAGAAACCCGTACGGGAGAAGGTCGAATGGCTCGCCTCGGTGGCCGCCGACCACGGGTGCGCACTTCGCATCGGTGTCAACTGCGGCTCCGTCGCGCCCGAATACCTCGAACGCTTCCCGGACGACCCGCTCGAAGCCCTCGTTCGGTCGGCGGTCGAGCACGCGGAAATGCTCGACCGCGTCGGATTCGAGCGGTACGTCGTTTCGCTCAAGGACTCGGATCCGGCCAAGGTCGTACGAGCCAACCGGCGCTTCGCGGAGCTTCGCCCCGACGTGCCCCTCCACCTCGGGGTGACCGAGGCAGGATTGCCCCCGGAAGGGGTCCTGAAGTCGAGACTAGCCCTCGAAAAACTCCTCGCCGAGGGGATCGGGGAAACCATCCGGGTCTCGCTGACCCTCCCGAACGACCGCAAGGAGGAGGAAGTGCGGGTGGGCTTCGCGATCCTCGAAGACGTCCGACGCGGCAGGTTCCTCAACGTCCCCGACGTCCGATCCGGACTGAACATCGTCGCGTGCCCGAGCTGTTCGCGGGTCGAAAACGAACGTTTCGTGGAGCTCGCCGAAGAGGTGAGACGGTTGACGGAATACGCCAGGGATCACGACCTGACGATCGCCGTCATGGGCTGTCGGGTCAACGGCCCCGGGGAAACGGACGATGCGGACCTCGGCCTCTGGTGCGGGCCCACCACCGTTCATCTGAAGAGAAAGGCCGAGAAGATCGGGACCTTCTCTTACGACGCCATTCTCGGAAAGCTCCGCGAGGAACTCGACCGGCTCGTCGAGTCGAGAAAGGCCCGCGGTCACACGGCCGAGCGGCCGACCTCGAGCGGCAACTCTTCCTGATCGGGAGGAAAGCGGAACGACACCGGTTCGGTGCGTTCGACGGTCCGCTCCACCCAGCCCGGCACGTCGAGCGCGGCCTCCAGAGCCCGCGCCTGTTCGGGGCTCACCCGCGTCGAGGGGTGGCGGGGAACGAAAAGCTGGCAGCAATCCTGGTCCGGGCGGACCGAAATTTCGAAGGTGCCCAGGCGCTTCGCCTGGTCGGTGATTTCCTGCTTGTCCATGCCGATCAGGGGGCGCAAAACGGGTAGCGTGGCCACTTCGTCGATGGTCACGAGATTCGCAAGCGTCTGCGAGGCCACCTGTCCCAGGCTCTCGCCCGTGACGAGTGCCTCGAGTCCGTGGCGCCGCGCGAGCGCCTCCGCGATCCGGAGCATCATGCGGCGGTAGAGCACGACGCGGGCGGGGCGCGGGGTTCGGCAGACGATCTCCCGTTGCAGCGCAGCCAGGGGGACGAGAAAAAGCCGGCACTCGTACTCGGAGCGGACCAGGAGTTCCACGATCTCCCTCGTCTTTTCGATGGCGCGCCGGTCCTGCAGCGGCACGGCGTGGAAGTGAACGAAGTCCACCCGGCAGCCCCTCTGCATCATCCGGGCCGCGGCTACCGGGGAGTCGATCCCGCCCGAAAGAAGAGCGAGGACCTTGCCCCCGGTCCCCACCGGCAAACCTCCCGGCCCGGGACTTTTCGGGCCGAGAACGAACGCTCCCTTCGACGTGACCTCCACCTGGAATACCCGCTCGGGGCTCCCGAGACTGACCCTCGCGCCGGTACGTTCCCGGATGGCGGCCCCGACGATCCGGCAGATTTCCGGGGACGGCACGGGGAACCGCTTGTCGGAGCGTTTGGCCCTCACGGCGAACGATTCGAAGGAACCTTCTACGGCCAGTTTCCGTGCCGCGGAGACGATGGACTCGAGGTCGGGGGGAACACGCAACCCCCGGGCCGAATGGACCACCCCGTAGGTCCGACCGATCCGCTCGGAAATTTCCCGTTCGTCCGCCCCCGGAGGCAGGGGAACGACGATGCGGCCGTCCACGTGAGCCACCGGTCCCGCCCCGGTTCCCCGCAGCGCCCTTCGGAGGTTCCCGACGAGCTGCTCCACGAAGCGAAACCGGTTTCCCTTCTTGAGCGCCACCTCGTGGTAGTGAACGACGAAGCACTCCATCCCGCGGTCAACTATGGCGCGCTCCTCCGACCACCGCAACCGGCGCGTAACTTTGCGAGTCGCGAACGCCGTGCTAGGCAAGAGACGGATGCTGGACTGGGAAGCTCTTCGTGAGGCCAAGCGACTCGCCGCGCGAAGCCGAGAAGTTCCGTCGAGCGAAATCGTCCCGAGCCGCCGCGATTTCACCGCATTTCTCGGGACGGGCGACCGAAAATGCGCACCGATTCCTCTGTTCCGTCGCCGCGACCCGTACACCGGTGCGTGCTGGGAGTGGGACGCGCAGGCCCTTCTCCCGCTCTTCGACGAAGAAGACGTCCCGGCGCTCGCCGTCACCACGGAGTCGGTTTTCCACGGAGGCCGGGCGGCGGACCTCCGAGCCGTCGCGCCCCGAGCCCTGGCCCCGGTCCTGCAGGACGATCTCGTGATCGACCCCGGGGGTGTCCTCGAAAGCCGGCTTCTCGGCGCGGACGCCACGATCGTGCCTGTCGCCTGGCTCGACGACGCCGAACTCGACGCGATCGTGGGCACGGCGCGCAGCGTGCACATGGCCGTGGTGTTGGCCGTGGAGAGCGAAGCCGACCTCCACCGTGCGCTCGAGATGGCGAACATGCCCCTCGGTCTCTGGCTCCGAGACCCCGACGGTCGACCGCGACCGGAACGGATCGAGCGGCTTTCTGCCCGGGCTCCCCGCTCCCGAGCCCTGCTGGCTCTCGGAGACGTGCCGGACCTCGACACCTGGCACCGACTCGAGGGGCTCGTCGATGCGGCGCTCGTCGCGGGCTTCCTCTTCGGTAGCCCGGACCCGGTCGCCGCACTCGGGGCGCTCTGCGGCAAGGGGGCCTGAGCCGTGGACGCCTCCCGCGACGGCCTGCTCCGGGCTGCCGTCCTCGTTCCTCTCTTCCGAAAAGACGGGAAGCCCTGGGTCCTTCTCACCCGACGGAGCCAGAACCTTCCGAACCACGCCGGGCAGGTGGCTTTCCCCGGAGGGCGGTTCGACCCGAACCTGGACTCGAGCCTCCTGGAGACGGCTTTACGGGAAGCCCGCGAAGAGATCGCCCTCCCCGCTTCCCGGGTAGCGGTGATGGGAGCTCTGCCGGACGTCGAAACGTTGAGCTCCCGCTTCGTGATCACCCCGTTCGTCGCTCGCGTTCCCGAGGACCACCCCTACCGCCCTTGCGACCGCGAGGTGGCCGAGATCTTTTCCATGCCGCTCTCGCTCTACTGGGATCCCGCACACCGGGACGAGCTCGAGTGGCACCACGAAGGGCAAAAGGTCCGCACACCGGCCCTCCGGTACGGCCACCGACTCATCTGGGGGGCGACGCTACGCGTGCTCGATCTCCTGGTTCGTTCTCCCCTTCTCGACCGAGCCCTTCGCCCGTGATCAGCCGAGCGCTGCGATTCCGCGTGAAGTAGTTCCAAGCCCACTGGGTGGAGACGAGAATCCGGTTTTCGAACTCGACGAGCTGCAGGAGGTGGACGGCGAGCCAGACGACCCAGGCGGCGAAACCGTCGAAACGGAGCCACCGGAGGTCCGCGACGGCTGCAGCGCGTCCGATCGTCGCCATGACGCCGCGATCCCGGTACCGGAAGGGCTCGGTTTTCTTCCCGCGGAGGCGCCGCAGGATCTGGCGTGCCACGTGCCGCCCCTCCTGGATCGCTACGGGCGCCATCGCGGGCAGGGGCTCACCCTTTTCTCCGGGCACGCAAGCCATGTCACCGATCACGAAGATCTCCGGGTGCCCCCGCAGGGTGAGATCGGGTTCCACACGAACCCGCCCCATGGGATCGAGCGGAACTCCGGTGCGAGCCGAAAGCCTCTCGGCGAGCGGGGAGGCTCGAATTCCTGCCGCCCAGAGGACGGTGCGGGCCTCGATGCGCTCGCTTCCCGCGGGGGACTCGAGGACGACACCCCGAGGCTCGATGTCCCGCACGAAGCAGCGAGTGCGTACCCGGACGCCGAGACGCTCGAGCGCCCGGCGCGCTGCCTCCGAGAGGCACGGGGCGAAAGTCGGGAGAATCCGGTCGGCGCCCTCGACGAGGAGGATCGCGGAAGACCGGGGGTCGATACGTCGGAAATCCCGAGCGAGAGTGTCGCGTGCCACTTCCGCCAGGGCGCCGGCCAGCTCGACACCCGTGGGCCCTCCGCCTACGACCACGAACGTGAGCCAAGCCTCGCGGGCTCGTGGATCGCGTTCCTTCTCGGCTTCCTCGAAGGCGGCGAGAACGCGACTCCGGATTTCCGTGGCGTCCTCCACGGTCTTGAGCCCCGGCGCCAGAGTCGCCCAGCCCGTACGGCCGAAGTAGTGGGGTCGAGAACCGGCTGCGAGGACGAGCGTGTCGTAAGGGATCGGTCCCGAATCCGTGAGAACCAGGCGCCGCTCGGGCTCGAAATCCCGCACTTCCGCCATCCACACTTCCACGTTCCGCTGCCTGCGGAAGATTTTTCGCAGTGGAGCCGCGATGTTGGCGGGAGAGAGGCCACCCGTGGCCACTTGATAGAGCAGCGGTTGGAAAAGATGGAAGTTCCGCCGGTCGACGAGCGTGACGCGAACCCGAGCGTCCCGCAGAGCCCGAACGGCGGAAAGGCCCCCGAACCCACCTCCCACGACGACGACGTGGTGCCGGCTCACGAAGGCTTCCCTTGCACCCCGGCCGGAAGGGCGGCATGATCGGCCGCCCCGGGGGAAGGCTTCGTGACGAACGACCGCATTCTCGTTCTCGGCTGCGGCGGGCTCGGTGGCATCGTGGCCGCGGCTCTGCTCGAGCAAGGTGCGGAAGTCACGCTGGTCACGCACAACGAAGAGATCGCGAGCGCCATCTGCGAAAGGGGACTCGTGGTGCGCTTCGAGGATAGCGTTCGGCGCACGCCGGGGCGAGCGACCCCGCGAATCCCCCCCGACGCCGGCACCTTCGGGTTCGTTTTCCTCCTGATGCAACCGCCGCAGGTCGAGGAGGCCGCCCGCACGGCCCTACCCCACCTCTCGGCCGACGGAGCCATGGTCTGCTTCCAGAACGGCCTCTGCGAGGAAAGGGTCGCGCGGATAGCCGGGCCCGAGCGGACCATCGGGGCCATCGTCGCCTGGGGCGCTTCCATGATCGCTCCCGGCGTCTACGAACGCACCTCGCCGGGCGGATTCGTCCTGGGGACGCTCGACGGTAGAATCGACGACCGGCTCGAGCGGCTCCGGAGAATCCTCGGGCCGATCGGTGAGGTCCACCTGACGCGCAACCTGACCGGTGCCCGATGGAGCAAGCTCGCCATCAACTGTGCGATCAGCTCCCTCGGAACGATCGGGGGGCAGAGACTCGGGGTACTCCTCCGGTACCGATTCGCCCGCAGGCTCGCTCTGGAGACGATGACGGAAGCGGTCGTCGTAGCGCGTGCGCGAGGGGTCGTGCTGGAGAAGGTCGCAGGTACGATCGACCTCGAATGGGTGGCGCTCTCCCCCGACGAGTTCCGCAAAGCGGGTTCCGCGTCGCTTCTCGCCAAGCACGCCCTGCTTCTGGCCGTGGGCACCAGGTACCGGCGGATGCGCTCTTCCATGCTCGCGGCGATCGAACGCGGGCGGCCACCCGCGGTCGATTTTCTCAACGGGGAAGTCGTCCAGAAGGGACGCGAGGTGGGACTCCTCGCCCCCCTCAATGCCCGAATTTGCGACTTCGTGCATGCGATCGCCCGGGGCGAGATGCGGCCGAGCGTACCGCTGCTCCGCCGGCTCTTTGCCGAGACGCGGCGCGAGGTCCGCGCGGCGGCTCTTTCCGGCTACCGGGAGCCCTATGTCCTCCGAAGTGTCGTCCGCTGAAAAGGGGCAGGGAGCCTCCGGACCGCCTCTTCGGTTCGGCACTCTCGGAGCGGCACGCATCACGCCCGTGGCACTTCTCCGCCCGGCCCGTTCCAATCCCGACGTGGACGTGGTGGCCGTGGCTGCACGCGACCCGACTCGCGCACGGGCTTTCGCCTTCCGCCACGGAATTCGCCGGGTGCACCCGTCCTACGCCGATCTCCTGCGAGATCCCGAGCTCGATGCCGTCTACAATCCGCTACCGAATTCGCTGCACTGCGAGTGGACCATCCGTGCGCTCGAGGCCGGAAAGCACGTGCTCTGCGAAAAGCCGCTGGCCTCGAACGCGGAGGAGGCCGAGCGGATGGCCGGGGTGGCCGAAAAAACGGGTCTCGTCCTGATGGAGGCCTTTCACTACCGCTACCACCCTCTGGCCCGGCGTCTCCGGGAGCTCGTCGACTCCGGCGAGCTCGGGAGAGTCCGCCACATCGAAGCCCACCTCTGCATCCCGCTGCTTCGCCCGGGCGACATACGGTACGATTTCGCGCTCGCCGGAGGGGCGCTCATGGACGTGGGCTGCTACGCGGTGAACCTCGTCCGATACCTGGCCGGCGAGGAGCCCGCGGTCGAAGAGGCGCGCGCTCTCCGGCTTTCGCCGGAAATCGACCGCTTTCTGGAAGCCCGCCTTTCCTTCCCCGGCGGTCTCACCGGCAGGATCACCTGCTCGCTGCTTTCCGCCCGTGCCATCCGTGCGAGCGCGCGAGTGGAAGGCACCGAAGGCGAGCTGCGCGTCCTCAACCCCTACGCCCCTCACCTTTTCCACTGGGTTCGGATCCGAACGCGGCGGAGATCGGCGATCGAGCGGGTCCACGGGAGCTCCACGTACGCCCACCAGCTTCGAGCGTTCGTCTCGGCGGTACGCGACGGCACGCCGTTTCCCACGACCGCCCGGGACGGCGTGGCCAACATGAGGGTACTGGACGCCATCTACGAAAAGGCCGGCATGGCCCGCCGCGGCGGCGCGGTACTCGCCGGAAAGGAGTGAGAAGCGATGCGGATCGGAATCGGGATCGGAGAAATCAGCGGACAGAAGGCCACCCTCCAGGATCTCCGGGAACAGGCACGTAGAGCGGAGGCCGACGGGTTCGCGAGCGGCTGGCTCGCGAACATTTTCGGCTTCGACGCGATCACGACTGCGGCACTGCTGGCGGCCGAAACGGAGCGCATCGAACTCGGCACGGCCGTCGTGCCGACCTACCCCCGGCATCCGCTCGCCATGGCGCAACAAGCCTTGACGGCGCGAGCCGCCTCGCGAGGACGGTTCACACTCGGGATCGGGCTTTCCCACAAAATCGTGATCGAAGACATGCTCGGGCTCTCCTGGGCGAAGCCTTACAGCCACATGGAAGAGTACCTCGCCGTACTGGCACCGCTTCTGCGCGAGGGGCGGGTCGACTACGAAGGCCGGGAGTTCCGCGTACACGCGGCGCTCGACGTCCCCGAAGGGAATCCGTGCCCGGTCCTGGTGGCGGCCCTCGCCCCCAGGATGCTCGCTCTCGCCGGCCGGGTGGCCGACGGGACCATCACCTGGATGACGGGCCCGAAAACGCTCGAGTCCCACACGGTGCCGAGAATCTGCGAGGCGGCGGAAAAAGCCGGGCGGCCCCGACCCCGTGTGGTCGCGAGCCTCCCTGTCGCCGTCACGACCCGCACTTCCGAAGCTCGCGAAAGCGCGGCCCGGCGGTTCCAGATCTACGGCGTGCTGCCCTCCTACCGGGCCATGCTCGATCGCGAGGGGGTCCAGGGCCCCGCGGACGTGGCCCTCGTAGGGGACTCCGACGAAATCGGGGCGAGGGTCGAGCACCTACGCTCGATCGGCGTCACGGACTTCCTGGCCGTGCCGTTCCCCGTGGGTCCCGAGGACCCCGACTCGCTCGAGCGGACCAGGGAAACCCTCTCGCGCCTGGCCAGGAAGGCGGCAGAAAGTCGCTAGAAAATCAAGGAAAACTCGTGTTGGACAAGAAGCGACAAGCTTGGTAGTCGGGAAAGAAGCCTCGGAGCAAGAACCACCATGGCGCGCCCGCAACCGATTCGCGTTCGTCCGGGACCGCAGAGCGGAGACTGGGTGGTCTCCTTCCCGCCCGGGTGGGAGCTGAGACTGCGCCGTGTTCTCACCCAGATCGCCGGCGCCGAGCTTCCCGATCCCAGGGAAAAAGGTCTTACGCCCGCCCAACGCGAAGCACGGCGTAAAGCCCGTCGGGTTGCCATGCAGCGCACCATCGCGCAGTTTCTGGCCGACCTCATCACGGCCGACATCGTCGGGAAGGAAGTCGCCCTTTCCACGCGCAACCGCTACGGGGTACGCAAGGGCAGTCTCCGCGAACACGTGGCGGCCATCCTGCGCGAGGTCTCCGGCAGCAAGTAAGCGCCGCCGTCACACGCGCTCGATCACGGTCCCCGTTCCGAGCCCTCCCCCGCAGCACATGGCAACGAGGGCGTACTTGCCACGGCTCCGCTCGAGCTCGTGCAGCGCCGTCGTGAGAAGCCGCGCGCCGGTGGCACCCGTCGGATGCCCGAGCGCGATGGCGCCGCCGTTCGGGTTCACCCGCTCGGGATTCGGCTCGAGCTCCTTCATCCAGGCGAGCACGACCGAAGCGAAAGCCTCGTTGACTTCGAACACGTCGATCTCCTCGATCCGGAGCCCGCTCTGCCGGAGCACCTTCCGCGTGGCCGGGATGGGGCCTTTCAGCATCGTGACCGGATCCACGCCGACGAGGGTCGTGGTCACGATCCGTGCCCGGGGCCGGAGGCCGAGCTCTCTCGCCCGGCGCTCGGAGGCGAGAAGGACCGCAGCGGCACCGTCGGACACCTGCGACGACGTGCCCGCCGTGTGGATCCCGCCCTCGAGGACGGGCTTCAAGGTCGCGAGCTTCTCGAGCGAGGTCTCCCGCAGCCCTTCGTCTCTCCGGACCACGACGGAGCGGCCCGTGGGCTTGCGGTTTTCGTCGAGCTCGGGGGCTTCCACCGGGATCACTTCCCGATCGAAACGGCCCTCTTCCCAGGCCCGCCGCGCGTACTGCTGGCTCCGGAGGCCGAAACGGTCCGCGTCTTCCCGGGTGATTCCGTATTCTCGCGCGATCCGCTCGGCCCCTTCGAACTGCGAGGTGATCTCGTAGCGCCGCGAATACTCGGGCGGGAACGGCGACCCGCCTTGCATGTTGGAGCCCAGCGGGACCCGGCTCATCGCTTCCACGCCGCACGCGAGCACGAGCTCCTCGATTCCCGACGCGACGAGGCCCGCGGCGAGGCTCGTGGCCTGCTGGCTCGACCCGCACTGGCTGTCGATCGTCGTGGCGGGAACTTCCATCGGCAAGCCCTGGGAAAGCCACGCGGTGCGCGCGATGTTGAAGGACTGCTCTCCCACCTGCGAGACGCATCCCCCGACCACCTGTCCGACGGCGGAAGGTTCCACCCCCGCCCTTTCGAGAGCCGCCTTCTGCACGAGGCCGAGAAGAGTCGCCGGATGGAGCCCCGAGAGGCCCCCCTGCCGACGCCCGATGGGCGTTCGGACCGCTTCCACGATGAAAACCTCCCGTGTCATGGCTTCCGTCCTCCTTTCCAGGATCGATTTGCGGCGATTCGGAGGAGAAAGTGGCACATGGGGCTTCGTACCGAAAGTACCCGGGCCTTCGGCTCTCGCGGAGGACAGAGGCTCCTGTTACCTTCGGGTCGTATGGCTCGAAGGGGCGGCCGGGGCGCTCTCGTTGCGGCTGGCCTGTTTCTCTCCGGAGTGCTTCTCGGGCTTCCGGCCCGGCCACGCGCGGACACCGATACGCTCCGCCCCGGCGAGGTGCTGGGCGCAGAGAACTGGAAGAAGGCCCGCGGACTTTTGCCCGAGGAATTTCTCGAGTGCTACCGGAGGGGGGATTTTCGGCACGAGGTCCGGGACTGGAAGTTCGACCTCTACGGGGAAGACCCGGTCTTCCAGAAGGCGCTCGAAGCCAACCGGGGCCGGTACGAGCTCGCGCCCGACGGCACGATCGTGGACGCGGAAACCGGCAAGGCGGCGAGCGACATCTACGCCTGGCCCTTCCCCGACATCGATCCGGCCGATCCCGGGGCCGGTGCCAAGGTCGTCTGGAACTACTTCTACACGCTCTTCTACGGGGGCAACTCGCACTACCGGGCCGACCTCCTCTGGCTTTCCCGGCGCGGGCTCGACCGCGCCATCGAGGTCGACAGCTACGTGAAGCACTACGAGGGGCAACACCCGCGCTTTCGGGAGAGGGAACGGCCGGAGGACATCCTCACGCAGTCGCTCGCGGAGGTGCGCGCCCCTGCCGATCTCGCCGGGATCGTATCCCTGAGCTGGCGCTACCGGTCGCCGGAGCGCCGGGATTCCGTCTGGACCTACGTCCCGGCCTTGCGCCGAGTCCGGCAAGTCTCGCCGGCCAACCGCTCCGACGGTTTTCTCGGGTCCGACCTCACGCAGGACGACGGGCCTTACTTCGACGGCAAGGTCCAGGACTTCGAGTGGAAGCTCGTGGGAGAACAGGACCTGCTCGTTCTTTTCGACCGGCTTTCTTTCGAGGAGGAGGCGAACCTGCGTCGTCTTCCGGGCGGCGGCTGGCGGATGATCGTGCCCGGCAAGGCGCGTCTGGGTTTCCAGCTCCCCGACTGGCCCGGCGCCGCCTGGTGTCCCGTACAGGAGGTCCTGATCCGAAGACCCCACTGGGTCGTCGAGGCCCGGCCCAAGGACCCTTACTATCGGTTCGGAAAGCTCGTCTTCCGGTTCGACAAGGATCTTTTCCTGGGAAGTTACAGCTCGAAGTACGACTGGCAGGGCAACCTCGTGGCCTCCTATGCCGCGATCCGGACGAACATCGTTCGGGTGGCCCCCGGAGAGTTCTGGGGCTGGGTCGGAGGTGCCGTGGCGCTCGCGCTCGACTGGAAGCTCGACCGCGCGACCGCCGCGGGCATCGTCGCCGGGAAGAACGTCCCTGCCGACTCCCGGATTCCGCTACCCGGGAAGCTGTTCTCTCTCCAGAGACTTCTCGTGATGGGACGGTGAGCGTACTCGGGCCGAGCAGGCTCGGTCGACCAGGCGATAGAGGTTCACCGAGTCTCGGTTAACGACGGTGTCGAGACCCGGAATGGCCCCGGCCAGGGTTCCCTGCGCGTCCGTCTGCCTCCAGGCAGCACAGGAGAAGTTCGCGCCCTGCGTCGAGAACTCGATCTGCACTGGACGGTTCCTGCTTCGGCCGAAAAACGACGCCCGTCGCGCGCTCCGTAGTGAACACCGAGGGCGTCACGAGAATGTCGAAAGAGCGCAGTTGCAAACGCTGGACCTGCTCGGGATCGAAGGGGTCGTCATAATCGAGACCGAGACAGTCCTCTGGACGGGGCGGAGGTTGGAGGATCGCACGGAGGTTGATCGTGACGAGCCTCGCGACCTCGAAGCTCGCCGCTCCGGGGCCAGCAGCCACGGCGTCGCCGAGACACACTTCTCCCACGGGGCAATCCCCGTCCGAGGAACACTCCTCGCCGGAAATCGGGCACTTCCTCTTCGGAAGGCAAGCGTCTCCCGACGGGCAATCGAACGTCGAAAAGCAGGTGTTGCCCGCCGCTTCGCATTCCCGGAGCGGGTCCGAGATCGCAGGGTCTTCTTCCTCGTCTCCCTTGCTGTCCTGGGTAAGGAGCACGTCGTGCGCGGTCCCCCCGTCGCAGTCGATCGCTCCGCGAGAACCTTCGGCGAAAATCTTCGTACACAGCACGCTCCCGTCGATCAGCGGGAACCCCAGGATGACGTCCTGGTCCAGTACGAGCGGAGCCGTACAGGCCTCCTCTCCCGGAAGGTTCGGGTCGGGGCGACCCGCGCGCAAACGAATCGGGCCCGGCAAAAATCGCCCGGTCAACCAGACGTCGGCTTTCGTAATCGAACTCTCGAATGTGCTTCCCGGCCTTTCGACGGTGAACTCGCGAACTCCCAACTCCTCGCCCGGACCGAGGCAAACACAGCAGACGCACGAGCGGCCCTCCGAACAGGCCGGTCCGCCTGCCGCGTCGCACTCTTCCCCGACCTCTTCGTCCACCACCCCGTTACCGCAAAGCTTCGGCACCGGGGTCGCCGTCGGCAGGGGCGTGAACGCAATGTTGGGGCGCGCGAGATCGTCGTCGTCCGATCCGCAGCCCACAACAAAGCACAGGGCCAAAGCACCGAAAAGAATTTTGCGGCTCGCCAACATTTCCCGTCCCCTTGCGCTTCGAAACCGACCGGCCCCGAAAAGCCATCGGCGTGCGGTCAGTTCAACTGGTACGTCACACGGAAGGCAATCTGGTCCTTGTCGCGGAAAAAGCCCGGCCCCTTGTAGGCGCCCCCGATGTGCACGAGATCGGCCTTCAAAATCAGAGAGTCGGACCAGCGATACTCCAGGGTCGGATGAAATACATACGTCCCGCGAAGGTCCTGAACCCACGTGATCTGTGGAGTGAGCCGTCCGTGCAAGTAGTTCGTGAGAATCGTGGCCTGCCAGAAGGCCTCGTAGGGCTTGAGGTCGACGAAGTCGGGGGGCACCGGGGACCTTCCCAACTGGTCCGTCCCGGGTTTGCGGACACCCCCGAATTTGAAATCCCGGTGGCCGGTTTCGGAGAAGTTGTACTGCCCCACGTGCGAAACTACCATCGTGAAGCTGTTGGCCCGATTCAGTGGCCGGACGAAGAAAAATCGGTCGAACCCGATTTCGTACCGGAGAATGTCGGCTTTCGGGACGATGCCCGGATCGTTCACCGAATCGACAGCGGGCCGAACGATCGCGTCCCGGCGTGCGTCTTCGGCGGAGCAAGCACCCTTTTTCTCCTGCCCCGGCTCCGGCGGAGTGCAGCGAATGTTCAGGTTGAACTGAGGGATGAAGCCGGGCTCGTTCTCGAAGTATTCCGCCTCGAGCCGCAGGATTCCGTCGAGCGGCTCGAGGAAAAAGGTCCCCGCGAGACCGTAGACCGACGTGAGGTCGTGCACGACTTCGGTGATGAACAAGGGACTGCATCCCTGGCCGAAAAAGGGACCGCAGATCGTCTGATTGATTCGGGCCCCGTTGGTACCCGGCTTGACGTTCACCGGTGCGACGTGGCGAGGGACCGGAGCCTGCGGAAAGTGCGTGTAGAACCAGGCCTGCAGCGTGTAGGAACGGCGGAAGAGCGTCTCGAAACGAAAACCGTAGCGGCTGTTCGAGAACTTCCGTTCCGGAACGTGGTCGAAGAGGATGAACTGGTGGGTTTCGTTGGGAAAACCGCTGCTGAACTGCGGATCGCGGCCCCGGGTGGAGTAAGGACTCGCGGTCAAAATGGGCAAGATCCCCGTGTTCGTGTCGATGAAACCCGGCACCCAGTACGCTTCGACGAACCCGCTCGAGAAGGGCCCGAGAACGTCGAAAAGGCTGTAGCTCGCACGTACGGTCCAGAGCGGGATCCGGGCCTCGTCGAGATCCTGGAAGATTCCGGGGGCCGCGAGGGTCACGTCGAAGGGATTGTTCTGGTCGAGAAGGGCGATCGTGTCGGCTTCGCCCCACGAGATGGCTTGCTTGCCGATGCGGAGAAAGAAGGGCCCCTTCGAGTAGTTGAGGTAGAGTTCGTTGACGCGCACCTGCGAGGCGTAGATGTCGCGGGGACGCTTGAGTTCATGGTCGGGAAACAACTCTTCGAGAGAGTCCACGAAACATTCTCTCGGACGGCCCCGCACGAGCCCGTTCTCGTCGACCACCGTACAACCTTCCGGCAACCGGAGCTTTTCTCCCTCGAGAAACCACGCCCCTGCGGGCATGCACACACCGGAAGAGCAGTCCGATCCCGAAGAACACGGCTTTCCCTTGTCGGGGTTTCGCTCGGGATCGCCCGCGCAAATCCCGGCGTCGTAACGACGGAAATTCGGGTTGATCCGGGACTGCTGCTCGCCGAACTGGCTCGTCCCGTAGTCGTAAATCCCGTCGTAGAAACCCCAGGCCGTGAGCCGGAAGCCGAGGTCGTCCGGGGCGAGAAAGTCGAGAAACGTGCCGCGGAGATTCCGCGCGTAGCGGTTGAGCTTCACGTCGAGCTCGGGCAGGAAAAAGTTGCGGTGCTGGACGAGCTGCCCCTGGCGAACCTCGGGTTCCGTGTCGTTCTCTTCCCTCGAGAGTCCTTCCGGCAGATCCGTGTCTTCGAGGCGGATGGCAGCCTGGCTGTAGACCTTGGCCCGGAAGCTCACGCTCTGCTGGTCGTCGAGAAAAAGAGCCCTGGCCGGCACCACCCCGCCGAGAAGAAAAACCCCCGCCAAGAGCCACCCGAGGGAACGCAAGGAACGCATACCCGACCCCCCGTCTTTGGAGCGAGCGTTTGACCCGGAACGCGCTTGCGATCCGGACATCCAGCGCCACTCCGCGTCTTTTGCCACTCCCAGCCCCCGTAAAGCAAAAGCGTTGCGAGATTCGCGAGTTTTTAGTCTTCCCGGACTTCCGGTGTCAACCCCCGGATCCGGAAAACGACAAGGAAAACTCCCGCGCTTTCATCCCTCGGCCGGCAGCCGAGACAAAAACTCCTGCGCCTTCCGCGCGGCTTCACGCCCGGAGTACGCCGCGAGATCGACGATGCCTGCCGGCGCTTCGACCGTAGAACCGGCGAAGAAGAGACCCTCGACGCCCGGTACCTCCACCGAATGCCGCTCGACCGGGGCCCAGTACCAGCCCGTGACCTGAGGGCTCTCCACGTACTGGTAGGAAGACCACTCGATGCAATCTTCGAAGTCGACGTAGAAGCGGGAAAGGTAGCCGCGGGCTTCGTCGAGCTCGTGTTTCGCGTCTTCCCAGGGCAAAAGTCCATTCGCCCCGAGCTCCGGCCACCGGACCGTCGCCAACACCAGAAGGTGGCGCCCGGGCGGGGCACAGGCAGGGCTCGAAAGCGAAGTGATCTGAAAGCCCCCGAAATAGTCCCGGCCCTCGCCACGCAGGAGGCGATTCCAGCCCGGGAAATCCTCGGGACGGTCTTCCGCACGGATCCGAGGCAAACGGCGGAGCCCCGCTACCCAAGCCGCGAGCTCCGACCGATACCGGGTCAGGGCTCGAGCACGTTCCACCCAGGCCGCGGGGAAAGACTCCGCGGCCACCAGAGAAAACACCTCCCAGACCGGGTACGCCACCACGACGACCGGGGCTTCGACCTCCAGCACGAGATTGGCCTCGTCCACGGCAAGGGCCCCTCGGACCCTGCCGCGCTCCAGGAGAATCCGAACCGGCTTCCACCCCAGGAAGATCTCGCCGCCCGAGGTACGCACCGCTTCCGCCCAGGGTTCCACGAGCCCCTGCATTCCCCCGTAGCGCGGATGTGCCGCCACGAAGGGACCGGCCTTCGGAATGCGAAAGAACTGCATCCATCGTCCGGCGGAAGCCGTCTCGGGATGCCTGTGAAAGACGACGGCGACGAAACGAAGAGCGGCCTGCCGAACGGCAGGGTCGCGTTCGTTTCGCTCGAGCCACGACGGGAGGGTCTCCCCGATCGCGGACGCGACTTCCTCCGGCGTCGCGCGGGCCGCCCGGGAAAAGAGCGAAGCAAGCCCCGCCACGGAAGCCCGGGGACACCCCAGGATTTCTTCCGCCAAGGCAAAAAAACCGCTTCCCGCCCAGTCGCCCTCTCTCACGACACCCGCGTCCACCCGGTGCACCCGAAGCGGGCGGTCGATCTTGCGAAGCGGAATGTCCACGTCCAGCTCCGCTGCCGCTTGCGCGCCGTAGTACCAGGCGAACTGGCAATCCCCCACGTCGTGCCCTTCGCGGTGGCCGAAGTCGACCCAGTAACCCTCTCGGACCGGACTTCCGCCGAGCCTGCCTCCGACACGCGGAGCGTGCTCGAGAACGGCGACGCGCCTGCCTTGCCGGCAAAGATAGGCTGCGGCAACGAGCCCGCCCAGGGCGGAGCCGAGAATCACGGCGTCGACCCGTCGGTGCACGGAAAGCTCCGAAGACCGTTCTCCCCCGTTCGAGGATGCGCGGAAACGAACGCTCTGGTATGGGTGTTTCGTAAAGGAAGGAAGGGGTCGATGGCAAGTACGCGCTTTCTCGCATCCGGCCTGCCGGTGGCACTCGCCCTGTTCCTGGCATGCTTCGTCTCGGAAACTCCGGCCACGCTCACGCTGCCGAAGACACTCGACGATCTGGTGCGCGAATCGGACCTCATCTTCGTGGGCACCGTGGAAGAGGTTCGGTCGCAGTGGGCGGACCGGGAGAAGCAAAGCGTCGAGACGATCGTCTCGTTCCGGGTCCTGACAGCGCTGCGCGGAGCCGGGGGAGAAACGGTGGCTCTACGGTTCGCGGGAGGGGAGGTCGAGGGAATCCGGGAGGTCGTCGCCGGAGTGCCCGAATTCGAGCGGGGGCAACGCTACGTCGTGTTCGCTCGCGCGACCCGAGCCGTGAGCCCCCTCGTCGGTTTCGACCAGGGTTGTCTGCGAGTGGTCGGCTCGGAAGGGGAACTTTACGTGACGGACCTCGCAGGAAGGAAACTCCGCATCGCCGACGGGCGGCTCGTCCCTACGGCCACCGGCGATGCGACGGAGGCGCTGAGCCTCGAGGGGTTGCTTTCGGCCGTTCGCTCCCGTCTTTCCGAGGGACCGCGCCCGTGAAAGCCCTGGCAATCGCGGCTCTGCTCTTTCTTCTCGGGCTGGAAGAAGGCACTGCCTTCGAGCTCGAGAGGGTCAACGACGACCCGTGCAGCGGCGCGCAGAACCTTTTCTGGAACCCCGCGCGGGCGCGCCTGGACCCGACTCCGCTCTCTCCCCCCCGTTTCCAGGACCTCGCGTTCCAGGCCGCGTCGCGGTGGAACGAAAGCGTCTTCGTTTTCCGGTTCGACTCGGGGAGCGGAGCCTTCTGCGACATGCAGGACGGTGTGGTGGCCATGGGCTTCGATACGCGGAGCTGCGGGGGTGCGCCGCTCGGGGACGCAGTGGCCGTCACCGTGACGCGCTTCGAGAGCCGGACCGGAAAGCTCCTCGACGCCAACGTGATTTTCGACGCCGACGAGCCGGCCTTCGTCAACCCGAGCCTGTTTCTCGAAGTGGCGATGCACGAGCTCGGCCACGTGCTCGGGCTCGACCACTCGGATGCGTGCGGAAAGTCGGGCGAGGGTACCCTGATGAAAGCGCAGATTCCGCTGGGCGGACCTCGGCTCGACCGTCCTCAGGCGGACGACATCGCCGGCGTGAACTTCATCTACGGGGAGGCGTTCGGGGGAAGTCCCGAGCTGGGGGACGGCTCTTGCCGTGTCGCGCGCCGGGACGAAAGTCCCGCACCCTGGCCCTCGCTCTTCCTCCCCGGGGTGTTCGTCCTCCTCAGGAAGAAGGGCCGGAGGAACGTGCCTCCTCGCGCATGCGTCTACGGAGCTCCGCCGTGGCCTCCCAGTCGACCTCCAGGTCGAGCTCCTCGAGAGACCCCTTGAGGACGACGCCGTAGTCTCGGCGGGCCCCCTCCACCGAAACGTACTCGTCGAGGACGTCTTCCAGAACCTTTTGCGGATCCCGCTCGAGCGGGTCACCCCAGCCTCCGCCGCCCCCGTATCGGTATTCGTACCACTCGCCCGGCTCGTGGGGGACGTAGAAGGCCGTGGACTCGACTTCGTGCTCGAAGGGTCCACCGCAGCGGAGCTTCAGGCGATTCGGGGCACCCGGCTTTCCGCCTGCGATGCCGGGCATGGGGTATTTCTTACCGACGACGTACGTGTAGATCTGACAAGGCGCCAGGACCTGTTTCACGTAGAGGGAGCCGGGACACCCGCGCCACTTGCCCGCACCGCCCGTGTCCGTCGCGTAATCGCGGCTCAGGTGCCGGACGGGGAAAAGCGATTCGTTGATCTCCCCGGTCGCGCGGATGAGGTTCCCGAAGCTCACGTTCATCGCTCCCCAGCCGTCCTGGCCGTAGACCGCCCCGCAGTACGCCGCGAAGGTATCGACGGAATGGTCGATGAAAAGCTGGCCGGTGCGCGGGTTCACTCCGAAAATGACGGTGGGCATGCCCATCTTGTAGATCTGCGGGCAACAGCGCTCCGGGATGACCTTCTCGAGGGCCTTGGCGATGGCTTCGCCCACCTCGGTTCCAGGATGGTGGGTTCCCGCGGCAACGGAGCGGTCCGGCGGCGGGTTGAGGCAGCAACCCTCCGGCACGATCAGCCGGATGGAGTTGAAGAAACCCTCGTTCTTCGGGATGTCGGGGTCCATCATGCTCGCGAGCTGTGCCACGACGTAACCCCTCGTGTTCCCGAAGGTCGAGTACGCCTGGAGGTTGTCACGGGTGTCCGAGCCGGTGAAGTCCACCGTCAGGTTCTCGCCGTCGACGATCACTTTGCAGTGGATGTGGATGTCCTTGTTCCCCTTCGGATCGTGGTCCACGTAGACGTCGGACTCGTAAACCCCGTCGGGCCACCGGCGGACTTCTTCCTTGAAGCGCCGCTCGGCGTACTCGATCATGAAGTCGACGGCGGCTCGAACCGTCTCCGCGCCGTACCTCGCCAGGACCTCCTTGAGACGCCGAGCGCCGAGCTGGGCGGCACCCACCTGGGCTCGCAGATCCCCGAGGAAGGTCGGCGTTCGGTTGTTGACCTTCATGAAGTAGGTGATGTCTTTCCGTTCGACTCCCTTCTCGAAAATCTTGACGGCCGGGAATCGCACCCCCTCGGCCCAGATGTCGCGGGCGTCCACGTTGTAGCCGCCCGGCATACCGCCTCCGGTGTCCGCGTGGTGGCACTGGATCGAGGCGATCAGAACCAGCTCCCCCTCCCAGAACACGGGAGCGAAAATGTTGTAATCGGGCAAATGCCCTCCGCCGTGGTAGGGGTCGTTGGCCACGAGCACGTCGCCGTCGTAGAGTCCGTCGCGTCCGAAAAACTCGAGCGCGAAGCGCACGGGAAGAGTGGAACTCAGCATGAACTGGGGGATACCGACGCTCAGCGCCGCCAGGCATCCGCGCGCGTCGAGAATCGTCGCGTTGCGCTCGTTCGACTGATTCAGAATCGGCGTCGTGGCCGTGAGGCTCACGTGCGTGGCCATCTCGTAGGCGATGGTTTCCATCGCGCCGCGGATGATCTCGGCGGTGACGGGGTCGATCTTCTTTTTCGACCGGGGCGTCGCACCCGCCGCCCGTCTCTTTTTCGGCTTTTTCCTGAGCTCTTTCCGGATGGCCATCGCGATACCTCCGCTGCGGGCTCACCGCTCTCCCGGGTTCTCCGTCCGGCGGGGCCGGAACTTGGGGAGCGTCACCTCGTCGTTGACCTTCTCGAAAACGACCTCGACCGGCATCCCGATCTCGATCTCCGAGTTTTCCACTTCCACGAGGTTCGTGTGAAGCCGCGGACCTTCCTCGAGTTCGACGATCGCTACGTTGTAGGGAGCGTCCGGCTGGAAGGCCGGGTGCTGCGGGCGGTGAACGACGATGAAGCTGTAGACCGTCCCTCTACCGCTCGTCCTGACCCACTCGGCACGTTCGGAAAGGCAGCGGGGACAGAGGAGGGAGGGCGGAAAGCGTACGTGCCCGCAGTCCTGGCACTTCTGGAGCCGCAGCTCCTCCCGGCGCGCGGCCTCCCAGTACGGAGCGCTGTCTTCGGTCGGGCGGGGAAGCGGTTTTTCGAGTACGAACATGTGCCGGAGCCCTAACGCGCGAGCACCAAGGCACTGTAGCTTACCGTGGGAGGCGCTTCGTGGGGAGCGCCGCCGTAGCCCGTCACGAGACCCAACTCCGCGTTCGGCACCTGTCTCGGACCGCATTCTCCCCGAAGCTGCCGGACGGCCTCCCGGACGTGGCCGAATCCCGAGAGATGACCTTCCGAGAGGAGGCCTCCGGCCGTGTTCGAAGGGAGCCGTCCGCCGAAATCCAGGTTCCCCTCGAGGACGAAATCCGCGACTTCGTGCGGGGCGCAAAATCCGTAAGCCACGACGTCGTGGACGACTCGGGGGGTAAACGCGTCGTAGATCTGGGCGAACGAGAGATCGGTCGGACCCACACCCGCACTGCGGTAGACCTGCTCGGCCGCTTTTTTTCCGCCCCAGTGCGAATCGGACGCTCCCGCGGGGCGGATGATCTCCGAGGAGTGCGACTGCCCGGCCCCGAGAATTCGGACGGGCGGTTTCGCCAGGTCGCGGCCACGCTCGGTCGACGTGACGACGAACGCCCCGCCACCGTCCGTGTTGGGACAGCAGTCGAAGAGCCTGAGCGGCTCGACGACCCAACGCGACGCGAAGTAATCCTCGAGCGACATGGGCTTGCGCATCTGCGCCTCGGGGTTCTGCTGCGCGTGCCTCCTCCAGGTCACCGCGATCGTCCCGTAAACCTCGTCGGGGTAACCCCACTCGTACTGCTGTCGCCTCTTGAGGTGAGCCATGAAGGTCATGGCACCGACGTCTCCGTAGGGGACCTGGAACTCCGAACCGAAAAGGCGGAGCTCCACTCCCTGGGGCCAGTTCTGCGTGGCGAAGCAGCAGAGTACCGTCCGGCAATACCCGGCTTCGATCGCAGCGGCCGCGGTCTGGGCCATGGCACAGGCCGTGGCCCCACCGAGGTCCATCGTCGCACAGAACGTCGGCTCGATCCCGAGAAAAGACGCCACGCGGGAGGCCCAACCGTGCTGCTCTCCCATGACGGCGGGCATCAACACCAGAACTCCGTCGACCTCGTCGCGCCCGAGCCCTGCATCCTCCAGCGCCCGCTTGGCGGCCTCGAGCGTGAACCCCATGGTGCTCACCCCCTGGATCTTTCCGAACCTCGAGCAACCGACCCCTACGATCGAGTACTTCCCCGAAAACACCATGGTGAGGAACCGCCTGCCGCGGGGACGGACGCCGCCCGCGAGCACGAGCCACCCTCTAGAACAGACTCGCCCCTCGATCAAGCAATCGACCGAACACGGCCCCGCCACTCCGCGAGGAGCTCGTGCAGCGTCCGTTCCCACGGAACGGTCGGGCTCCATCCCAGGCTCCGAAGTGCCGCGTTGTCACCCACGAGCCAGGGAACGTCGACCTCACGGATCCTTTCGGTCGTGCTGCGGGATTCGAACGAGAGCCCAGCCAACGTGCGGAGGTCCGCGAGCACGTCGGAAATTCTTCGACCCGTCCCCGAGCAAACGTTGTACACCGCGCCTCTGGTGCCCCGTTCCCAGATCTTCCAGTAAGCCGAAACGGCGTCTCGAACGTCGAGAAAGTCGCGCACGATCTCCACGTTGCCGACTTCGAGAACCTGGCGGCGCCCCTCCTCGATTTCGGCGACCTGCCGGGCCAGGTCCGAGCAAACGAAGCGGCTCGGTTGCCCGGGCCCGGTGTGGTTGAAAGGTCGCGCCCTCACGACATCGAGGCCGTAACCGTCGGCCGCCTGCGCGGCGAGAATCTCGCCCGCGGCTTTGCTCGCTCCGTAAAGCGTGACGGGGCGAAGCGGGCAGCGCTCGTCGAGCGGCTCGAGCCGGTCCGGACGGCCGTACACCTCGGCCGAGCTCACGACGAGCACGCGACACTCCGCGCCCAGACTACGCGCCGAGAGAAGCACGCGGAGCGTCCCGAGGGCGTTGACCTCGAACACCCCCACCGGGTCTTCCTCTCCCCGACGCACCGAGCTTTCGGCGGCAAGATGGAAAACGCCCCGGGGCCTGTGCCGCTCGAGAGCTTCGAGCAACACCCTTTCGTCCCGAACGTCCCCGACCGCGAGCGGTTCCACGACGCTCGCCCGGATCGGTTCCAGAGTCTCGGGAAAACGCGGCTTGCGTACGAGGCCCGTCACGCGGTGCCCCTGTTCGACGAGAAACCGTGCCAGATGCCCGCCGACGAAGCCCCCGATTCCGGTGACGAAAAACAGCACGGGAAGGTGCCCGCCCCCCTCAGGCCCGGCCGAAGTCGTCTCTCACCCGCACGACGTCCTCGAGCTCCGGCGTCGAAGCTTCGAGAACATCGGAAGTCTCCAGAGCCCGGACGCGGTGGAAAAGATACGGGTGGACGTGAAAACCCTGCCCCGGCACGAGCTCGATCCGCTCGAGCGTCGATTCCGAGCTGCCCACGAAAAGCTCGATCCTTCCGGTGAGAACGTACAGCGTCTCGTCTTTCTCGACGTGGTACTGCAAGCTCAAGGCCTTGCCCTGCTCGATGTGGAGGATCTTTCCCGCGTACCGGAGGGTCTCGGCCCAGACGAGCTCGTATCCCCAGGGCTTCGGAACCATGCGGGGGCGGAGTGGGAAAACCGCCATCACCCGCTCCAGTAGAGAAGAAAAGCCGCCGTGGCGACCCACAGAAGGACGTCCGCGAGGAGCGGTCCGTCCGTGAGCAGGAGTTGCGTCGGGTTACCCCCCTCTTCTCTCTGGTGGACGAGATAGAGGTAGCGGAAAATCCCGAACAGGACGAAGGGTAACGTGAGGTAAAGCCGGTCGGTCCCGAGTTTTTCGCGAACCTCGGGCGAAACGGTGTAGATGGCGTAGGCCACGACGGTGGAGGCCGTCACGACCGACATCATCTGATCGAGAAAGTAGGGGCTGTACTCCCGAAGCGCCGACCTGTGACGGGTCGCCTTTCCCTCGAGCAGCACGAGCTCGTGGCGTCGTTTGGCGAACCCGAGAAAAAGGGCGAGCAAGAACGTGCAGATCACGAGCCACGGCGACACCGGTACGTCGATCACGACACCCCCTGCCACGGCCCGGATGACGAAGCCTGTGGCGATGGCCATGACGTCGAGAATGACGAGCTCCTTGAGCGCGAAGCTGTACGCGAGCTGCAGGACGAGATACGAGACCCCGAGCAGCAAGAATTGCCCGCCGAGCCAGGCCGCGAGGCCGACCCCACCGGCCGCCAGAGCCGAGGCGAGAAGCCCGGCACCACGCACGGACACCCGGCCCGAAGGAATCGGGCGGCGGGCCTTCAGGGGATGCTGCCGATCCCGCTCGCGGTCCCGGAGGTCGTTCACGACGTAAGCGGTGCTCGCGAGAAGACAGAACGCGACGAAGGCGAGGGAGACCGTCGCGAAAGCCCGGAAATCGAAGAGGTGCTTCGAGAAAATCAACGCGGCGAACACGACCAGGTTTTTCGTCCACTGTGTCGGCCGGACGAGCTGCACCCAGTCGGACCACGTCCCTCTCGACGCTTTTTCCCCGCTCCCCACGAGTCTCGTGGCCTCGCTTCTCATGCCGGAACCGAACCTCGGAGCCTCTCCCCGTAGGCTCGTTCGTAGTATTCACGGTATTCGCCCCGCTTGACCCGTTCCCACCACCCCCGGTTCTCGCGGTACCACCGGATGGTCCTGCGCAGAGCATCGAGGAAATCGTGCCGAGGCTGCCAGCCGAGCTCCGAGCGAATCTTGCGCGTGTCGAGAGCATAGCGGCGGTCGTGGCCGGGTCGGTCCTCGACGAGCCGGATCAAGGAGGCGGGTTTTCCCATCTCGCGCAAGATCAACTCGGTCAACTCCCGGTTCGTCCACTCGTTCTCCGCCCCGATATGGTAGACCTCACCGGGTCGACCCTCCCGAAGGACCAGGTCGAGCCCGGAACAGTGGTCCTCGACGTAAATCCAGTCCCGCACGTTCGCGCCGTCGCCGTAGAGCGGAAGCCACCGGTCTTCGAGGGCATTCGTGATGAAAAGCGGGATCACCTTCTCCGGAAACTGGTAGGGTCCGAAATTGTTCCCGCAACGCGTGACCGTGACAGGAACGGAAAAACTTCTGACGTAGGAAAGGGCGAGGAGGTCGGCGGCCGCCTTCGTCGCGGCGTAGGGGCTGCTCGGCCTCAGCGGCGAATCCTCGGTGAACTTTCCCTCCGCGGCGAGGCTCCCGTACACCTCGTCCGTCGACACCTGAACGAACTTCCGCACCCCCCACCGCCGCGCCGCCTCGAGCAAAACGAGCGTGCCCTCCACGTTCGTGCGCACGAAAACACGGGGTTCGAAAAGGCTCCGGTCCACGTGGGTGGCCGCCGCGCAGTTCACCACCGCGTCGACTCCGTCGCGGAAAACCTCCGAGACGGTCTTCTCGTCCGTGATGTCGCCACGGACGAACCGGTAGCGCGGGTTCGATTCGACGTCGCTCAGGTTCTCGAGGTTCCCGGCGTAGGTAAGAACGTCCAGGTTCACGACGCGATCTTCCGGGTGCTTCCCGAGAAGGTAGCGGATCAGGTTCGAGCCGATGAAGCCGGCACCACCTGTCACGAGGATTTTCATCGTCGGAGCCGCCGAAGGAGGCAGCGTCTATCGTACAATCGCCAGGCCCGACAGAAAAGCCGAACCTCTCCGGCCGAGCAGGGCATCCCGCCCTTTCCGAGCCGCCACGGGGTCAAAAAAAAGGCCGGGTTCGAAAACCCGGCCTTTCGCACGACACTCTTCCCGGATCGCGCTACTGCCTCGGCGCTCGGATCACGTCCCCCTGATCGCGGATTCCCGCGAAATGCACGTTGACTGCCGCCGACGTCGTCCCGTGGGACTCGCGGAGAACGGCCAGGATCCCGTGTCCCTTGTCCGTCTCCGACGTCTGCACCGCCCGAAGACGCGACTGGCCCGCGAGGGTTCCCTGGACGGCAATGTTGAAAATCGAGGCGAAATCGTCGCTCGTGCCGGCCCGCGTGTCGATGTCGGAGAGAGGCCGCGAGTCGAAGCACTGGATGCGGATACTCGTCGAAAGCCTCTGCTCGAATTCGTTGAAAACCAGGAACTGCACCGTCGTCTTGAAGACCGACTGCGTGAGGAAGTCCTGGCTGCAGGGAACGAGCGTCAGGTTGCTCGAGATCGCCGTGCCGCTCTGGGGGTCCGGCGCACCGTCGAAAAAGTGGTCCACGATCAGAATGTTGGGGCAGCCGTCGTATTCGGCCTCGGGGCAGTCCGGTGTCGGGCCGTTGCCGCCGAGGCAAAGAGTGTCGTTCCCGTCGTTCACTCCGAGCGAGCCCAGCCCGATGGCGTTGTACTTCGCGACGTCGACGAGGACCGGGGGGGCACCGGTCGTCACGACGAGAGTCACTTCCCCCTTGAGGTCGTTTCTGGCCACGGGGTTGTCGTTCTCGTCGACCTGGAAGCACTTCATCTCGCCCTGGAAGGGGAACTCGGGTGCGGGCGGAATGTTGCTGTCCTGGTTGAACTGTCCGCCCGGACCGATGTTGAAAATACCGTCCAGCGGGAACTGGTTACCCGGGAGTCCCTCGCTGAGCCTCCAGACAATGGGCTGTCTCCGGGTGAGCGTGAAGCGAAAGTCCGTCTCGCTCCAACCCGGGATGCAGATCCCACCGCCGCACTCCTCGCTGCTCGAACAGACCTGCTGCGGGTTGTTCGAGCAGTGGGCGTTGGCGTTGACCAGGTAGCAGCGAACGTGGACCGGCTCGTCCGCCGTGTTGCTGACCTGGATCAGCGTGTCTTCGTTCTCGGTGACGACCAGCTTCGGGAATACCAGGAGTCCCGCGGGTTTGGTCGCGCTGAGCCCGGCATGAGCCACACCCGCGAGCAGGAGCACTGCCGAGGACACGCCCCAGAAAAACCCGTTCCGCTTCACCATACTCATTGCCCCTCTCCTTCTTTCAGCCGTTGGGGAGATTCCGCGCTTCACGCTCCCGCTACCCCTTCTCGCTCGCTAGAAAAGACCCGAGAGAAGGATCCGGTCGAAATCCTCGCCGGTCGGACCGAAGAACCGGTCCCCTTCCGTGTGGAGGTTGATGGCGGCCGTCTGGGAGTTCTCGAATCCATCCAAGTGTGTTTCTTCGAGAACCGCGATCACGCCACCGTCGCCGATGTCCGCCGGCGTCATGAAGGTCTGCGCCACCGTCGTCCCGAGCACCTGGGCCGTGAAGACGTTGGCGATGTCCCCGAGCCGAACCTCCTTCCAGCAGGTCACGCTCGTACTCGCGGAAAAGACGGACTCGAACTCGTTGTAGATGCGGAACTGGAGAGTCACCGTCGTGGGGATCTGGTTCTCGAAATCCTGGCTGCAGGGGACGACGGTCAGTTCGGAAACGATCTCCGAACCCTCTCCGAGAATCGGGTTTTCCGCCCCGTCCGCGAAGTGGTTGATGATCGTGACTTCGGGGCACGCATCGTACATACCGGAACTCTCCCCGGTCCGGTTGTTGAGCCAGAGGTCGTTCCCCGCCGCACCGGCCATGCCCGTCGCCCGGATCCCCACGGCGTTGTACTTGGCCACGTCGAAGCCGTTCGGCGAGATGATCGTCGCCTCCCCTTTGAGATGATTCCCGCCGATGGGTGTCCCCGACGCGTCGACTTCCACGCACTTGAGCTCACCGATGAAATCCGAGGGAACGGGCGGAATGGCACCCGGATCGATCCCGAGACCCGCGAGGTCGACGAAGTTGCCGCTCCCGGGCGGAACCTCGAGGCAGGTGGGCGAGCTTCCCGAAGAGCAGACGTCGAAGGGGTTCACCCCTCTGCCCCGACTCACTTCCCACTGCGTCGGCTGCTGGCGCGTCAACCGGATGTTGAAGTCGGTCTCGAGCCAGAGGGGGGGATTCAGGATCGGATGCTCGGGGATGTTCGGGTTCTGGAGCTGGGCATTCACGTAAAAGCAACGGGCGAAAACCAGGTCGTTCGAAATGTTGGTGATCTGGATCACGGTGTTGTACCCGTCGGCCACCCGCACCTTCGGAAAGACGAGGATGGACGCTCCATTCTCCGTCGTCACGTCGGCCTGCGCTGCACTCGCCCAGAATAGGCTCGCGACGGCGGCGCCCACGACCGCATGACGGAGAAACGCAGACCATTTCAGGGTTCGCATTGCCCTCCTCCTTTTCGATCGGCTCATCCTCAACTCCTCACACTCTCAGAGCGTCTCACACCCGGCACCCCACCCCGGGGTCCCCGCGGAAGTGCGCGCCTACATACTCAAAAAGCTGACACTCTGTCAAGGAAGAACAACCGACTAAATTCATCCCTCCGGATTTTCCCCGCCGCCCACCGCCGGCCCCACGGGCGCGGTGCGAGCTTCTCCCTAGACGAGTTTTGCCCATTACTCAAGCCCCTGCGCACCCGATCCGGCGGACGATTCCCCTTGACCCTGCCCCGAAACCTCTTGCAGCGCCCCTAGCAAGGCCGAGGCCACCCGCTCGAGCGCTTCGACGGGGATCCCGACCCAGAGGGGGAGCGAGAGGACCTCCTGCGCAGCGGCATCGGCGACCGGAAACTCCCCACCCAGGTGCCGGTACGCGGGCTGGCGGTGAACCGGCAACGGATAGTGGACCCCCGTCTCCACTCCTTCGGCCGACATTCGGCCTTGCACTTCGTCCCGGCTCGGGATGCGTACCGTATAGAGATGATAGACGCACCGACGACCAGCAAGGGTCGGAGGGCACGCGACGACGCTGCCGGCGAGCCTCCGGTCGTAGTAGTTCGCTGCCTGCCTTCTCTCCTCGTTCCAGGCGTCCAGGTAACGGAGCTTGAGCCGCAGGACCGCGGCCTGGATCTCGTCCATCCGGGAGCTGCGGGCACCTCGAAGCTCGTGCCGGTACTTGCTCGTCTGCCCGTGATCTCGAAGTAGGCGGACGCACCGCGCTACCTCGGGGTCGTCGGTCGTGACGGCGCCTCCGTCGCCGACTGCGCCCAGGTTCTTCGTGGGGTAGAAGCTGAAGGCCGAGGCACGTCCCACGCTTCCCGCCTTCCGCCATTCCCCCCCCAGAAGGATCTCCGCGCCGTGAGCCTGCGCCGCGTCCTCGACGAGCTCGGCCCCCACCGTTTCGGCGACCTCTTGCAGGGCTTGTAGATCGGCGGGGCACCCGTAGAGATGAACGGGCACGACGGCTCTCGGGCGGGTGCGAGAAGCGACCTCGAGTGCGGCCGTCGGGTCGAGGGTCAGGTCCTCGGGATGCACGTCGGCGAAAACCGGACGCCCGCCGGCTTGCTCGATGGCCTCGACCGTGGCCACGAAGGTGAAGGGCGTCGTGAGCACCGCATCCCCCTCTCGGACCCCTACCGCCCGCAGAGCGAACGCGAGGGCGTCCGTTCCGCTTCCTGTGGCGACGCAGTAACGGACGCCGCAGTACGCCGCGAACTCGTCCTCGAAACGTTCCACTTCCGGTCCTCCGACGAACCGGCCGCTCCGGAGAACACGCTCCACGGCTTCGCGCAGCTCGGCCGCGAGACGCTCGTGCTGGGGCCCGAGGTCGACGGCCCGGATGTTCTCAAACCGCACGGAAAAAATCGTGAACGGCTTCGATCACGCGATCCTGCTCCGGTTCCCGGAGTCCGGGGTAGAGAGGCAGGCTCACGAGTCGAAGCCAGATTCGGTCGGCGACCTCCAGCGGAGTCCGGTAGGGGCGATAGAACCGGAAGTGGTGCGTCGGGATGTAGTGGACGGTCGCGGAAATCCCCTCCTCGGCCAGGAACTCGATCAAAGAATCCCGCCACTCTTCGCGGGCCAACCGGACGACGTAGGTGTGCCACGCGGGCTCGGTGTCCGGTTCGACGACCGGGGTCTCGAGCACCGAGCGGAGGTCCCGAAAGCCTTCGTCGTACCGCCGGGCCAGAATCCTCCGACGCTCGTTCGCCTCGCGAAGCTTTCCGAGCTGCACCAATCCGATGGCCGCGGCGATGTCGTTCATCTGGAACTTGAGACCGAGCTCGGTCACGTCGTACTCCCACGCCCGTCGCGCGCCGGCCCGTTCCCAGCTCCCCCGGTCGATCCCGAGCCAGGCGACGCGCCGGAGCCGCTCGGCTTCCTCCGGATCGGACAGCGTGATCATTCCCCCGTCGCCGGTCGACAGATTCTTCACGGCCTGGAAGCTGAAGCAACCGTATCTCCCGAAGTTCCCGACGTGACGTCCCCGATAACGGGCCCCCACGGCGTGCGCACAGTCCTCCACGAGAACGAGTCCGCGCCGTTCCGTGATCTCGCAAAGCTCGGCCATCCGGCAGGGATGCCCCGCGAAGTGCACGACAACCACCGCCCTGGTGCGCGGGCCGATCTTTCGCTCCACGTCCACGGGGTCGATGTTGAGGGTCTCGGGCTCGACGTCGGCGAAGACCGGCACGCCACCGGCCGCGAGAATTGCGTGGTTCGTGGCCACGAAGGTGAGAGGCGTGGTCACCACCTCGCGGCCCTCGACCCCGGCGGCACGGAGGCTCAGGTAGAGGGCCGCCGTACAGGAGTTGACCCCGACGGCACAGGGGGCACCCACGAACTCCGCGAACCTGCGTTCGAACTCTCGGGTCTTGGGTCCCGAGCCGACCCACCCCCCGAGCAGGGTCTCGCGCACGGCCGCCGCTTCTTCCTCGCCGAACCAGGGGCGGAAAACGGGGATCGCCGGCCGCGCCACCCGCAGCGGTCCTCGCTCAGAGTCCGATCGCTTCGGAACGCATCTGGACGGCGACGGATCCGCCGACACCCCAGTCCGGTGAGACCTCCGTCATTCCGATCGCGCCGAACGAGCGCACGACGCAGTCCAGGGGCCCGATGCGCATCTGGAGGTCGAACCCCGGCTCGAACGTGACGAAGTCGTCGTCCGGCCCGAGCACGTCCGCGGACAAGCCCACGAAATCCGCGCGGAGCGAAAACCGGGGGTGGTAAAGGTAGTAGAGCCCACCCCCGTACACGGCCGCTTCGATCGCGGTCGAGGTCTCGTCCGTGAACCACTCGTAGCCGCCGTGGGCCCGGAGCTCGAGCGTGCGGAACTTCAGCGCAGCCGTGGCGTACGGAAGGAACCCCACTTCTCCCGTCCCTATCCCCTTCTTGGAGGTCCCGGCCCCGACCGTCGAGGGCAGCAAACCCACCGACGGCAAGAAGCCCACCTGGCCGCTCCCGAGCCCCTCGTCTTCGTCGCCGCTGGGGAACGAAAGCAGAAGACCCGCCCCCAGGTCGAAAAAGTCGGTGCGGACGGGAACGGCCTTTCCGTAAGCCTGGATGTCCCCGATCCCGGTCTCGTCGTCGAACGGGAGCGGGAGCGCCAGGACGTCGGGATTGTCCTCGAATGCCGGATCCACGTCCCGGTCGAATTCGCGGATCACGACGGGGACGAGAAGGCCGGCCTCCCAGAGTCGGCCGTCGCCCGCGGCGACCCTCGCGAACGGGGTGGTGAACGTTACCGTGTCACGAACCGTGAGCTTCCGGATACGGGTTCGTTCCTGGAAATGGGCCACCCCTGCCTCGACCCAGAGCCCGTCCACGGTGCCCGTGTCGAGCTCGAAGCGCCCGAAACTTCTCTGCCCCTGCAGGGCATCCTGCGTCTGCTGGGCCCCCGCCCACGACAGCAGGGAAAGAAACGTCGCGGAAAGAACCCCGGTCCCAAGAAGTCGCTTCATCTCGCCGCCTCCTTCTGCTCGTGACTCTCGCACTCGGTCGGGCCCTCGAGCCCTCTCCTCGCCGAAAAAAACCGACCGTGCAGTACTGTAAACGGGCCGTACTTTGCAAGCCTTCGGGCGGCAACGTCAAGCCAGAATCACGTTCTCGCGCCCGGCACGGACGTTCTTCGTCGCGTTCCTCGTGTCGACCACGAGCCGGCTCGAACGCACGATCTTCTCGTAGTCGTAGACGCTGTGGTCCGTCGTGATGACGACGGCGTCGTAAGAACCCAGGGTTTTTTCGTCGAGAGGGACCGAGCGCAGGCCGAAATCGTATTTCCGGGACCTCTTGAGCACCGGAACGTAGGGGTCGTTGTAGTCCACCTCCGCCCCTTTCTGTCGGAGAATCTCGATCAAGCGCAGAGCCGGGGACTCCCGCGTGTCGTCGAGATCGCGCTTGTAGGCCACGCCGAGCAGCAGAATTTTCGAACCCCTCACGCTCCGGTACCGCGCGTTCAGCGCGTCGGTGAGCTTCTCCACGACGAACTGCGGCATGGAACGGTTGACCTCGCCCGCGAGCTCGATGAAGCGTGTCGCGAGGTCGTACTGCCTGGCCTTCCACGTGAGGTAGAAGGGGTCGATGGGGATGCAGTGACCCCCCAGGCCCGGACCCGGGTAGAAAGGCGTGAAACCGAAGGGCTTGGTGGCGGCGGCGTCGATGACCTCCCAGACGTCGAGGCCCATCCGGTCGAAGAGAACCTTGAGCTCGTTCACGAGCGCGATGTTCACGCAACGGTAAATGTTCTCGAGGAGCTTGGCCGCTTCGGCCACCTTCGCGCTGGACACCGGCACGACCCTGCGAACGACGGCGCCGTAGAGCGCACAGGCGACCTCGCGACACGCCTCCGTCACACCCCCCACGAGCTTCGGGATGTCGCGTGTCGTGAATTCCCGGTTGTTCGGGTCTTCCCGTTCGGGCGAGAACGCGAGGTAGAAATCCACTCCGGCGCGAAGCCCCCGCGACTCGAGGATGGGCCGCACCACCTCGTCCGTCGTGCCCGGATACGTCGTGCTCTCGAGCACGACGAGCTGCCCCGGGCGCAGGAATTGGGCGATCGTCTCGCTGGTCCGAACGACGAACGAGAGATCGGGGTCTCGGCTTTCGGTCAGCGGCGTGGGGACACAGATGAGGATCCCGTCGCAAAGCTGCAAAGACGAGAAGCCCGTCGTGGGGAAAAACTTTCCCCGCTCCCCGGGATTCTCGGTCACCACGGAAGCGACCCGCGAGGAGGGGATGTGGTGGATGTAGCTCTTCCCGCGGCGCAGCTCCGCCACCTTGTTCTCGTCGACGTCGAACCCGAAAACGGCGAACCCCCCCTCGGCGAGAAGCGAGGCCAGGGGAAGTCCCACGTAACCGAGTCCGATCACACCGACGGCCGCCTCGCGCGAGGCGAACTTCCCCTTCAGGGCCTCGACGGATGACGGCAGCGTGGAACCCATCGCAAGAGTGGACCTCGCGCTAGCGGACCGGCGCCCGGGGGAAGTCCCTTCGAAGAAGTGGAGCTGAGCGGAGTCGAACCGCCGACCTCCTGAATGCCATTCAGGCGCTCTCCCAACTGAGCTACAGCCCCAGAACCACCCCGACGCTAACGCAAGCCCGTCTCTCGGGCAAGCCTTTTTCAGGGCCCGAAGAAACGAACGGGTTCCCGCCCCTCGAGCATCGAGGGAGTGATCCAGTAACTGCCCCGGACCGTGATGTCCCAGAACTCCGAGACGGCTTCCGTATCGAAACCCGTGAGCACCCACGCGAGCCCCCCGACCGCTCCTCCGAGGGCGGCGTAGGCCACTTTCGTCGGAGTGTAGAAAATGCTCGTGGCCACGCTCCCCACCCAGGCGATCGGCGCGTGCCCCTCGTCGACATCCTCGAACCCCTGCGCCCCGGCCCGGCCCGCCACCGAGAAGCCGACGGCAAGGAGCACGAGAGCCAGAGCCACCCTCGACCTCGAGCCCATTCTACCCTCCTTCCTCTCCCGCCCCTTAGCAAAACGCTACGAGCCACGAAAGGCAGCGGGGCTCAGAGCAGCGGCAACTCCGCCGTCCCCTTTTCCACCGCGACGGCACGGACACGGCCGACGAGGTCGAAAAGGACCACCACTCGGTCGTGTCCCTCGAAGTCCCTACGGTACCCGAACAGAAACTGGCGCGTGAAAAAGGGGTCCCGGAGCGAAAGCGACGAAACGTTTCTGCGGACATAGGAATAAACGAACACGTCCCCGTCGGTCTGGTGCAGGATCCGGTCCGGCGGGCCGAGTACCCGCAGAACGTCTTCCTTGGTGGACTCGCCTTCCCGGATTTCCGCCGGATCCCCCCGGAGGGGCGAACCCCAGTGGACCCTCCCGATCGAGCAGGCGGCCAGCGCGAGGGCGACGAGCGGTACCCAGGTGCCCGAGAAGCCGCGGCCTTTCACCATCCGAGGACTCCGAGGGTGGGCAGGAGATCGGTGTCGCGGCTGTACGCGAAGTCGACGACCACGTCTCGGTCGTCGAAAAAGACGAGCAGCGTGTCGCGTTTGAGGTCGGCACGCAGGTAGTTGAACAGGAGCAGGAAAAGCCCCGTGCCGTTCACCCGCCAGTACGTGTAACGAAAGTATCGAGCCCCGAGGACCTGCTCTTCCGGCAAGCGGTCGCCGACGAACACGAACTCACGGGCATCGATTTCTTGCGGCGGACCGAAGGCTTCGAGAATTTCCGCCTTGGTCGTCACACCTCGCTCGATCCTGCGGATTTTCGACTCGTCGAGAGGCCGGTCGCGGTAGCCCCGAACGATCGCACATCCGGACGTGACCGCGAGAACGACGAGCCCGAGCAACGACCACCCGCGACCGCTCACGGGGCCTCGCTCCCCGACTGCCGTGCACCGGTACTCGACAGCACCCGCGCGAGAAACTCCCCCACACTCATGCCGAGCCGTTCCCGTAGAATCCGGTCCGCGTCCCGGACCCCACGGCTCTCGGGCATGAGCTCGGCCACCCGCGGAAGCTCCGCAGGCGAGAGGCGCCGGAGCGCCCCGCTGTCTCGCAGCCGCATGAGGGCGACCAGGACGTCCTCTGCGACGTCCTCCTCGAGCCAGGGGAACTCCTGCGCGGGGAGGCCCGAGGTGCCGAAGCGAACGATGGGCGCCAGCCGGGATTCTTCTCCCGGCTCGACCTCGGGCCCGGCCTCGTTCGCTCGGGGAATCATCGCACCCGCCTCCGACGGAAGTCGCCGGCTTTTTCCGGCCGGTTTTCGCGGCCTCCGTCCCGCCGCGCGGCCGACCCCGGAGCTCGCAAGAGGCGCCTCGGAGATTCCGACCCCGCCCGGTTTTTCCTCCGCGCCGGATCGAACAGAAGGTGGAAGCGGGCGAAGGGCCAGGCGAACCCGTTCGCGCGAATCGTGCCGGCCCCGACCCGGCCGCATCTCCTCGCGCAGGGCGGGGACCGAACGTTCGCCGCTACGCCAGGCGAACCACGCCGCGCCGAGGAGCACGGCTGCCGCCGCCACGAGCGCCGATCGGCTCGCCATGAGCCGCTGCTACCAGAGCCCTCGGGAGCCCGCAAGACCGAACCCTTCGGGTCGTCGAAACGAGCGCTCCCCTCCCGTATCGGCGCCACACCGGAGGACCGCGGGCGCTCGCCTACCGAACGAAGTCGAGGAGAACCAACAACGCGGCGAAAGAACCCATTGCCACGAGCGCCGCACAACTTCTCCGGAAGAGGACCGACCACTGGTCGGCGGCGGCCAGCGCCTCGACGCGGGAGCGCAGCTCCGACCAGCACTCGGCCGCCAGTCGGCCGTCGAGCTCTCGGTGTTTCCCCCTCCCGCCTTTTTCGTCCAGCTCCCCCACGCTGCGCTCGAGCCTGGCAAGCCCGAACTCCAGAGAATCCAGCCGGCCCTCGAAAGCTCGAAGACGCTCTTCGCTCGCCTCGACCCGTCGTGCCGTCCCTTGCAATTCCTCCGCGAGACCCCGAATCTCGGCCTCGATCGAGGATCGCAGCTGCTCGATCTTTCCGTCCGATGCCTCCTCGGGGGACGGGCTCTCGGCCATCCGGGCCTTGAGCTCTTCGACTTCCCGGGAGACCCGCCCGAGCGCCTCCCGGAACTCTTGCAGCGCGGCGCCGGACGTGGCGTCCGGGCTCCCGGAAGCTGCCGGCGCTCCACCCGAGCCGCGCTGCTCGAGAGCGGCAATGCGCTCCTCGCACTCCTGGATGGAAGCGATGATCGCGTCCCGATCCGCCGTGAAGCGGGCCAGAAGCTTTCCGAACGCCATCCGCTGGGCGTCGTAGGCGGCGAACTCCGAATCCATTGCACCTCCGGCTTTCTAGGATCCCCTCGCTGCCGAAGAGACGGTTTCCCCGCTACCGTCTTGTCCTGGCGGCTCTCCCGACCCGAGCCCGTAGGTACGCTCGATCATCCGCCGGACCCGCGCGACGAGCTCCTCGCGGCGCACCGGCTTGACGACGTAATCGTCGGCCCCCACCCGAAACCCCTCGGTGAGGCTCGCGGAATCCTCCCGTGCCGTGAGCATGAGTACGGGGAGGAAGGCCGTTTTCACGTCCGCCCGCAAACGCCGGCAGACTTCGAAACCGTCCATCCCCGGCATGGAGAGGTCGAGGATGACGACGTCGGGACTTTCCACTTGCGCGAGCGCGAGCGCCTCTTCTCCGTCCTGAGCCGTCAGAACCGTGAGCCCGAGCCCCGCGCGCTCGAGCGTCATGCGGACGATCCTCCTCAGGTCGGGGTCGTCGTCGACGACCAGGGCCTTGAAGCTACGGGCCCTCGTGGCGGCGGGTCGAGCGGGGGCCGGGCGCGGCATCGTCTCTTCCGTCGCCCGGGCTTTGGCGGTGCCTTTGTCGCCGCAATAGGGGCAGCTCGTCCACCCCCACTGGAGGACTTTCCCGCACGCAGGGCACGTGGACTTGAGAGCCTGGCCGCAGTGGGGACAGGCCGTGAAAGAATCCTCGACTTCCGCCTCGCAGTTCGGGCACCGTGGCGCGCCGTCGGTGACCTGGATGACGCGCAGAACTTCTTCGGCCGTGGTGAGCCCGGCTGCGAGCTTTTCGAGTGCGTCCTCGAGCAAGCCGGAAAAACCTTCGCTCCGCGCTTGCTGGCGGATCACGCTCTCGCCCGCCCCGGCCTCGATGAGCTGGACGATCGTCGGCGTGAAACTCAGGACCTCGTAGACCCCGATTCGCCCCGCGTACCCCGTCTGGCGACAGGCCGCGCAGCCCGCGCCGCGCCGGAACTCCTTCCGGTAGTCGTCGAGCCGGAGCAGCCTGCGGCTTTCGTCCGGGGGTGTGTAAGGGACGCTACACGCCGGGCAGACCCGTCGCACGAGCCGCTGCGCCACGATCAGGTTCACGGACGAGGCCACGACGTACGGCTCGACGCCGAGGTCCAGAAGACGCGTGACGGTGGCCACGGCATCGTTCGTGTGGAGCGTGCTCAGGACCAGGTGGCCCGTTTGCGCCGCTTGGAACGCGATCTGCGCCGTTTCTTCGTCGCGAATCTCGCCCACCAGGATGACGTCGGGGTCCTGTCTCAGCGTGGATCGCAGAACGCTCGCGAACGTCAGCCCTTGCTTCTCGTTGACCTCGACCTGCGTGATTCCCGGCAGCTCGTACTCGATCGGGTTCTCGATCGTGACGATGTTGACGTTCGGAGAGCGGATGTCCTGTAGCAGGGCGTAGAGCGTCGTCGTTTTGCCGCTCCCCGTGGGACCGGTGACGAGAATCATCCCCTCGGGTCGGCGGGCGGCCCGGCGGACCCTGGCCAGCGCATCCGGACTGAACCCGAGGGCTTCGAGCGAGTGGATGGCTCGACTCGGGTCCAGGACGCGCAGCACGATCTTCTCGCCGTGCTGCGTCGGAAGACTCGAGACCCGCAGGTCCACCTGGCTCTCTCCGTAGCGTACACGGATCCGGCCGTCCTGCGGGATGCGACGTTCCGTGATGTCGAGACCCGCCATGACCTTGAAGCGCGCCACCAGGGGGTTCTGGACCCATTTGGGGAACCGGAAGGTCTCTTCCAACATGCCGTCGATGCGACACCGGACCGTCACGTCGACGGGCGACGGCTCGAGGTGAATGTCGCTCGCGCGGCTTCGGATCCCGTCGACGATGATTCGGTCCGCCAGCTTCACCACGGGCGGGAGCTCGGCGTCCCGGCAGAGTTCCTGCGCCGAGTCGGGCTCGTCCCGCACTTCGGTCACCGTGAGCGACTCGGCCGCAGGAATGTTGCGCAGAAAAGCCTCGAGCGATTCCTCGAGGCGGTACGCGTGGGCCAGGGCATCCTGGATCTCCACCCGGGTTGCCACGGCCGGTTGTGCCCTTCGCCCGGTCGCGAATTCGACCGCCCGGAGCGCGTCGAGATCGAGGGGGTTGGCCGTGGCTACCTGGATGGTGCCGTCACCGAGTTTCAGCGGCACGATCTGGTACTTGGTCGCGGTGACTTCCTTCACCGCCCGGGTGACCTGCGGGTCGAGGGCTACGGAGGCGAGACGGACGCGTGGTAGCTTGAGGACGGAAGCCAGCAGGTCGGCCAGCTCCTGTTCGGAAAGAATGCCCTCACGCTCGAGTGCCTCGGGGACCGTGATCCGGTCTCGCTGGGCCACCTGCTCGATCCGAAGTGCGTCGGCCGCGGAAATCTTGCCCTCTCGCTGCAAGAACCGGAGGAGTGCTCTCTGCCCTCGGAAAGCGTCTCTTTCCATGGCCACCGGAACCTTGCGGGAAGCAAGGCGTGTGCCTATCGACGAAAGGCCCTTCTCGACGCACCCCGCACGTCGGCGCTCGAAAAATGTCGGATTTCCGTGCCGGACCGCCGATGTTCGTACGGGCCTCGGCGTGGTTTCAGACCCGGTTGATGAGGCTGGCGGCTACTCCCGCACCGAAGCCGTTGTCGATGTTCACGACCACCACACCCGCCGAACACGTGTTCAGCATGGCCAGGAGAGCCGCGAGGCCGCCGAAGCTCGCTCCGTACCCCACGCTGGTAGGGACGGCAATCACCGGCCGATCGACCAACCCCCCTACCACGCTGGGAAGGGCCCCTTCCATGCCTGCGACCACCACCAGGACCGACGCCCCGAGAATCTCGTTGCGGTGGGCGAAGAGCCGATGGATGCCCGCGACCCCTACGTCGAAAATACGCTCGACTTCGTTTCCCATCATTTCCGCCGTCACGGCGGCTTCCTCGGCCACCGGAATGTCCGAAGTCCCGGCGGTCACGACGGCGATCTTCCCTTTTCCCCTTTTCTCGGGCTTGCGACGTACCAGGGTCGCCAGCCTCACGTCCGGGCGGTAGCGTACGCCCGGCAGAGCCTTGCGCAAGGCACGCGCTTTTCCGGGGTCGAGCCGCGTCACGAGCAGGTTCGTCTCCCGACCCGCGAGGGCCTTTGCGATCGAGACGATTTGCGAAGCCGTTTTCCCCTCGCCGAAAACCACCTCCGGAAGGCCCGCCCGGAGTGCCCGGTGGTGGTCGACTTTGGCGAAACCCAGCTCCTCGAACGGCATGACGCGAAGCCGCTCGAGAGCGGTATCCACGTCGAGTTCTCCTCGGGCTACACGCCCGAGGAGCTTTCGCAACGCTTCCCGGTCCATCCTCCGGCCTCGAAATCCCCCCTCACGGCCTCCGTGCCAGGTGGTCGAATCCTCTCGGCAGCGGACGAAGACGGCCGCGGGCGTCACGAAGCTCGAACACCCCCTGCCGGTCGGTGAGAACGCCTACGGGGGTCATCGTGCACGTGGAGCGCGCCTTTCGCAGTCCGAGGGGGACATGACTCTGTTCGGCCGGTACCGTGAAAAGAAGCTCGTAGTCCTCGCCCCCGGAAATCGCAAGCTCTTTCCCGAGACCGACCACTTTCCGGTACGCAGGCGAGGTCGGAAGCGCGTCCTCGTCGACGACGGCACCACAACCCGAGACGACGCAGAGCCGCCGCAGGTCTTCGCCCAGGCCGTCGCTCAGGTCGATCATGGCCGTAGGGAGGTTGCGTCGAGCCAGAACCCGCGCTTCCCGGAGGCGGGGAGCGGGAAGCAAGAAGCGACGCACGAGAAAACGTTCCTCCCGAGAACGCACTGCCTTTCCCGCGGCGAGGAGAGAAAGCCCGGCCGCTGCGTCCCCCAACGTGCCCGTGACGAAAATCCGGTCCCCTGGACGGGCACCGCTGCGGCTCAGGACGGGCCCCTGAAGTCGCCCGACGGCCGTTCCCGAAAGGAAAAGGACGGGGGAGCGAGACACGTTTCCTCCGACCACGGCCGCCCCGAAAGAACGGCAGGCACGAACGACGCCGTCCTGAATTTGCTCGACCAACCGGGGAGAAATCCTTTCCGGCACGCCCAGGTCGAGAAGGAAAAACCGGAAGTCCGCCCCCATCGACGCGAGATCGCTCGCGTTGACACGGACGACTTTCTCTCCCAGCAAGCGCGGAGGCTGCCACCCCAGCTCGAAGTGCACTCCTTCGACCAGGCAGTCGCCGGTCATCGCGAACCGGCCCTCCAAAGCCAGGACCGCCGCGTCGTCTCCCGGGCCGAGCTTCAACTCCGGGCGGGTGGCCCGCCGGGCTTTTTTCGCGAGGGACCGGACGAGGGTCGTTTCTTCGGTCGGCGTCGAAGTTTTGACGTGCGGCATGACGTATCACCGCTTTATGGCACAAGACGGATCTTCGAGCCGCAAGGCATGTTGCGCATCGCTGGCTTTCTGTTACAAGGAAAGAGGACCAACTCGGTCCGATTTCCCGCGGCAGGTATCGGATGATTCGAATCGCCAGAATGACGGATTACGGCATCGTCATCATGAGGCACTTGGCTTCCGAGCCGAGACAGCCGAAAAACGCTTCCGCCGTCGCTCGAGCCGCCAGGTTGCCGCGAGCGACGGTGAGCAAGCTCCTGCGAATGCTCGCCAGGGAAGGTCTTTTGGTTTCGTTCCGGGGGGCCGGCGGCGGGTACGAGCTCGCCCGTTCCCCGAACGAAATTTCCGTAGCCGAAATCATCCAGGCACTCGAGGGTCCCATTGCTCTGACCAACTGTTCGAGCAGGCCCAGCGACTGCGCCCACGAGCCCGTGTGTCCCGTTCGGGGACACTGGCAGCAAATCAACGCCGCCATCCGGACGGCTTTGGAGACGGTCACGCTCGCGAACCTCGTGAACCCCGCCCATGCGCTTCCCCTCGGGAGCGGGGCAGGTCGGGGAGCCGAGCCTCGAGTCGAAAGCGGTGCCTGAATCCACCCCAAGGAGAAATCGACCATGAGCGCCGGAGCCACGAAAATCGAAGAACTTCTCGGTCGCGAGTACGAAGCGGGCTTTTACACCGAGGTCGAAGCCGAGCTCGCACCACTCGGCCTGAACGAGGACATCATCCGCTTCCTCTCCGCGAAAAAGGAGGAGCCCGAGTTCCTCCTCGAGTGGAGGCTGCGGGCTTATCGACACTGGCTCACGATGAAAGAGCCCCGCTGGCAGAACGTCCACTACCCGCCGATCGATTACCAGGCTATCCGTTACTACGCGGCGCCGAAAAAACGACCCAAGAGCCTGGACGAGGTGGACCCGGAGCTCCTGCGCACGTACGAGAAGCTCGGGATTCCCCTGCACGAGCGCGAGCGGCTGGCCGGAGTCGCGGTCGACGCGGTTTTCGACAGCGTCTCCGTCGCCACGACCTTCAAGGAAAAGCTGGCCTCGATGGGGATCCTGTTCTGTTCTTTTTCCGAAGCCGTGCGGGAATACCCGGAGCTCGTGCGCAAGTATCTCGGGTCCGTCGTTCCGTACACGGACAACTTTTTCGCGGCTCTGAACTCCGCGGTCTTCAGCGACGGGTCTTTCTGCTACGTCCCCAAGGGCGTGCGCTGCCCGCTCGAGCTTTCCACGTACTTCCGGATCAACGCGTCGCAGACGGGACAGTTCGAGAGAACGCTGATCATCGCGGACGAGGGGAGCTACGTGAGCTACCTCGAGGGCTGCACCGCGCCGATGCGGGACGAAAACCAACTTCACGCCGCCGTCGTCGAACTGGTGGCCCACGAAAACGCCGAAATCCGCTATGCCACGGTGCAGAACTGGTACCCCGGGGACAAGGAGGGAAGAGGCGGCATCTACAACTTCGTCACCAAGCGCGGCATCGCACTCGGCCGCAACGCGAAGATTTCCTGGACCCAGGTCGAAACCGGCTCCGCCATCACCTGGAAGTATCCCAGCGTGATCCTGAAAGGCGACGGCTCCGTGGGCGAGTTCTACTCCGTCGCGCTCACCAACCACTACCAGCAGGCCGACACCGGGACGAAAATGATTCACATCGGCAAGAATACCCGGAGCACGATCGTCTCCAAAGCCATTTCCGCCGGACACGGCCAGAACACCTACCGCGGGCTCGTCAAGGTCGCACCGAGCGCCGAGGGAGCTCGGAACTACACCCAGTGCGACTCCATGCTGATCGGTGACCGCTGCGGAGCGCATACGTTCCCGTACATGGAGGTCCGGAACCCGACGGCGCAAGTGGAGCACGAGGCGACCACCTCCAAGATCGGCGAGGACCAGATCTTCTACTGCCTGCAGAGGGGCCTCTCCGCGGAAGATGCCGTCTCCTTGATCGTCAGCGGCTTCTGCCGCGACGTCTTCCGGAAGCTGCCGATGGAATTCGCGGTCGAAGCCCAGAAACTTCTGGGCGTGAGCCTGGAAGGAAGCGTGGGGTGACCTCTCGGCCCTGCGCCGTCGCCCCGGAGGAGGAACCCGAGTCATGAGCCGTCCTCTACTCGAAATTCGCGATCTCCATGCCCGCGTGGGCGACGCGGAAATTTTGCGCGGCGTCGACCTCGTCGTGCAGCCGGGCGAGGTCCACGCGATCATGGGGCCCAACGGGTCCGGAAAGAGTACTCTGGCCCACGTCCTCGCGGGCCGGCCGGGCTACGAAGTCACCCGGGGGACCGTCCTCTACCAGGGAAAAGATCTTCTCGCCATGAGCCCCGAGGAGCGCGCCCGCGAGGGGGTCTTTCTCGCCTTCCAGTACCCGGTGGAGATCCCCGGGGTGAGCTCGAGTTACTTTCTCAGGACGGCACTCAACGCGATCCGGAAACATCGCGGGCTCGAGCCCCTGGATGCGATGGATTTCCTCTCGCTGCTCAGGGAGAAGGCCGCGGCAGTGGGTATGGACGAGCGGCTGCTGAACCGCGCCGTGAACGACGGTTTTTCGGGGGGCGAGAAAAAACGGCACGAAATTCTCCAGATGTCGATCCTCGAGCCACGGCTCGCCATCCTCGACGAGACCGACTCGGGACTCGACATCGACGCGCTCAAGGTGGTGGCTCGCGGCGTCAACGCACTCCGCACGGAAAACCACGCCGTCCTGGTCATCACGCACTACGAGCGACTGCTCCAGTACCTCGTGCCCGACTTCGTCCACGTTCTGCTCGGAGGGCGCATCGTGAAGTCGGGCGACGCGTCGCTCGCGAGAGAGCTCGAGACGACAGGCTACGCAGCCCTCGAGCCTCCACGGGCTTCGGCTTGCTGAGAGGGAAAAGGATGGCCGCCAACGCCCTGCCACTCGCCGACCCCGTGGCGCGGTTCCTCGAGCCGTGGCAACCCCGGCCCGATGGAGCTCCCCCTTGGCTTTCTCGGTTGCGCGAGAGGGGAGCCGACGCCCTCCGCCGGATCGGTTTCCCGACGTCGAGGCTCGAGGACTGGAAATACACCGACCCCTCTCCGATTCTGGCCCGTTCGTATCGGGTGGCCGACGCGGAACCGCCTTCGGATCGGTCGGGTGGACCGGCGTCGGGCACGCCCTTCGTAGGCGCCGTCTTCGAGAACGGCCGTGGCTGGTTCCTCGTCGGTACGGATCGCCTCCCGGCCGGTGTCACGTTCGGTTTTCTGCGCGAGCAGTACGACGGCGAGATTCTCCGCCGGACCCTCGGCCGGCTCGCCCGCCCGGAGCGAGACGGCTTTCTCGCGCTCGCGACAGCTTTCCTCTCCGACGGCCTCTTCCTGCACGTCCAGGACGGCGTGCGGCTGGCCGAGCCCCTGCACGTCGTTTTCCGGACGGTGGCGGACGCCGAAGAAGGGGTGATGGTCCAGCCTCGTGTCCTCGTGGTGCTCGGGCGAGAAGCACGCGTCTCGTTGGTCGAAGAGCACCGTGGCACCCCCCGGGCCTCGAGCTTCGTGAACAGTGTCGGCGAGGCGATCCTCGCTCCCGGCTCGGAATTCGTTCACTGCCGGTGGCTCGCCGAAGGGGCGGAGGTTTTTCACGTCTCGCACTGGTACGTCCAGCAGGAAGCCCGAAGCCGTTTCTTCTCGCACGTCCTTTCCTGCGGCGGCGGGTTCTGCCGTTCGGAGCTCGCGACCTCGTTCGCCGGAGAAGGGGGCCGCTGCGAACTCTACGGACTCTACCTGGGTTCCGGCAGGAGACACGTCGACCACCACACGTCGATCGAACACAGGGCCGGAGAGTGCACGAGCCGCCAACTCTACAAGGGGATCCTGGGCGGCCACGCGAGGGGGGTGTTCCGGGGGCGGATCGTGATCCACCCCCACGCCCGGAAATCCGACGCCCACCAGGCCAACCACAACCTGCTCCTCTCGCCGACCGCCGGCGTCGACACGAAACCCCAGCTCGAAATCTTCGCCGACGACGTGAAGTGCTCGCACGGCGCGACCATCGGCCGGCTGGACGAGAACGCGCTGTTCTACCTTCGCGCCCGCGGCATCGGTCTGCGGGAAGCCCGGGAGATGCTCGTGCGGGCGTTCGCGAGAGAAATCGTGGAACGCGTGGAAGAGGACGTTCTGAGGGAACGCGCGGAAGAGCTCGTGCGGCTCTCCCTCCCGACGGAATCCTGAGGTGATCCCGTGAGCAGCACCCAACCCCTTCCGAGAGTCTGGTCCCCGCTGGACGTGGAACGGATCCGCTCCGATTTTCCCGTCCTGGGCCAGACGATGCACGGCAAGCGGCTCGTTTACCTCGACAGCGCCGCCAGTGCCCAGACGCCGCAGGTGGTCATCGACGCGCTCTGCCGGTTCTACGCTCGGGACTACGCGAACATCCACCGGGGCGTGTACGAACTCAGCGAACGTGCGACGAGAGCGTACGAAAACGCCCGCGAGATCGTACGGCGCTTCCTCCGCGCCAGGGACTCGAAGGAAATCGTGTTCGTGCGAAACACCACCGAGGCGATCAACCTCGTCGCGGCTGCTTTCGTCCGGCCCCAGCTACGCCCGGGCGACGAGATCCTGCTCACCGAAATGGAACACCACTCCAACATCGTTCCCTGGCAGCTCGTCTGCGAGGAGCGAGGGGCGCTCCTGCGCGTCGTGCCCGTCGACGACCGGGGGGAGCTCGACCTCGATCAGTTCCGGCGGAAGCTCACCCACAGGACACGTTTCGTTTCCGTCACCCACGTCTCGAACGCCCTCGGCACCGTCAACCCCGTCCGGGACATCGTACGGATGGCCCACGCGAAGGGAATTCCCGTTCTCCTGGACGGGGCGCAAGCGGCACCCCACATGCCCGTCGACGTCGTCGAGCTCGATTGCGACTTCTACGCTTTCTCGGGGCACAAAACCTACGGGCCGACCGGCATCGGAGTGCTCTACGGGAAGGCCGAACTCCTCGAAGGGATGCGCCCGTACCAGGGCGGTGGAGAGATGATCCGCTCGGTGACGTTCGAGAAGACCGTCTACAACTCCATTCCCTACAAGTTCGAAGCCGGGACCCCCAACATCGCCGGAGCCATCGGTCTCGGAGCCGCGCTGGAGTACATGGAGGGACTCGGGCTCGATCGGATCCGGGCCCACGAGCAGGAGCTTCTCGCCCAGGCGACCGAGCGAATCCGGGAGGTACGGGGGGTCCGGGTGATCGGCGAAGCCCGGGAAAAGGCGGCCGTGCTTTCCTTCGTGCTCGAAGGAGTCCACCCTCACGACATCGGGACGGTTCTGGACCGGGAAGGGGTGGCCATCCGCGCGGGCCATCACTGCGCGCAACCGCTCATGCGCCGCTTCGGCCTACCGGCCACGGCCCGCGCTTCCTTCGGGGTATACAACGGCGAAGACGACATCGAGGCGTTCGTTCGGGCCGTCGCGAAAGCGCGGGAGATCTTGGGGTGAGTTCCGACCTCCGCGAGCTCTACCAGGACGTCATCCTCGAGCACAGCCGAAAGCCCCGGAACTACCGGGCCATCGAGGGGGGGCGCCGGTGCGAGGGGCACAACCCCCTGTGCGGCGATCAGGTGGTGGTCTACGTGAAAATGGACGGCGACAAGCTCGAGGACGTCTCTTTCGAGGGAAGCGGATGTGCGATTTCGACCGCCTCGGCTTCGGTGATGACGGAAACCGTAAAGGGCAAATCGAAGGACGAGGCGGAGGAACTCTTCCGCCTCTTCCACGACCTGGTCACCCGAGGCCGGAAGCCTCCCGGAAGGGACCTGGGGAAACTGGCCGTTTTCGCGGGCGTGTCGGAGTTTCCGGTCCGCGTGAAGTGCGCCACCCTCGCCTGGCACACGCTCCGGGCGGCCCTCGAGGGAAAAGACGAGCGGGTCTCCACGGAGTGACGGCGACCCCTCAGCCGAACATCTCCTTGACCTTTTCGAAAAACCCCTTCGAAATCGGGTTCCCTTCCTCGCCGCTGAGGCGGGCGAATTCCTCGAGGAGCTCGCGCTGCCGCGGGGTCAATCGCCTCGGCGTCTCCACGACGATTTTCACGAGCTGATCCCCCTTCCGCCCGCGGGCGTCGGGAACCCCGTGACCGCGCAGCCGGAAGACCGAACCCGACTGGGTGCCCGGGGGAATCTTCATCTTCACCTTTCCGGAGAGGGTGGGTACCTCGATTTCCGTCCCGAGGGCGGCCTGCGGAAAGCTGATCGGCACCTCGCAGACGATGTCGTTTCCCTGCCTCCGAAAGAGCGGGTGCTCGGCGACGTCGATCACGACATACAGGTCTCCCGGCGGGCCGCCGTTGAGGCCCCGCTCCCCTTCCCCCCGTAGCCGCAGTCGCGTTCCCCGGTCGACACCCGGCGGAATCCGGACCGTGAGCTTGTGGACCTTCTGCACCAGGCCGCTTCCGCCGCACGTCCGGCAGGGATCGGTGATGACGCTTCCCTGCCCACTGCACTGAGGGCAGGTCTTCGCGACCGTGAAAAACCCCTGCTGGTACCGAAGCTGGCCCGTACCGCGACAGCGCGGGCAGGCACTCCGGGGGCGGCCCCCGCGGGTCCCTTCGCCGTGGCACTCCTCGCAAACCACCGTCCTCGGAACCTCGACGACCCTCTCGGTCCCGAAGACGGCCTCTTCGAACTTGAGCTCGAGGTCGAGCCGAAGATCCTCCCCCCTCCGACCACGCGAACGGCCGCGGGACATCCCGAAAAAGTCGCCGAAAAGGTCCTGGAAAAGATCCTCGAAACTCGGGGCGCGAAAGTCGAAGCCCCCGAAGCCGCCACCGGCCATCGTCGCGTCGAACGCCGCGTGTCCGAAGCGGTCGTACTGCGCCCGGCGCTCCGGGTCGCTCAGGACCTGGTACGCCTCGGAGGCTTCCTTGAACTTCTCCTCGGCGACCTTGTCCCCGGGATTCCGATCCGGATGGTACTTGAGGGCGAGCTTGCGGTAGGCCTTCTTGATCTCCTCCAGGGAAGCGTCGCGCCCGACACCGAGGACCTCGTAGTAATCCCGCTTCTGCGCCACGGCTTCTTCCTCGAACGACCAGAATATAAAAGCCCTCGCCCCCAGTCGAGGGGAGGGCTTTCGTCGAGGGCTTTCCGGGTTCCCTTACCCCTTCACCTCCTCGAAATCCGCGTCGACCACGTCGTCCTTTCCACCTCCCGGACCGTCGCCGCCCGACGCCGCCGCTCCGCCGTCCCCCGCCTGCCGGCGGCTCGCGCGTGCGTACATGGCCTCGGCGAGCTTGTGCGACGCCTTCGTCAAAGCCTCGCCCGCCGCCTGCATCTCCGCCGTGTCCTGCCCCTCGAGCGCCTTTTTGGCACGCTCGAGAGCCTTTTCGACCTCGGCTCGCGTGGCCGCGTCGATCGCCTCGCCGTGTTCCTTCAGGGACTTCTCCGTCTGGTAGACGATCGCGTCGAGCTGGTTTCTCGCCTCGGCTGCCGCGCGGCGTTTCCGGTCTTCTTCCGCGTGCTCCTCGGCCTCGCGAATCATCCTCTTGATTTCCTCCTCCGTGAGGCCGCTCGACGCGGTGATCCGGATCGACTGTTCCTTGCCCGTGGCGAGGTCCTTCGCGCTGACGTGCACGATACCGTTCGCGTCGATGTCGAAGGTCACCTCGATCTGCGGGACCCCTCGAGGAGCGGGAGGAATTCCCACCAGGTCGAACTGGCCGAGGAGCTTGTTGTCCGCGGCCATTTCCCGCTCGCCCTGAAAGACCCGGATCGTGACGGCGGTCTGGTTGTCGGTGGCCGTGGAAAAAATCTGGCTCTTCCGGGTGGGGATGGTCGTGTTCTTCTCGATGAGCTTCGTGAACACACCGCCCAGGGTCTCGATGCCCAAAGAAAGCGGCGTGACGTCGAGCAGCAGGACGTCTTTCACTTCGCCCTTGAGCACCGCGGCCTGGATGGCGGCTCCGACGGCCACGACCTCGTCCGGATTGACGCCCTTGTGCGGCTCCTTCCCGAAAATCTTTTTGACCCGTGCCTGCACGGCCGGCATGCGGGTCATCCCGCCCACCAGGATCACCTCGTCGATGTCGCTCGGCGAAAGCCCCGCGTCTTTGAGCGCGATCCGGCAGGGCTCCTCGAGACGGTCGAGCAGGTCCGCACACAGGGCCTCGAGCTTCGCGCGGGTGAGTTTCATCGTCAGGTGTTTGGGACCGGTCTGGTCGGCCGTGATGAAGGGAAGGTTGATCTCGGTCTCCATGGTCGTCGAGAGCTCGCACTTCGCCTTTTCGGCCGCCTCCTTCAGGCGCTGCAACGCCATCCTGTCGTTGCGGAGGTCGATTCCTTGGTCCTTTTTGAACTCGTCGGCGAGATAGTCGATGATCCTCTGGTCGAAGTCCTCGCCGCCCAGGAACGTGTCGCCGTTGGTGGCCTTGACCTCGAACACCCCGTCTCCGATCTCGAGAATCGAGATGTCGAAGGTACCTCCTCCCAGGTCGAACACGGCGATCTTCTCGTCTTTTTTCTTGTCGAGGCCGTAAGCGAGCGCCGCCGCCGTCGGCTCGTTGATGATCCGCAGGACGTTGAGTCCGGCGATCCGCCCCGCGTCCTTGGTCGCCTGTCGCTGGCTGTCGTTGAAGTAAGCGGGAACGGTAATGACGGCCTCGGTGACTTTCTCGCCCAGGTAGTCCTCGGCGGTCTGCTTCATCTTCTGCAGGATGAAGGCCGAGATTTCCGCGGGACTGTACTTCTTCCCCCGCACCTCCACCCAGGCGTCTCCGTTGTCCGCCCGCACGATCTTGTAAGGTAGGACCTTGATGGCCTTCTGGACCTCGGGGTCGTCGTACCGTCGTCCGATCAGGCGCTTGACGGCGAAGATCGTGTTCTGGGGGTTGGTGATGGCCTGTCGCTTGGCGATCTGACCCACCAGCCGTTCCCCGGACTCCGTGAACGCCACCACGGAAGGGGTGGTCCGGCCGCCTTCGGAGTTCGCGATCACCTTGACCTCGCCACCTTCCATGACGGCGACACACGAGTTCGTGGTTCCCAGATCGATTCCGACTACCTTCGCCATGTTGGAGTCTCCTCTCGGTGAAGCCCGTACGCGATCTCTGGCTCGGCGTTAATCACCGCCCGGCTTCTTTTCAACTGCCTCTTCCCCTCCGGGCCTGTCTCCCCTCGTCTTCGGGCAGGAAACCGCGACCTTGGCGGGCCGGAGAAGCCGGTCGTGCAGCATGTATCCCTTCTCGTACAGCACGACCACCCGGTTCGGCTCCCCTTCCGTCTCTTCGCGGGCGACGGCTTCGTGCCGTTCGGGGTCGAACGGGTCCCCCGGCTTGGCCTCGACTGCGGTGACGCCGTGGCGGGTCAGCAGCTCGTGAAGCGACTTCAGCACCAGGGCCACTCCCTCCACCAGAGGGGCACCGTCGCCCCCCCGGGAAGCGTGCTCGACAGCCCGTTCCAGGTTGTCCACGATCGGCAGGAGATCCCGGAAAATATCCTCCGCGAGGAACTTCCTCTGCTCCGCCTGGTGGCGGAGGGTTCTCTTCTTGAAGTTTTCGAGCTCGGCCCTTTCCCGGAGATACCGATCGTAGTGCTCCTTCGCCTCGCTCTCCTTCTGCGCCAGGGCGTCCCGCAGACGCGAGAGCTCCTCTTCCAGGCTGCCCGGCTCCGGGCCTGCGCCCGCTTCTCCGCTGCCGTCGACTTTTTCCGCGACCCTGTCCTTTTCCTCGTCGGCCATGGTCCGAACCCGAAGGAGGGTGGAATTCCGCACGTACTCCGTTGGCGGAACCTAAGAACGCCCCTCTACCTTGTCAAGGACGGTTCCCGGTGATAGGCGTCCCGACAGGGCATGCCCGACACGATCCGTACCGACGCCGTCGTTCTCCGAAGCCGCCCTTACGGAGAGACGGACCGGATCGTCGTCTTTTTCGGTCGAGAGGTAGGCAAGTTCACCGGGATCGCCAAGGGGGCGAAGAACTCCCGTCGGCGGTTCGCGGGTTCTCTCGAGACGCTGGCGGGTATCCGGGTCTTCTTCCGGACCAAACCGGGAGCTTCGCTCGCCTTCGTCGAGCGGTGCGAACTCCTCCGCCCGAGCCTGCCCCTCGCCGCGCCGAGTCGCTTCCCCTACGCAAGCTACGTGGCCGAGTTGACGGATCGGATGACCCCCGAACGCGACCCCCTACCCCACGTCTACGAACTTCTCGACACGACGCTTCGGACCCTGGAAACTTCGCCCGCGACGCCGAGCTTTCTCCGGGCGTTCGAGCTGCGGCTCCTCCGGGCTCTGGGCCTGGCCCCCGACCCCGACTCCTGCGGCCACTGTCACCGGCCACTCGCCCCCGAGGAAGAGGCAGCCCTCAGGGTCGACTCGTTTCTTCTCGTCTGTCCGGGGTGTTCCCGGGGAAACGCCGGGGAGCGACGGCTCGGGAGTGCTTCTCGCGCGGCGGTCGGGCGCCTCCTGCAAGGAGCCCTCGCGGAGGTGGCCCGCCTCCGCTTCCCCCCGGAGGTTTCCGAGGACCTCTCGGCGCTGACCGGGGCTCTCCTCGGGCCGCATCTCACGCGCCCCCTCGCCTCGCTGGGCTGGATCCGGTCCCTCGCGAGTCCGTCTCCCTCGTTGCCGAGGGGCTGAGCCCGTGGTAAGGGCCACGTTTTCGAGTCGGCCCTGCCCGATGCGCGTCGAACCCACCATGGAGAAAATCACGAGCCTCGCCAAAAGGCGCGGCTTCGTCTTTCCTTCCAGCGAGATTTACGGAGGGCTGGGCTCGTGCTGGGATTACGGTCCCCTGGGTGTCGAGCTCAAACGGAACGTGAAAGAAGCCTGGTGGAAGGACCTGGTACGTTCCCGGGCAGATATCGTGGGGATCGACTGTTCCATCCTGATGCACCCCCGGGTCTGGGAGGCGTCCGGCCACCTCGAGGGCTTCACCGACCCCCTGGTCGACTGCAAGCGCTGCAAGTCGAGGTTTCGGGCCGACCAGCTCGACACAGCCGCTTGCCCGGAGGACCCCGGAAAAAAACCGGGCGAATGCGGAGGGGAGCTCACCGAACCCCGGCGGTTCAACCTGATGTTCAAGACGTTTCTCGGACCCGTCGAAGACAGCGCCCACGTGGTCTACCTCCGCCCGGAGACGGCACAGGGAATTTTCGTGAACTTCCTGAACGTCCAGACGACGGCGCGACAGAAAATCCCGTTCGGTATCGCGCAAGTCGGAAAGTCCTTCCGGAACGAGATCACCCCCGGGAACTTCATTTTTCGAACGCGAGAATTCGAACAGATGGAGCTCGAATACTTCGTGAGGCCGGGCGAGGACGAGAGGTGGTTCGAGTACTGGGTGGAGCAACGGCTCGAGTGGTATGTGCGGCTCGGAATTCGACGCGAAAAACTGCGGGTTCGGCACCACGGCCCCGAAGAACTCGCCCACTACGCGAAGGCCTGCGCCGATATCGAGTACGAGTTTCCCTTCGGATGGTCGGAGCTCGAGGGCGTCGCCAACCGCACGGACTTCGACCTCCGCCGCCACTCCGAGTACAGCGGCCGGGACCTCACGTACTTCGACGACGAGACGCGAGAGCGCTACTTCCCGTTCGTGATCGAACCGTCGGCCGGCGCCGATCGAGCCATGCTGGCGTTCCTCGTGGACGCCTACGACGAAGAAACCGTGGAGGGCGAGCTTCGGGTCGTCCTGCGGCTCCACCCGAGGCTCGCCCCCGTCAAGGCCGGGGTTTTTCCCCTCCTCCGCAAGGACGGGCAGCCGGAAAAAGCCATGCGAATCGTGGAGCTCCTCAGGCCTCATTTCCACGTCCAGTACGATCAGGCCGGAGCCATCGGACGGCGGTACCGGAGGCAGGACGAGATCGGTACGCCCTTCGGGATCACGGTGGACCACCAGACGATGCGGGACGACACGGTGACGCTGCGAGAACGGGACACGATGGCGCAGGAGCGGGTACCGATCGACCGTCTCGTCGAAATCTTGCGAGAAAAGATCGAGGCATGAAGGCAAGGCACGCACGTTGGCAGGCAGGGAAAACGCGAGCGCGCGTCCGCGAGAAGCACGTTTACTTTTTCGGCGGCGGCAAGGCCGAAGGAAACGCCACGATGCGAGAGCTCCTCGGCGGGAAGGGTGCGAACCTGGCCGAGATGGCGGGGCTGGGACTTCCCGTGCCTCCCGGCTTCACCATCACGACCGAAGTCTGCCGCTATTACGAAACCCACGGCCAGCGCTATCCCCGCACGCTCCGCAAGGAGGTCGAAGAGAACCTCGCCCGCGTCGAGCGGCTCGTGGGACGCAGGTTCGGTGACCCGTCGGCACCTCTTCTCGTCTCCGTGCGTTCCGGAGCCCCGGCCTCCATGCCGGGCATGATGGATACCGTCCTGAACCTGGGTCTCAACGACCGCACCGTCGAGGGCCTGGCACGACTTTCCGGAAACGAGCGTTTCGCCTACGACTCGTACCGGCGTTTCCTCCAAATGTACTCGAGCGTGGTGCTCGGCTTGAAACCCAGGAGCGAAACCGAGCCGGACCCGTTCGAGGAGGCGCTCGAACGGAAGAAAAAAGACCGTGGGGTCGAGCTCGACACCGACCTTTCCGCGCAGGACCTCAGGGAGCTCGTCGAGGAATTCCGGGACCTCGTCCGACGGCGCCTGGGACGCGAGTTTCCGCAGGACCCCGAGGAACAGCTCTGGGAAGCCATCGGAGCCGTTTTCCGCTCGTGGAACAACCCCCGTGCGGTCACGTATCGCCGGCTCAACGACATCCCGTCTCACTGGGGAACGGCGGTGAACGTGCAAGCGATGGTCTTCGGGAACCTGGGGCCCGATTGCGCGACGGGCGTCGCCTTCACGCGGGACCCTTCCACCGGAGAGAAGACCTTCTACGGCGAGTTTCTGGTCAACGCGCAGGGCGAGGACGTGGTGGCGGGGATCCGCACGCCTCAGCAGATCACGCTCGCCGCCTCCCGCGAATGGGCTCGGCGAAACGGCATCCCGGAAGAAATCCGCAAGGCTCGTTACCCTTCCCTCGAGGAATACCTCCCCCGCTCGTACCGGGAACTTCGTTCCATCGCGCAGAAGCTCGAACGCCACTACCGGGACATGCAGGACATCGAGTTCACCATCGAGCGCGCGCGGCTCTGGGTTCTTCAGACCCGGAACGCGAAGCGCACCGCTCGAGCGGCGGTTCGGGTCGCCGTCGACATGGTCCGCGAACGGCTGCTGGACCGCGAGACGGCGCTCTTCCGCGTGAAGCCCGAGGACCTCGAGCGGCTCCTCCACCCCTCGCTCGACCTTTCCGCTTCGCCCACACCGCTCACCCGCGGGCTCCCCGCCTCGCCCGGTGCCGCCCGGGGTCGGGTGGTGTTTTCGGCGGAAGAAGCCGAACGAGAAGCCCGAGAAGGCACACCGGTCGTCCTCGTGCGGGTGGAAACCTCGCCGGAAGACATCCACGGCATGCACGCGGCCCAGGCGATCGTCACGGCCAGGGGTGGGATGACCTCGCACGCGGCCGTCGTGGCTCGCTCGATGGGCAAGTGTTGCGTCGTGGGCTGCGGGGAAATGGAAGTGGACTACGGAAACCAGCTCTTCCGCGTCCGTGATCAGGTCGTCCGGCGCGGGGACTGGATCAGTGTCGACGGCTCCACCGGAGAGATTTTCCGGGGCCAGCTTCCTCTCCACGAGCCCGAGCTCGGCGCCGAGTTCTCCCGCTTCCTCTCCTGGGCCGACTCCGTGCGTTCCCTCGGGGTTCTCGCCAACGCGGACACCCCCGAAGCTGCACGCGAAGCACGTAAGCTCGGCGCCGAGGGGATCGGTCTTTGCCGCACCGAGCACATGTTCTTCGAACCCGAACGCATCGACGCCGTGCGGGAGATGATCCTGGCGGACGACCCCGAAGGGCGTCGACGAGCGCTCGAAAAGCTCGCACCCATGCAAAAGGGAGATTTCCGGGAAATCCTCCGGGCGATGGACGGCCTACCGGTCACGATCCGCCTCCTCGACCCTCCGCTGCACGAGTTCCTGCCGAACACCGACGAGGAAATCCAGGATCTCGCCCGCAAGCTCGGGCTCTCGGCCGACGCGTTGCGGCTCAAGCGCGACGCCCTTTTCGAGTTCAACCCGATGCTCGGACACCGAGGTTGCCGCCTCGGCATCACCTTCCCCGAAATCTACCGCATGCAGGTTCGCGCCATCGCCGAGGCGACCGCCGAGCTCCGGGCGGAGGGGGCCCGCCCCATGCCCGAAATCATGATTCCGCTCGTGGGATTCGCGGACGAGCTGAGAATCCTGAGGGCCGAAGCCGAATCCGTCCTGCGCGAGGTGCTCGGAAAGGCGAGGGTCCCCATCGGGACGATGATCGAGCTCCCTCGCGCCGCGCTGGTCGCCGACCGAATCGCGCAGTTCGCCGACTTCTTTTCTTTCGGGACCAACGACCTGACCCAGACGACGCTCGGGATCAGCCGTGACGATGCGGGAAAATTCCTTCCCGAGTACGTCGAGAAAAAGATCCTCCCCAAGGATCCGTTCGTGACCTTGGACCTCGAGGGCGTGGGAGCTCTCGTGCGCACGGCCGTGGAAAAAGCCCGAAAAGCCAAGCCGGGGATGAAACTCGGCATCTGCGGGGAACACGGGGGGGATCCCGAGTCCGTCCGTTTCTGTCACGAAACGGGTCTCGACTACGTTTCGTGCTCGCCTTTTCGCATTCCCGTCGCGCGGCTCGCGGCCGCTCAGGCGGCGATCGCGCCAGCGAGAAAGAAGCCACGCCACCCGTGAGGCGGTCCTCCGTCGCCGTCACCGGTCGGACCCGCGTCGTCGGCCTCCTCGGCTTTCCGGTCGAACACTCGCGTTCTCCGGAGATGCACAACGCGGCCTTTCGCGCGCTGGGTCTCGATTTCGTCTACGTGCCGTTCCGCGTCCCGCCGCCTCGGCTACGTGAGGCGTTCCGGGGCTTGCTCGCGGCGGGTGTGACGGGGTTCAACGTCACCATCCCCCACAAAGAAAGGGTCGCCCGCCTGGTCGACGGACTCACTCCCGAAGCGCGGTGGTGCGGGGCGGTCAACACGGTCTACGTGTCGCGAGGGCGTGTGATCGGTCACAACACCGACGTCGAAGGCTTCCTGCGATCCTTGCCACGGAACCTGCGTCCCGACGCCGCCGTCGTCGTAGGTGCGGGAGGAGCAGCCCGCGCGGTGGTGGCGGGGCTCTGGAAGCTCGGCGTCCGCGACCTCCGGGTGCTGAACCGAACTCGTTCGCGCCTGGAAAAACTCCGGCGCCACTTCCGGCGTCTCGGTGTCCGACTCGGAACCGGGGATCTTTCCTCTCTTCGCGACGAGAGCCTTCTCGGACGGACGAGCCTCCTCGTCAACGCGACGAGCCTAGGGGTGCGGCACGAGCGGTTTCCCCCGTTCTCGCCCGCGAAAACCCCCCTGGACTGCCTGTTCTACGACGTGAACTACACGGGCGAGACGGACTTCCTGCGTCGGGCGCGCCTCGAGGGCAGAGAGACGAAAGGCGGGCTCGACATGCTCCTTTTCCAGGGGGCCGCGGCGTTTCGCCTCTGGACCGGGCGAGAAGCTCCGGTGACCGTGATGGCCCGCGCGTTGCGGGACTGACGACGAGCGAGCCGACTCTTCGCCCGGAAACCGCGGCTTTCCGTTCCGCGCCGCGTTGGCGTGGATTGTGTATAAGCTGCCACGTGGAATCTATGAGCAGCCGCCTCGGCGAACTCCTGGTCAAGCGTGGCCGCCTCCAGCCGGGACAGGCCGCAGAAGCAGCCCGCAAACAACAGGAAGAAGGGGGCTCTTTCGCGAGCCAGCTCGTGGCGCTGGGATACCTGGACGAAACCGAGCTCACGACCTTCCTGCAGCGCGAGTACCGGCTTCCCCTCGTCGACCCCGCGGGGATGGAAGTTCCGCCGGAGGTGCTCCGGCTGGTCCCCGTGAACCTCGTCCGGCGGTACGAAATCGTACCGATCGGGCTTTCGGGTTCCACGTTGACGGTCGCCATGAGCGACCCCTCGAACATCGTGGCGCTCAACGAGGTGAAGTTTCTCACGGGCTACGACGTCAAGGTCGCCGTCGCTCCCGTTTCTTCCGTCCGGCAGTTCATCGAGACGCACTACGACCAGGCGGCCCAATACGACGAGCTCCTGACCGAACTCGAGAGCGAGGAATTCGAACTCGTCAAGCAGGAGGAGGAGGTCGACCTCCGGGAGCTCGAAAAAGCCACCGAAGACGCCCCCGTGGTTCGGCTCGTCAATGCGATCCTCACGAGCGCCATCAAGCGGCGGGCGAGCGACATCCACCTCGAACCCTTCGAACGGGTCTTTCGGGTGCGCTTCCGGATCGACGGCGTGCTCGAGGAAATCATGAAACCTCCCGTGAAACTCAAGAACGCCATCACGTCCCGGATCAAGGTCATGGCCAACATGGACATCGCGGAACGGCGCCTCCCGCAGGACGGGCGGATCAAGCTCAAATTCGGTCCCAGCCAGGAAATGGATTTTCGCGTCTCGGTTCTCCCCACTCTCTTCGGCGAAAAAATCGTCCTACGACTCCTCGACAAGTCGAACCTGCAACTGGACATGACGAAGCTCGGGTTCGAAGAGCGAGCACTGCGCGACTTCCAGGAGGCCATCCACAAGCCCTACGGAATGGTCCTGGTCACGGGCCCCACGGGGAGCGGCAAGACGACGACTCTCTACTCCGCTCTCGCCGAGCTCAACAAGGTGACGGCGAACATCTCGACCGCCGAAGATCCCGTGGAATTCAACCTGGTAGGAATCAACCAGGTGCAGATCCACGAAGAAATCGGCCTCACGTTCGCCAGCGCGCTGCGCGCGTTCCTGCGGCAGGACCCGGATATCATCATGGTCGGTGAAATCCGGGACTTCGAAACTGCCGAGATCGCCGTCAAGGCAGCGCTGACGGGCCATCTCGTGCTCAGTACGCTCCACACGAACGACGCCCCTTCCACGCTCACGCGGCTGCTCAACATGGGCATCGAGCCGTTTCTCGTAGCGTCCTCGGTCAACCTGATCCTGGCGCAGAGGCTCGCCCGGGTGATCTGCCCCCAGTGCAAGACGCCCGTCGAAGTGCCACCGCAGGCACTGCGGGAAATCCAGGTTCCCGAAGAAGACGTGGGCCGTTTCGTGTGTTTCCGCGGAGAAGGCTGTGCGAATTGCCACGGCTCCGGCTACCGGGGGCGGATCGCGCTCTACGAGGTCATGCCGATCACCGACGAGTTGCGCGACCTGATCCTCGACGGTGCTCCGGCTGCCGAGCTCAAACGAGCGGCCGTGGCCCAAGGTATGAAGACGCTGCGCCAGAGCGGCATCGCGAAACTCAAGGAGGGGATCACGACGATCGAGGAAGTCGTCCGCGTCACGATGCCCGACTGAGGCCCCGCGGCGCCCGTCGAATCGCAGGGAATTCGCTCCCGCGGGGGCCGACCGTCGGCCGGGGTCCCGTGGGCCCCGCGCCTGGCACGCAACGTGCTGCTCCGCGGAGTCGGTCGCGCGTCCCACGCGGTTGCGGCCCTGATCGAAGCTTTAGGGGGTGTACGAACATGCCGATTTTTCGCTGGGAAGGTGTCTCGCCCCGCGGCGAGGTGATCTCGGGAGAAATGGACGCACCGAGCCGCGAGGCCGTTCTCGTGCGACTGCGCTCGCAGAGGATCCAGCCCAACCCCGCGCGGATCCGGGAGAAAAGCGGAGCTCTGGACCGTGCCATCACGATTCCGGGCTTCGGGGACGGCGTGCGGGGGCGCGATGTCGTCATCTTCACACGGCAACTCGCCACGATGATCGACGCCGGAATGCCGATCGTTCAGTGTCTCACGATCCTCGCCAGCCAGACCGACAACAAGGCTTTTCGCAAGGTCATTGCCCACCTGAGGGACGAGGTCGAAGCGGGCTCCACCTTCACGGACGCCCTGAAAAAATACCCCAGGATCTTCGACGACCTCTTCGTGAACATGGTCGCGGCCGGAGAAGCCGGCGGCATTCTGGACACGATCCTCTTTCGGCTCGCCGCCTACCTCGAGAAGGCGATGAAACTCAAGGCGAAGATCAAGGGAGCCATGATCTACCCGTCGACGATCGTCGCCGTGGCCGTCGGCGTCACGGCTGTGCTCCTGATCTACGTGATCCCCGTGTTCGCCGAGCTTTTCTCGAGCTTCGGGCAGGCTCTTCCGGCTCCCACACAGTTCGTCATCAACCTGAGCAATTTCACCGTGGCCTATGCCCACTACATTCTCGCCTTTGCCGTGGCCGTCGCGGTCGCGATCCGGCAGACGTACCGGACCGAACAGGGACGACTCGCGATCGACGGCTTCCTCTTGCAGGTCCCCATCTTCGGCGACCTGATCCGCAAGGCTGCGGTCGCTCGCTTCACGCGCACCCTCGGGACCCTGCTTTCCTCGGGTGTGCCCATTCTCGACGCTCTCCAGATCACCGCGCGCACGTCGGGCAACAAAGTCATCGAAAGAGCCGTCCTCGCGACACGTGCGAGCATCAGCGAAGGCAAGACGATCACCGAGCCCCTCGTCGAAGCCAAGGTGTTCCCCCCGATGGTCTGCCAGATGATCGGGGTCGGAGAAGCGACGGGTGCCCTCGACGCGATGCTCGGGAAAGTGGCCGACTTCTACGAGGACGAGGTGGACAACGCCGTGGCCAACCTGACCGCTCTGATGGAGCCCCTGGTCATCGTCTTCCTGGGTGTGGTCATCGGCGGTCTCGTCATCTCCATGTACCTTCCGATCTTCAAGCTGGGCTCGGTCATCGGTTGACGGCGACCGGAAGGCCGTGGAGGAACTGCGGAAACACCTGCGCTGGCTTCTCGTACTCCGGATTTTCCTTCTCTTCTTCTTCCTCGTCGGAACCGGGGTATTCCTGCTCTCGGAACCGTCCGGTTTCGGACCGGCACGACCCTGGGTCTTCGCCGTGGTCGTCGCTGCCGGAGCGTGGACCGCCCGCTCCCTCCGCCGCCTTCGAGCGGCGAAAGAGCTCGGCGGGGAAGCCCAGCGAGAGATCGCCGTCGACGTCGTCCTGATCTCGGGTGCCGTGCTGCTCACGGGTGGCACGTCGAGCCCTTTTTCCTTTCTCTACGCGCTCGCGATTCTCAACGGCGCGTGTCTCCTCCACACGAAGGGAGCCGTCCTGGCCGGCTTCCTGAGCTCGCTGTCCTATGCCACGATCGCGGTGTTCGGCCCCGCGGACGACCTCCTGCCCGAGCTTTCCAGGGCGGCGCTCCACGTCTCGTCCTTTTGCCTCCTGTCCTATCTCGCCACCTTGTTGACCGGAAGGTTCCACGAAACGAGAGAACTCCTCGCACGAGAGCGGCGCCGAAGCGAGGAACTCCGACGCTGGCAGGAAGCCGTTTCCGCGGGCGTCGACTGTGCTCTGGTGACGACCGACGTGGGGGGTACGATCACCCTGGTCAACGACGTCGCGGCCCGGCTCTTCGGCAAGCCCAAGGACGAGCTTCCCGGCACGGCCATCGAAGCCCTCCTCCCCGCGCTCGCTCTGCCGCCGGAAGCCAAGCTAGCTCTGCTCCAACAGGGAGGTCGCACGGTGGAAATGACGCACACCGGCGCCGGCGGCAGCCGGAGGACTCTCCGGTGTTCGGCGATCCCTCTCTTCGATACCTACCGCACCCGACTGGGGGTGCTCTACGTGTTGCAGGAAACGGAGGACTCGTACTTCGAGGACGAGCGGCGGGAAGCCCCGGAAGACGACGGTCCCTTCGCGGGGATCCTGGGGAAGAGCCCCCGGATCCGCGGGGTGCGTCGGCTCGTCCGGCAAGTCGCGCCGACCGACGCCACCGTCCTCCTCCAGGGCGAAAGTGGCACCGGAAAGGAAGTTGTCGCGCGAGCTATCCACGCACGGAGCCCGCGCGCTTCGAAACCCTTCGTCGCGGTGAACTGCGGCGCCATCCCCGAACACCTGGTGGAAAGCGAGCTCTTCGGTCACGAAAAAGGAGCTTTCACGGGTGCCGTCGCCCGGCGCGGCGGGCTTTTTCGCGCGGCGGACGGGGGAACGATTTTTCTCGACGAAATCGGGGACCTCCCTTTCCCCCTCCAGGTCAAGCTGCTGCGAGTGCTCGAGGAACGGACCTTCGTTCCGGTGGGGGGCGAGCGGCCCGTGGTCGTGGACGTGCGCGTGCTTGCCGCGACGAACAAGAATCTCGAGGAGGAAGTCCGAGCGGGCCGATTTCGCGAGGATCTCTTCTACCGCCTCGACGTGGTACGGATCGACCTCCCGCCCCTCCGCGAGCGCCGGGAAGACATCCCGGTACTCGTTCGGCATTTCGTTCGGGAATTCTCGGTGCTCCACCGAAAGAACGTGACGAAAGTTTCGCGGGCCGCAGCGCGCAGGTTTCTCGAGCACGACTATCCCGGGAACGTGAGAGAGCTCGCCAACATGGTCGAGCACGCCGTGACGCTCGCGGAAGGCGACACGATCCGAGCCGAGGATCTCCCCGAACGGACGCGCCCGCTGCCCCGCGGCCCCCTCCCGGAACCACCGGAGGACGGGGGTTCCCGGGACGAGCCGGCACTCCCGAACGACCTCGACCGCCACCTCGCGGATTACGAGAAGGCGATCCTCGAACGAGCGCTCGAGCGAACCGGGGGAGTGAAAAAACGAGCCGCCGCGCTGCTCGGACTCAACTACCGTTCCTTTCGCCACCGCCTGACGAAGTACCGCATGAACGGATCTTCCGTAGACGGGGAACCTACCGTGTCCAGGGGATAGCGCCTGGTCGGCCGGAAAGATCGTGAAATCCCGCGGCTCGGGACCGGACGGCTCGTGGCACATGCCTTGCTTTTCGCCCTACGGGAGAACTCGCGGAATCCCGAACATGGTCGGCACGAGACAGCGGCCCGACGGCACCGAGCGCTTCTGGACGGCGTGCGTCGCCCTGGTTTGCTCGGCCGTGCTCGCGGGGCTCGCGCACCATGCCCGCAGCCACGTGGACGCGAAGGCGGCCGAGCTCCGACGCGAGCTTCCCGTCTATCTGCCCCGATCCGATTTTCTGAAGGTCGCTTCTCTGGGTTACCGGAACGCGCTCGCCGACGTCCTCTGGTTCCGCACGATCAGTTATTTCGGAGAACACTTCCGGAGCGACCGGCTCTATCCGTGGCTCGCGAGGATGTGCGACGTCGTGACCGACCTCGACCCGCGCGCCGAACACGTCTACCGATTCGCCGGCCTCCTTTTGCCCTGGGAAGCGGGCGATCCGGACGCCGGAATCTCGCTCCTGAAAAAAGGGCTCCGAGTCTTCCCGGACTCCTGGAATCTCCACTTCCTGATCGCCTTCAACTACTTCTTCTTCCGGAACGACACGGCTCGGGCGATCCCGCACATTCGAAAAGCGGCCGAACTCCCGGGCGCGCATCCGTTCGTTTCGCGCCTGGCCGCGCTCCTCTACGCGGAGCAGTACGGGCCCGAGACCGCCAAACGCTTCCTCGCCGAGCTCCGGGAGTCTGCCGGGCCGTCCATGCGTGCCGTGATCGAACAGAGACTCCTGGAAATCGAGCTCGGCACGAACCTGAAAAAGCTCGAAGACGCCGTGCGCCGCTATCGGACCGAGCACGGCCACAACCCGGCGACCCTCGACGAGCTCGTGAGCGGCGGGCTTCTGCGGGAAATTCCCCCCGAGCCCTTCGGCGGCCATTATCGGTACGACCCCGCGACCGGAGAGGTGTCGTCCTCGCGCGGCCACCGCCCGCTGCGACTTTACGTGAGCCCGAGGCGGCAAAAACTCCTGCGTGGCGAACGCTGGAGGGATCTATGAGCGGCCCGCTCCTGCAGGTCGAAGGTCTCACGAAAGTCTTCCGCAATCCCTGGACCTTCCGAACGTTCCGTGCCGTCTCGGACCTTTCGTTCACGCTCCGCGAGGGCGAAATCTTCGGCCTGATCGGCCACAACGGCGCGGGGAAAACGACCACGTTCAAGCTCCTGCTCGGCCTCCTTCGGCCCACCCGCGGACGGGCGCTTTTCTGCGACGTACCGAGTGCGAGTCTCGAGGCCCGGCGGCAAATCGGTTTTCTGCCCGAACACCCCTACTTCTACGAGTACCTCAGCGTCGCGGAGACCCTCGACTTCTACGCCAGGCTCTGCGGACTCCGAGGAAGGGAGCGACAGTCGCGGGTCGCCGAGCTGCTCCGGGAGCTCCGGCTCGAGCCCAAGCGCGACGCTCCCCTGCGATCCCTTTCGAAGGGAACGCTCCAGCGGGTGGGAATCGCCCAGGCCATCGTGCACCGCCCGAGGCTCGTCATCCTGGACGAGCCCATGTCCGGACTCGATCCCGGAGGGCGGCGGGCGGTACGGGAGCTGGTCCGAGGTTGGAAGGAAGAAGGCACGACCGTCGTGTTCTCCTCGCACATCCTCCCGGACGCCGAAACGCTCTGCGATCGGGTGGGGATCCTCGCCTACGGGAAACTCCGGGAGGTGGTGGATCTTCGCGGCTGGGCGCGGGAGAGTACGGCGGCGTTCCGTCTCCAGGCCAGAACCGCCTCGCTTCCGCCGGAACTCGAACGGTTCGTGCTCAACGGATTCGACCGCAGCACCGGTACCTACACGCTCCACGTACCCCGCGAAGCGCTCGCCACCGTCGTCTCGGTCCTCGAACGGCAGGGCGGGGAGATCGAATCCGTCCTCCCGATTCGCCCTTCTCTCGAGGAGCGTTTTCTGGCCTATGTTCGTCCCGAAGAACTCACGGACTGACCTGAGGCTCGTCCTCTGCCTCTCGCTCCTGGCGTCGCTCCCGTTCGCCAACGCTCCGGGGAACGGTTTCACCTTCGACGACCACCTGTTCGTGGAGTCCAACCCGGCCGTGTCCGCCAAGGGCTTCCCCTACCGGGCTTTTCTCGAAGCGTTCGAACCCGGACACCTCTACCGTCCGTTGACGGTCCTCTCCTACTGGATCCAACGCCGCTGGTTGCCGGGGGCGGCCGCGTTCCACTCCGTGAACGTGGCCTTGCACGTCGTGGTTTCCTGCCTCGTTTTCCTTCTCGCCCGGCGCCGTCTCTCCCGCCCGGCAGCGTTCGCCGCCGCCGCGCTGTTCGCGGTGCATCCCGTGCACACCGAGGCCGTCACCAGTGTCGTCGGTCGAGCGGAAAGCCTGGCCGCCGGCGGCGTTCTCGCGACCCTCCTCTGCGTGGGACGATCGCTGGAAAGTCCGAACCCTCGCTTCTGGTCCCTCGCGGCCTCGTTCTTTTTCGCGTGTGCCCTCCTGAGCAAGGAACACGCGTTCGTCGCCCTCCTCCTGGCTCCCGCGTTTTTCCTGCCCGCTCGGAAGCCGGCAGAATGGCGAAGGCTCGTCGCGACCCTCCTTCCTTCGGTGGCGGTCGGCTGTCTCTACCTGGCGTGGCGATGGGCCTTGCTCGGGAGTCTCGGCCTCCCGGAACCGCCGGATTTTCTCGACAATCCCGCCGCGTACTCGCCGCCAGCGTGGCGAATCGCCACGGCCGCGGTCGTGCTCTCCGACTACGTGCGGCTTTTCCTCTGGCCGTTGCGCCTTTCGGCCGACTACTCCTTTCCGCAGGTCCCGCCGGTGCGGGCGCTCTCCGACCCGAGACTGCTGGCCGCCGTTCTCCTCTTCGCTTCGTCGGGCCTCCTCGCACTCGCCACGAGGAACCGGCTGCCGGAAATCGGCCGCGGAGTCGCACTTGCGGGACTTTCCTTCGCGCTGACGGCGAACGTTTTCTTCCCGATCGGCACGATCGAAGCCGAACGTCTTCTCTACCTTCCCTCGGTGTTCCTTTGTCTGGCCCTGGGCTCGGCGGTGGCAGCCGCCGCCCACGGCCACCCCCGCCCTACCGCGGCCCTTTTCTGCGCCGCGTGTGCCCTGCTGGCCTGCCGGACGTGGATGCGGAACGCGGACTGGAAATCGGACCTGACTCTTTTTCGGGCTACGGTCGCCACCTCCCCGCGGAGTGCCAAAGCCCATCACAACCTCGCGGTCGTCTACGCGGACCTCGGGGACCCGGTTCGCGCGACGGCCCACTTCGAGCGAGCCTGGCGACTTCATCCGTCCTACGCCGAAGCGGCGTTCGGTGTGGGCAGAATGTACGAAATCCGAGGCTTCCTTTCCACCGCTCTCGGGTGGTACGAGCGGGCGGCTCGCATCGACCCGTCGCTCTGGAAGGCACACCTGAACCGAGGCGTCCTCCACTACAACCGCGGTGCCTACCGCGAGGCGGAGGCCGCCTTCCGCGAAGGGCTCGCACTGGTTCCCCGCGACGCCAGGCTCCTCACGGGCCTCGGCCTTTCCCGACTCGCGCTGGGAGACCGCGAGGGGGCCATCCGACTCCTCGAGCTGGCGGTACGATCCGACCCCGTCTTGCCCGAGGCACGGCAAGGTCTCGAGCTCGCGCTCGAGGCGCGATCGCAAGACAGCAGGCGGAGGGTGGGCTCATGATCGTGTGGGCGATTGCGCGAAACACGGCCCGCGAGGCCATCCGGAACAAGGTGCTCTATTCGATCCTGTTCTTCGCCTTCCTGGTCGTGGGGATTTCCGCCGTTTTCGGAGCCGCCTCGATCGGAGACGAACTGAAGTTCATCAAGGACTTCAGCCTTCTGAGCATCTCGCTTTTCGGGGTCGTCACGACGGTCGTCCTGGGCGTGAACCTGCTCCACAAGGAGCTCGGAAAGCGCACGATCCTCAACATTCTCTCCAAACCGGTCGCGAGGTGGCAGTTCGTCCTCGGCAAATACGTGGGCTTGCTCTGCACGCTCGCTCTCCTGGTCGGGCTCATGGCGGCTGCCCTCTCGGGTTTCCTCGGGCTGCTGGAGGGAAGGGTCGACTGGGGGTTGGCCCTGGCCTCGAGCGCCATCCTGCTGGAGCTCGCGGTGGTGCTGGCCGTCGCGGTGTTTTTCTCCTGCATCGTGGTCACGCCGACGCTCGCCGGGCTCTTCACGGCGGCCGTTTTCGTCGCGGGCCGAAGTGCCGCGCACTTGCGTTATTTTCTCGAGGACCCGTCCGGCGGCTTCGAAGACGTCGTGTTCTCGGGTCTCTACGCGGTCCTACCCCATCTCCACCGGTTCTGGATTTCGGACCAGGTCGTCTACGGCCGAGCGTTTTCCCCGGAATACTTCGCCTACCTGGCCCTCTACGCGTCGAGTTACGCCGGGGCGCTGCTGCTTCTCGGGATCTTCTTTTTCTCACGCAGGGAGTTCGTTTGAGCCATGGATCCGGGCGTGCCGGAGCGAAGGATCCGAACGATCTTCGGGGTTTCCTTTCTGGTGGGAACCCTCGGCACCCTGTTTTTCCTCGCCGGCCGTCGGTGCCTGTTCGTCGGCTCGCCCTGGAGCCTCGTCGTTCCCCTGGGAGCCGTCGCGGGGCTCGCGATCGTCTTCGCGTCGGGAATGCTTTCGGTCGGGCGGCAACTGCGTCCGATCCTCTTCCTCTCCGGAGCGATCGGAACGGTTTTTTGCCTCGCCTTTTTGCCCCTGCCTCCGCTGGCTCGGGACGAGCTCACCCACCACCTGGCGATTCCGCTCCTCTACGCCGAGCGCGGCTGCATCCACGAAATTCCTTTCGCACAGCAGAGCTACTATCCGATGCTCCTCGAGACCTTCTACCTTCCCGCGGTCCGGTGGTTGCCCGACTGGACGGCTCGGACGGTCCACTGGTTTTTCGGGCTGGGGACCCTCGGGGTCCTGGCCCTGGGCGGGCGGATTCTGGATTCCCCTCGCGCCGCGAGCCTTTCGGTGGTCCTGCTTCTCGTCACGCCCGTTTTCGTCATCCTCGCCCCCACGGCGTACGTCGACCTGGGCCTCCTTTTCTACGCCTCGCTCGCGCTGCTCGCGTGGCTCGAGTGGCTCGCTTCGGGCTCCCCGCGCTGGCTCGTCTATTCCGCCCTGGCCACGGGTTTCGCCTGTTCGACGAAGTACAACGGCCTTCTCCTTTTTCTTCTTCTCGCGGCTACGGTACCTTTGGCGAGTCCGCTCCGGGACCGGCCCACACGCGGTTTTTTGGCCGCAGCCGCCTTCGTCGTCCTCGCGCTCGTCCCGCTCTGTCCCTGGCTCCTCAAGAACTGGGCGGAGACGGGGAATCCCCTCTTCCCGCTTTTCCCCGAATGGTTCGGAGGCCGTGCGCCTCTCCGCGGAGCCGCGCTCGACGTGCTGAGCAGAAGGCGCTGGATCCACGGAGAGAGCTGGTGGGAAATCGCCGCGGTCCCGCTACGCGTTTTCCTGACCGGTCGCGACGGGGATCCCGCGCGCTTCGACGGCAGCCTGGGGCCGCTCCTCCTCACGGCCGTCGCCTCGCCGAAATTCTCGGGGAGGCGGCCCTTCGCCCGGCGCCCCATCTGGTTCGTCGCCGGAGGCTACTTCGTTCTGGCCTTCTTCCTGAACGACCTCCGGGCCCGCTATCTGCTGCCGATGCTGCCGCTTCTGGTCTGGCTTTCCGCGCGTTTCCTCTCGCGGGCTCGTCGCGGCGTCCTGACCGCCGCCGTTCTCGCCGCCATCGTGTTTCTCTCCGCGCACGTCGCCGACAAATGGCGGCGCACCGAGCCCCTGGCTTATCTCCTCGGCCGCGAGGATCGCGCCACGTTCGTGACCCGTTTCGTCCCCGAATTCCCGGTTCTCGAGTACGCGAACGCCCACCTTCCGCCCCGGTCGCGCCTCTATCTCCTGTTTCTCGGAACGCGCAGCTACTACTGCCGGAAGCCCTTCTACTACGAGACGTATTTCTCGGGAGCGCACCTGCTCGAAGCGCTCCGCACTTCGCGGACAGAGCGGGACGTCCTCGGACAACTCCGAAGTCTCGGGATCACCCATCTCGTCGCGGGCGAGAGGCTCCTTTCGATCTACCTCGCGACGAACCTCGACGACCGCGAACTCGAGCTCTGGCGGAGCTTCGCTGCTTCCCACCTGCGCCCCGTCGTGGGCGCGAACGGAGTGCACCTCTATGAAGTCCTTTGAGTCACGTACGAAGGTGTCGATCGTTCTTCCCGCCTACAACGAGGAGCGGGCCATCGGCGGCGTTCTCGCCCGAATCCGCGCGCTGCGCATCCCTCACTCGGAAGTCCTCGTCGTGGACGACGGGTCCACGGACGGCACGGCGCGGGTCGCGGTCGAGCACGGAGCCCGCGTGATTCGACACCCTTACAACATCGGCAACGGCGCCGCGGTCAAGACCGGGCTCCGGGCGGCGCGGGGCGAGCTCGTCGTGCTCATGGACGGCGACGGACAGCACGCACCGCAGGACGTCCCGTCCCTGCTCGAGAAGGCCGCCGAAGGTTACGACATGGTGGTCGCCGCCCGGGTCCGGGGATCGCGTGCCCCCTGGCAGCGCAAGCTCGCCAACTGGATCTACAACCGCTTCGCGTCCTACGTGACGCAGTTCCCGGTGCGGGATCTCACGTCGGGTTTTCGGGTGGTCCGCCGCCGTGCGGCGCTCCGTTTCCTGGGTCTGCTCCCGAACCGCTTCTCGTATCCCACCACGCTCACGCTCGCCTTTCTCCGTTCCGGCCTTTCCGTCCACTACCTTCCCGTCCCGCATCACGAGCGCATCGGAAAGAGCAAGATCCGCCCCTGGGAGGACGGGATCCGGTTCCTCCTGATCATCGCCAAGATCGCGACCCTGTTCTCCCCGTTCCGCGTCTTCCTTCCCGTGAGCGGGGCCTTCTTCGCGACGGGACTCGGGTACTACCTCTACACGTACTTCACGCAACACCGCTTCACGAACATGTCGGTGCTCCTCTTCACGACATCCGTCGTGATTTTCATGATGGGGCTCGTCTCCGAGCAAATCGCGCTCCTCCGCATGGAGCGCATCGAAGCGGACGGAGGAGCACGGACGGTCCCTCTCCGCGCCGTCTCCGGCCCCGGACGCGGAGCGGACGAACCCGGCGCTCGAACGCTCTTGCCATGAGGCTCGTCGTCGCGACCAGTTCCTACCCGCTCCATCCCGACGACGCCTTCGCCGCCGCGGGTCTTTTCGTCCGGGACTTCGCCCTCGAGCTGCACCACCTCGGACACGAAGTTCTCGTGTTCACGCACCGGCGTCGCGGACACGTGGAGGACGACCCCGGCATCGAGGTTCTGCGGCACCCCGGACCCTCCCTCGACCGGGCGCTCGGCAGCCTCCGTTGGCACCGCCCTGCCGACGCCTTCCTCGCCCTTCGGCTGCTCTCGAGCGGCTGGCGAGCGCTGCGGGTCGAAGCGGAACGCCGGCGGATCGACCACCTTCTCGCGATGTGGGCTTTCCCCGCGGGCTTTTACGGCCTTCTGCTCAAGCGGAAGTTCGGGATTCCCTACTCCGTCTGGACCCTCGGTTCGGACGTCTGGTCGCTCGGCAAACAGCCGGGTTTCGGACTCCTGCTGCGGCGGATCCTGCGGGAAGCGGAACACCGCTTTTCCGACGGCCTCGCACTCTCCCGCGCCACCGAGCGGCTCTCGGGACTTCCGTGCGCGTTTCTGCCGAGCGCCCGCCGAGCCGTGCCGGACGAGCCCGACCGGCCGCGCACTCCGGGAGCCCGTTTCGTCTTTCTCGGCCGTTTCGAACCCGCGAAGGGCCCGGACATCCTGCTCCGGGCGGCGGCCATCCTCGACCGCCGCGGCGCACGGTTCCAACTCTCTCTCTACGGCCTCGGGTCTCTGGAATCGACCTTGCGACGGACGATCCGGTCGGAGCGGCTCGAAGCTCGGGTGACCCTCGAAGGGCCTGCCGACCCGACCAGAACGCTCGAGATCTTCCGCGGAGCCGACTTCGTGGTCGTGCCCTCGCGAGCGGAAAGCATCCCGGTCGTGTTTTCCGACGCGCTCCACGCACGGACCCCGGTGGTGACCAGCGACGTCGGCGACCTCGGGGAGCTCGTCCGCGCACACCGTCTCGGCGTCGTCGTTCGGCCCTGCGACCCCGCGGCGCTCGCGGACGGCATGGCCGAAGCCTTGCGCGGCCCGCGCGACGAGTGGTCTCGCAACGCCGCTCGCCTGGCCGCTTTGTTTTCGCCCGAGCGCTCGGCACGTTCGTTCCTCGAGCGGCTTTCGGCTCCCCTCCAGCTCGCCGAAAGGGCGGCATGACCCGATCTGCGGCCCGCCTCCGGTGGATTTTCGCCCTCGCTTGTGCGTTCGTCGTCTTCTCGCCCCTTCTCCGGGCCGAGTTTCTCGTCGTCACCTTCGACGACGACGCCTTCGTCCTGGAAAATCCCTCCATCCGCGAGCTCGACTGGGATTCCGTCCGCTCCTGGTTCGGCAGGAGCTACCACGCGGATTACGTGCCGGTGACCCTGGCCTCCTTCGCGCTCGACCACGCCCTCTGGGGGCTGGAACCCCGCGGATACCACCTCACGAACATCCTGCTCCACCTCTGCGTGGGCACCCTCGTGTACCTGCTCGTGTTCCTCTCCACGAGGCGGGCCGAGGTGGCGCTCCTCGCCGGGACCGTCTTTCTTCTCCACCCGCTGCAGCTCGAAGCCGTGGCCATCGTCTCGCAGCGGAAGACTCTCCTGGCGACGGCTTTCGCGCTGCTGTCGTGCCTCGCGTTCCGCAGATCGCTCGTCGAGAGGCCGGCCGTCTGGCGTGCGATTTCGCTCGCGCTGTTTCTCCTGGGGCTCTTGGCCAAGCCGAGCGTCCTTCCGCTCCCCCTCCTTTTCTTCCTTCTCGACCCCTTTTTCCCCCGGGCATCCACGCTCCGGGAAAAGCTCCCGTTCTTTCTCGTCGCGATCTCCGTGCTCCTCGTCCAGCTTTCCGTGAAAGCCGGGAGCCCCGTCGTCAAAGAGCCCCACGGGGGCTCCGCGTTGGCGACCCTGCTGTTGATGGGGAGGGTCTGGCTCGAATACCTGCTCGCGATGGTGCTGCCGCTCGACCTCGCACCGGCGTATTACTACCGTCCTTCCCTCGCTTACTCCGCCTGGCACGCCGCGGCACTCGTCGTGGTCGCCGCGTTGCACGCGCTCGCCTGGACGCTTCGCAGGCGTTTCTGGCTCCCGTGCTTCGCGCTCTTCTGGTTCACGATCTCCATGCTGCCCGTGAGCAACGTCGTACCGATTGCGGTCGTGAGAGCGGACCGGTATGTCTACTTCGCGATGGTCGGGTTCGCGTGGGCTGCGGGAGAGGTGCTCGGCCGGCCCGGGCCGCTTCGAAGATCCCTCCGCCCCGGCGTCGTCTTCTACGCCCTCCTCGTCCTCCTCGGGGCCTGGACGGGCTCCCGGACCTCGGTCTGGCGAAGCGACGTCACGGCCTGGGAGAGAGTCGTCGAGCGCCATCCTTGGAACGCAAGGGCACGTTTTCTTCTCGGCCGCGCCTACTTCTCGCGGGGCGAGGTGGGAGAGGCCCTTCGTGCCTGGCGGAAAGCCTCCCTTCTGGACCCTACCTTCGACGCCCCACGGCGGGAACTTCTGCGTGTGGCCCGCGGCGACACCACCCCCGGCGCCCGTGGCCGAAGCTCGCACCGCGGGTCTTCCGAACGCTGACCGGCGCACGGGGAACGGGTGGAGGCGCCGGTGCTTTACGGGTTCGCGTTCGTTTTCGGGGCCGTGATCGGAAGTTTCCTGAACGTCTGCATCTATCGGCTCCCGCGAGGAAAATCGCTCCTGAGGCCCCCGTCGAGCTGCCCGAAGTGCGAGCGTCCGATCCGACCCACCGACAACCTCCCGATCCTGAGCTACCTTCTGCTTCGGGGTCGTTGCCGCTGGTGCGGCGTCCGGATTCCGCCTCGGTACCTCTTCGTGGAGTCGAGCAGCGCCGCGCTGGCCGTCCTCATGGTGGCCCGGTTCGGCCTCGAGCCGTTGGCGGTGCTGTACTATGCCTTCGCCGCCGCCCTGCTCGTCGTCACCTTCGTGGACCTCGACTTCCAGATCATCCCGGATTCGATCAGTTTGCCGGGCATCGCCGTGGGGCTGAGCGCGTCCTATTTCGTTCCGGGCACTCCCGAGCCCTTCGACTCGGCCGCGGGCGCCGTTCTGGGAGGAGCCATGCTCTACCTGGTGGCTCGAGGCTACCAGTGGTGGACCGGAATCGAGGGGATGGGGATGGGAGACGTGAAACTCCTGGCCATGATCGGGGCGTTCGTCGGATGGAAAGGTGTTCTCCTCTGTCTTTTCGTGGCCGCTTTTTCGGGCTCGGTGGTGGGCGTGGCGGCCATCGTGTTCCGCGGAAAGGACCGCAAGTTCGCGATCCCCTTCGGACCGTTCCTGGCGGTCGGAGCCCTGGTGGCTCTTTTTTTCGGGGACGGAATCGTGCGCTGGTATCTTGGATTGGCCTGAAGAACGTGGCATAAGGACGGCCTGACACCGGGGCAAAAGGAGGGCTCATGGAAGAGCGGAACGGATGGACGGCTACGGAGCTGGCCGTGGCGACGCTGCTTTTTGTCCTGGTCTCCTCGCTGTTCGCCTGGGAAGGCGTGGGCTGGCGGTCCCGCATCGCGCTCGACACGGCGGCTTGGCAGGTAGCTTCCGACCTGCGACGGGCGCGCTCGCGCGCCCTGGCCGAGGGGCGGCGCGTACGACTCGTTTTCGACACGCGCTCGGACGCCTACACCACGGAAAAAAACCACGACGGCGCCTACCTTCCCTCCGGTCCCCCCGTCCCCCTCCCGCGCGGGATCGACCTGGTGGAGTGCACGGCCCGCGACGACACCGTCACCTTCTCGCCCACGGGAACCGCTCCGACCTTCGGGACGGTCGTCCTGGAAAACCGTGGGGGCGAAAAGCGAAGTGTCGTCGTGGACATCGTCGGGCGCGTTCGGATCGTTCGATGAACCGCGGCTCGGTTCTCCTCGAAGTTCTCGTGGCTTTTTTTCTCCTGGCGGTCGTGGCAGCCGGGCTTCTCCGCTCGTTCGGAGAAGCGAGCCGCGTCCTGCGCGCCTCGAGACTTCGGCTCGAGGCGTTCCGAATCGCGGAGACGGCGGTCGAGAACCTGGCGCTCGGCCGACCGGCCCCGACGCCCCGGGCCGGTTTTCGAGTCGAAGCGGCCGTCCGACCCGTCCCGGGAGGCCGGCCACTCGACGAAATCGAAGTTCGGGTATCCTGGGACGCCGCATCCGCTCCCGGCGCATTCTCGCTCCGAACGTGGAGGCTCCGATGAACGCGCGAGGGCACGTTTTCCTGGAGATCCTCCTCGGGCTTTTCCTCGTCGCGACCGCCCTCGGAGCCGGGGCGGGGTTTTTTCGGGATGCCGTCCGACAGCTCGCGCTTTTCCGAGCTCGGAGCCAGGCACAGGATACCCTCGACTTGGCCCTGCACTGGATGGCCGCCGAAATCCGCCAGGCCGGCCTCTCGTTGGCTACGGACACGCTTCCGGGGATCGTGGCCGGGGACGAGTCGTACCTCGAGCTCAGGTCGGATCGGAACCTGGACGGAGATTTCTCGGACCCGAACGAGCGGGTGGCTTACTCTTTCGACGCCGCGCGGAAAACCCTCACCCGAAAGTCCGGAAGTTCGTCCCCCCAACCCGTCATCGACGGTCTCGCTCGGGACGGACTCGCCTTCCGCTTCTACGACGGCGACGGCGTACCGCTCGCGACGCCGCTCGACGACGCCGGGCGGGAAGCGGTCCGGAAGATCGCCGTCCGCCTGGCTCTCGAACTCGACTCGGGCGAACCCGAGCCCGTACGCTTCGAAGGCTCGCTCGAGGTAGGTCTACGCCATGTCCCGGACTCGCACGACTGAGGCGGGCCAGGTACTCGCGGGAGTCCTGCTCCTGAGCTCCGTGCTCCTACCGCTCGGCGCGCTCGTCGTCTACCAAGCCCGCACGAGCCTTCTCCTCGAGCAGGCGAGACGAGGCAGCCTCGAAGCCGTGCACAAAGCGGAAGGGACGCTCCACTGGGCGGTCTCGCGCATCCCGCCCGGAACCGAGGCTTCCACGCTTCTCGCCGGACCCGACGGCATCCCGGGCACCGAAGACGACGGGGTCTTTCCGTTCGGCGACCCGCCTCTCGGCGACGAAGTCGCCCTCGCGGTGGAGTCGGGAGCGGAGGGTTTCGTGAAGATCACGTGCGTCGCTTCCGGGTTCCGGGATGCCCGGGCCAGGGTTTCGGTGTGGCTCGCGCAAAACGGCGAAGACCTCCTCCCGCTGGCTTGGCAGTCCGAGGAGAACGGGTAGGTTTGCACGCGCATGCGGGCTCGGTGTACATTCGTCCGTGGGGAAGAGGTGGATGAAGCAGCGGAAGGTTCTCGTCGTCGACGACAACCCGGACGCGGTCCTGATCGTCCGCTCGACTCTCGAGTCGCACGGTTACGCGGTCTCCGCCGCCGACTCGGCCAGGACGGCCCTCGAGCTCGTCGAGAGCGACCCGCCCGACGTGGTCCTGCTCGACGTCATGATGCCGGACATGAGCGGGATCGAAATGCTCGAAATCCTCAAGTCCTCTCCGAGGACGGGGGCGATTCCTGTGATCCTTCTCACGGCGAAGTCCCAGGACGAGGATCTCCTCACCGGGTACCAGGTCGGTGCCGACTACTACATCACGAAGCCCTTCACGGCTCGCCAACTCCTCTACGGTGTCCAGCTCGTACTCGGGGAGGAACGTCCTTCTTGAAGAAGACCCGAGGGCGGCTGATCGCGTTCGAAGGAGTCGAGGGGGCCGGGAAGTCGACGCAGGTGAGGCTACTGGCGGCCGCCCTCCGCCGACAAGGTCGTTCCGTCCTCGTGACGGCCGAGCCCGGGGGAACGAAGGTAGGGCGGGCCATCCGCACGATCCTCACGAGCCCACGCTACCCCGAGCCGGTTCCCCTGGCCGAGTTGCTGCTCTATCTCGCCGATCGGGCTCAACACCTCGCCGAAGTCGTTCGCCCGGCCCTGGAACGGGGACTGGTCGTCCTGACCGACCGGTTCTCCGCCTCCACGGTCGCCTACCAGGGCTACGGGCGGGGACTTCCGCTCGGCCTGGTCCGGGACTGGGACCGCAAGGCGCGAGGGGGCGTGAGGGCGGACCTCACGGTTCTCCTCGATTGCCCGGTCCGGGAAGGGCTCCGGCGCGCCCGAGGGTCCGACCGTCTCCACACCGCCTCGCTCGAGTTTCACGAGAGAGTTCGCGCGGGGTTCCTCGCCCAGGCGCGTCGAGAAAAAGGCTGGGTCGTGGTTTCGTCCTATCGCCGTGAACCGGCCGAGGTCGCACGGGAGATCCTGGCACGAGTGGAAAGGGCCCGCATTTTGCCTCCATGCACTTCCGAGAAATCGTAGGACACGAACCGGAGAAACGGCATCTCCGCAGCCTTCTCGAAGCGCACCGCCTTCCCCACGCGCTCCTGTTCGTGGGGCCCGAAGGAATCGGGAAAAGTCTCGTGGCCAGGGCGTTGGCGGCTGCGCTCTTCTGCGAGGAGGCGCGGCAGGGCGCGTGCGGTCGGTGCGCCGGCTGCCGGCAGTTGCAAGCTGGGAGCCACCCGGACCTCTTCTGGGTCCGGCACGAGGCCGGAAAGCGCGAGATTCCCATCGAACGCGTACGGGAACTCCGCGACTTCGTCCGCCTCCGTCGAGTGCGCGCACCGCTCCGCCTGGCCGTCGTCGAGGACGCGCATCGGCTCGGCTGGGCGGCCCAGAACGCCCTTTTGCGGACGCTCGAAGAGCCCCCGCCCGATTCCCTCGTACTTCTGCTCGCTCCGAGCACGGCGCCCTTGCTTCCCACGGTTCGGTCGCGATGCCGAACGCTTTCTTTCCGTCCCCTCGACCGTGCCGAGCTTCTCGAAGTTCTCTGCGGGCGGCTTTCCATCCCCCAGCCCGAGGCCGAGCGTCTCGCGGAGCTCGCCGAAGGAAGCCCGGGCCGTGCGCTCGCGCTGCGGGAGGCGTCGCCGGAGCTTGCTTCCGAGAGGGTGGACGCCCTGCGGCACTCCCCGGCCCGATACGGCGTCCTCGTGCGCTGGGTGCGGGATTTCTCGGATTCCCCGGAGAAGGCAGCCGTGTTCCTCGAGCTCTGCGCCCGCCGTCTCCTCCGCGATGCGTTGCACGCGGCGGACCGAGCCGATAAAGAAGCCGCACGAACGCTCCTACGCCGTGCCGACACAGTCATGGACGCGCTGGCTTCTCTTCGATACCGCAGCCCGAACCTGGCGCTCCTTCTCGAATCCGCGCTCCTGCGGCTGACCCGGCCCTGACCCCCCATGGACTCGACCGGGACCATCCTGGTGGGTGTGCAGCTTTCGCCCGTGGGTCGCATCTACTTCTGCCGCTCGACGCTGCCGGACCTTCGCTGCGGAGACGAGGTGATCGCCGCGATCGGAGACTCCACGTCGCTCGCCCGCGTCGTGCTACCTCCGCGCCCGGAGACGGGCGCCGTGCAGACGGCGGGCCGTGTCCTGCGTCGAGCGACGGAGCGGGACCGTGCGGTCGACGAAGCGCAGCGAGCTCTGGCCCGGCGAGTCCTGCGCGACGCGGCCGAACTCGTTTCCGAGCGACGCTGGCCTCTGAAAGTGGTGGACGCCGATGCTCGGGGGACGAAACGCGTGCGCCTCTACCTCGTCCGGACCGGGAAGGCGGACTTCACCACCCTCCGTCGCGAAGTGGAGTCGAGACACCGCCTCGCGGTCGAACTGCAGTTCCTCGGAGCGCGCGACGAGACGAAGAGACTCGGAGGCACAGGTCCGTGCGGCCGGGAGCTCTGCTGTTCCACCTTCTTGCGCGACTTTTCGCCCGTCACCCTCGAAATGGGTAAGCTCCAGGGTATGTCTCCTTCTCGCGTCGCCGGGCTTTGCGGAAAGCTCAAATGCTGCCTGCGGTACGAGTACGAAACCTACCGGGAGCTCGCCCGACCGCTCCCCCCGCTCGGGGCACGGGTGGAAACGCTGAAGGGGGAGGGAACCGTCGTGGGCAGGGACGTCCTCCGCCAGACCGTCGTGGTCCGGACGAACGACGGAAGCACGGAATTCCGCGCGACCCTGCAGGATCTCGTCGCCCGAGTGCCGACGACCTAGGAGAGCCGAGATGTATCTCACGACCGCCCTTCCCTACGTGAACGCGGAGCCCCACATCGGCCACCTCTACGAAATGGTCGTCTGCGACACGCTGGCCCGCCACTGGCGTCTGCGCGAGGACACGTTTTTCCTCACGGGGTCCGACGAGCACGGCACCAAAGTCGCCGAAGCCGCGAGAGCGCGGGGCGTGTCCCCGCAGGAGTTCGTGGACTCCATGGCTCGCCTCTACCAGGAAACCTGGGCGGAGTGCGGCATCTCGTACGACCAGTTCGTCCGCACGACCTCGCCGGAACACGTCCGGGTCGTGCGAGAAATCCTCTCGGCCGTCCACGCCAAGGGAGACATCTACTACGGGCGCTACAGCGGCCTCTACTGCACGGGGTGCGAACGATTCTACACGGAAAAGGAGCTCCAGCAGGGCAAGTGTCCCGAACATCTCCGCGAACCGGAGCGGATCGAGGAAGAGAACTATTTCTTCCGGATGTCCCGGTACCAGGGAGCCCTCTTGCGACACTTGGAGCGGCATCCGGAAACGATCGTACCCGACCGGTACCGGAACGAGGTTCTCTCGCTCCTGCGGGAACAGGCGCTCGGAGACCTCTGCATCTCGCGGCCGAAAACGCGCCTCGGCTGGGGAATCGAACTGCCATTCGACGAGCGTTTCGTCACGTACGTCTGGTTCGACGCGCTGTTGAGCTACGTGAGCGGGCTCAAGGCGAAAGGAGAAAAGACGTTCGACCGCTTCTGGCCTCAGTGCCACCACGTGATCGGCAAGGACATCGTGAAACCTCACGGCGTGTACTGGCCCACCATGCTCATGTCGGCCGGACTTCCTCTCTACCGCCAGCTGCACGTCCACGGTTACTGGACGCGCGGGGAAAGCCGGGTGTCCAAGAGTCTCGGGAACGTCGTCCGTCCGCTCGAGGTGAAGAAGATCTTCGGCATGGAAGCCTTCCGGTATTTTCTCCTGAGGGAAATGGCGTACGGTCACGACGCGACCTTCACGGAAGACGCCCTCGTGACCCGCATCAACGCGGACCTCGCCAACGGCCTCGGGAACCTCGTCACCCGTACGCTCTCGATGCAACACCGGTTCTTCGGCGGTCGAGTGCAGCCGCTCTCGGACTGGAGACCCGAGGATCGCGAGCTCTATACGGCCTTCGACACCGCGGCGCGAGAAGTTCCCGAGTTTCTCGAGAGCTTCGCGTTCCACCGCGCCCTCGAGAGCATCTGGCGGGCCATCGACCGGGCGAACAAGTACGTCGTGCGGACGGCCCCTTTCCAGCTCGCCAAAGACGCCGCCCGGCGAGACCGTGCGGGAGAAGTCCTCCACCACCTCCTCGAGGGACTCCGGACCGTGGCCCACCTCCTCCATGCCCCCATGCCCGAAACCAGCCGGCGCCTCCTCGCGCTCCTCGGCCGGGAAGAGGAACGGCCCACGGCGGCACTCCCGACGGAGTCCTGGGGGCGCAATTTCCAGCCGGGGTCGCAGGTCGGCCGACCCGAAATTCTGTTTCCGAGGGTGGAATTCCCGGGCCGGACCGACGACGGGAAGAAGCCGTGAACGTTCCGGTCCTCGCCCCTCCGCTCCTTCTACCCGACAGCCACTGCCACCTCGATCGGGACTCCTTGCCCTCGAGAGAGGCAGCGGTGCAGCGCGCGCGAGCGTCCCGTGTGCTTCCGCTCGTCGCCGTCGGAGTCGGTGGGATTCCGGCGATCCTCGACACGATCCGCCTCGCCGAGGAAAACCCGGACATCGTGGCCACCGTCGGGATTCATCCTCACGACGCGAAGACCGCGGACGAAAAAGCCTTCGCCTTTCTCGAGGAACGGGCCGGCCACCCGCGCGTCGCCGCCCTGGGCGAGACGGGCCTCGACTTCCACTACCGTCACTCGGCGCCTCGGGAACAGACGGAAGCCTTCCGGAAAACCGTCGCCCTCGCCCGCAAAGTGCGACTGCCGCTGGTTCTCCACGTCCGCGACGCCTACCCCGAAGCTGCACGCGTCCTCCGCGAGGAGCGCGGCTGGGAAGTGGGGGGCATGGTACACTGCTTCACGGGGGACCGGGATGCCGCCCGCGCGTTCCTCGAGCTCGGCTTTCTCGTTTCCTTCAGCGGCGTCGTCACGTTCCGCGACGCAGAGAAAGTGCGGGACGCGGCGCGTTACGTCCCCGCCGAGCGTCTTCTCCTCGAAACGGACTCGCCCTATCTCGCCCCCGTCCCCCTCCGCGGACGCGCGAACGAGCCGTCCTTCCTCCTCCACACGGCGGCGCTGGTGGCTTCGCTGCGGGGCTCGACACTCGAAAAACTCGCGGAAACCGTCCTCGAGAACACCTGCCGGCTCTTTCGACTCGTCCGGGCGAACGACGCCGAGTTCGGCGTGGCGCGAAATCCCTAGGAGCCCCGCCGGGCCCGTTCCTTCGCCTCCTCGGTTTCCTTGCAGGCGATGCACAGAGTCGTGACAGGCCGGGCGCGAAGCCGACCGACCCCGATCGGTTCGCCGCACCCTTCGCAAATGCCGTACGTGCCGTTGGCGATCCGTTCGAGCGCTTCGTCGATCTTGAGCAGGAGTTTTCTCTCGCGGTCCCGGATGCGCAGGACGACGTTCCGATCCCCCTCGAGCGCGGCACGGTCCGCGGGATCGGGGAACTCTTCGCGAGCGTGACTCATCCCGCCGACCGTGCGCATCGCCTCGGCGAGAAGGGCGGCCCGGCGCCGTTCGAGCATGTGCCCGAACATTCGGAGTTGTTTCTTGGTCACCGCCGCGGTTCCCCCGCCCGCCGGATCATAGCACCGCCCCCGATTTCCTGTAAACGGTTGCACGCGACCGCCCGGGCGAACTAAGAGGCTTGCCGGGTGCCGCGCGTCGATCCCAAGATGCGTCCCCTCGTGGCGGAACTCAACCGGGTTCCGGGCGTCACGACGAGCGCGAGTTGCGAGGGAGGAGGACGGTCCGGTCACGGCACGCTGGCCTACGTGCGCTTCCGCACGATCCTTCCGCCGGCTTTTGCCGACGCGATCGCCGCCTCGCCGCACGCGCGCGTCGAAGACTTCGGCGTTTACGCGTGTCACGAAACCCGGAACGCCGCCTTCGTGGAAGCTCTCGAGACCGCCACCCGATCCTACCTGCGACGGCGCGAAGCTTCGGTCGTCGGGACCCGCTCGTATCGGCTCGCCGACCTCCTGCGGCAGCTTCGCGGGCCCGCGGACTCGCCGAGATTCCTCTGCCTACCCTGCGGGTCCTTCGAGGCTCCGGACCACGGACACGGACCGATGCTCGTGCTGCCGATGCTCGGGGACCGGGTGGAAGACGAGACGTTCGCCCGGTTTCTCGAATCGCCGGAAAACTCGCTCCCGCCGGACCTCCGAGCCCGGGAGACGCTCGGGGAGCTCCGGCGGCGCGCGAAAGAAGGAGATTTCGGTCGGGCGTTCCTTTCCCGGTGGGAACGGTTCCGCAAAGCGGAGCTCGACATGCGTGTCCGCCGGTCCCTCGTGGCGGCCGTACGCCGGGAGCGCACGGACCCGCTCGCCCCCGTACCGAACGTCTACTTCCGGGGCAAAACGGCGGTCTTCGAGTGGTGACGCAGCCGCCGCGTCAGAGCCGTCCATCGACGAGCCGCTTCGCCTCGGCGCGCGCCCAGCGGTCCGCCTCGAGAATCGCCTCGAGTGTCCGAGCGGGTGCCGGCTCGTGCCGCTCGAGAACGAGACGGAGAAGACGGGGGATGTCCAGAAAACGGATGCGCGCGGAAAGAAAAGCGTCGACGAGCACCTCGTTCGCGGCGTTCAGCACGGCCGGTGCCGTCCCCCCGACCCGCACGGCTTCGTAGGCGAGGGCGAGGCACGGAAACGTCTCGAGATCGGGAGGTTCGAACGTGAGGGGTCCCGCCGAGGGGAGGTCGAGCCGCGGGAGATGATCCATCTCGAGCCGCTCCGGGTAGCCCAGGACGTAGGAGATGGGGATCGCCATGTCCGGGATCCCGAGTTGGGCGATCGACGAACCGTCGCGGAATTCGACGAGGGAGTGCACGATGCTCTGAGGGTGAACCCAGACCTCGATGCGATCGGGCGGAATCTCGAAGAGCCAGTGGGCCTCGATGACCTCGAAACCCTTGTTCATGAGGGTCGCGGAATCCACCGTGATCTTGGCCCCCATTTTCCAGGTCGGGTGGCGCAAGGCTTCTTCCGGGGTCACCCCCTCGAGCTCGGCCGTCTTCTTTCCCCGGAAGGGCCCCCCGGAGGCCGTGAGCACGATCCGTCTCACGTCTTCGCGCCGGCTTCCCTGCAGCGCCTGAAAAATGGCGTTGTGCTCGCTGTCGGTCGGCAGGAGCCGCACACCCGCCTTCTCGGCCGCTTTCGTCACGAGCTCACCGCCCACGACCAGCACTTCCTTGTTCGCGAGCGCCACGTCCGCTCCCGCCTCGATGGCAGCGAAGGTGGGGACGAGGCCGAGCGCGCCCACCAGGGCCGAGACGAGCAAATCCGCGGGTTCCCTGGCCACGCGGAGGAGCCCCTCCGAACCGAAGACGATCTCCGTTCCGCACGCCCCGACTCGGCGGCGTAGCTCGCGCGCTTCGGAGGCACCCGAGACCGAAACCACGCTCGGACGAAACCGAACCACCTGCTCGGCGAGGCAATCCAGGTTGCTTCCGGCCGCGAGACCGACGACTCGAAAGCGTTCGGGGAAGCGCTCGACCACGGACAGGGTCGTGCGACCGATCGAGCCCGTGGAACCCAGGATCGAGATCCGTTTCATCGTGGTACGGCCGCAGGTGGGAAACTTGCCGAAAACCCTCCCACAAAGACCTCGAGGGCTCAAGCACCGTTTGACACCCGGGCGATCGTGGTGTTCTCAAAGGCGGGGAAAAGAGCCCTCCGTGTCCCTCGGCGCTCGACAAGAGTTCTCGACCGTGGTGCAAGCCTCCCCCGAGGAGTGTTTCGCGACGATTTGCGACTTCTCGGCCTACCCGAAATGGGCCACGGGCGTCCGCCGCACCCACGTCCGGGAGCTCGACGGGGAGGGGAGACCGAAGCTGGTCGAGTTCGAGCTCGAAATCCCCCTCCGTACCGTGCGCTACGTTCTCGAGTACTCGTACGAGCCACCCCGGCGATTACGCTGGCGGTCCGTCGAAGGAGACGTCGACTCGATCGAAGGCGAGTACGTCTTCGACCCGGAGCCCGACGGGAGTACGCGGGCCACCTGCCGACAGGCCGTTTCGCTGGGCTTCTGGATTCCGGGCTTTCTACGGGAGCGACTCGAAAAGGAAGCGCTCAAGCGGTCCGTGCTGGAGTTCCGGCAAGAAGCGGAACGCCGAAAACGACGCGCGCGCTCGAAAAAGAAGTCGACCGGGAAAGCCTGAGGTGGGATCCGGCCCCATGGCCTTCCGCTCCTCGCGTCGATTACGGCAGGCATGTGCATGGGCCTTCGCTCTTTCCTTCCTGCCGACTCGGGCCCACGGCCTCTCCTTCCGGGCTCGCCAGGACCTCGTCGTGGGCCCTGCTCCGAGGATCGTGGCTCTCGCGGATTTCGACGGCGACGGAGCTCCCGATCTTCTGGCCGGTAAGGATTCGGGGCTTCTGCTCTACGTGGGCTCGGGGTCGGGATTCTCGGCGCCGCGGCGGCTCCTCGCTCCGCAGGCGCCGGTTGCCGCGGCTCTCGCCGACGTCGACGGGGACGGGCATCCCGACCTCGTCGAGATCACGCCGGCGGGAACACTCCGGGTCCGTTTCGGCGACGGGAAGGGGCGGTTCCGGCCGGGAACACGCGCCTGGCCGGTACCACCCTCCCCTCGATCGCTCGCCGTGGCGGGGTCTTCCGAAACCCTGCGGATTTTCGTCGGGCACAGGGACGGGCTTTCGGTCTACAGGCTCACGGAAACCGAACTCGTGCCCGAGGTCGAGCTCGGGGGACTGCCGTACGTTTCCGAGATCCTCCTCGCGGATTTCGACGGCGACGGGAACACCGATCTCGCCGCTTGCGGCTCCACCGAAGGAGAAGCCGCCTTCGCCCTGGCTTCGGGCCGGAGCGGGTACGGTCCGCTCCGGAGGGTTCCCCTCCCGGCAAAGGCTGTCTGCCGGGCCGTGGCCTGGCTGGAGGAGCAGGCCACCCTCCTGATCGCGGATCCTCGAGCGCTCTACGCCTATCGTCCGAAGTCCGACCGCGAGCCCCGGCTTCTCGCGACGGCAAGTCACCTGACCGACCTTCTGGTCGCGGACCTGACGGCCGACGGCGAACCGGAAATCCTCCTCCTCGATTCGGCCGCTCAGGAGTTACGCCTTTTCGCCTGGACACCGAGCCTGGGCGTCGAACCCCTCCGGAACTACCTCGTCGGCAGGGGAGCGACGCAGGTTCTCGTCGAGGACTGGACGGGAGACGGGCTTCCCGACGTCGCCGTCGCCAACGAACTGGACGGCACCGTCACTCTGCTCCCCGGTGTGGGCGGCGGCGAGCTCCTGGGCGTTCCCACGCTCCCGACCGACACCGAGCCGGAAGCCGTCACGGCATCGGACTTCGACGGCGACGGGGCGCTCGACCTGGCCGTGGCGAACGAGCGCGCGCACACGGTAAGCCTCTACCGCGGAGACGGAAAGGGGAGATTCTCGAAACTGGGCGACGTCCGCGTGGGCAGGCACCCCAGGGCCATCCTGGCCGCGGATTTCGACGGCAACCGCAAGGCGGACCTGGCCGTCGCCGACTTTTCGACGGACGACGTGGCGGTGCTTCTCGGAGACGGGAGCGGGGCCTTTTCGGCTCCCGTGTTGGTAGCGGTGGGGCTCGGGCCGACCGCGCTCGCGCCGGGAGACTTCAACCGGGACGGCCACCGGGATCTCGCCGTCGCCAATCTGCTTTCGAAAAGCATCTCGATCCTCTTCGGGGACGGGAAAGGGCGCTTCCCGCACGTCTCGAACTTCGCCCTTCCTTTCGAGCCCCGGTTCCTCCTTTCCGGAGACCTGAACCGGGACTCGCTTGCGGACCTCGCGGCGACGGCCGCGCAGGGAACCGGCCTCGCCGTGCTGTACGGCCACGCCACCGGGGTGTTCCTCCCGCCGAAGGTCGAGCTCGCCGAGGGAACCGCACGCCCGCTGCTCGCGGAGGACTTCGACCGGGACGGAATTCTCGACCTCGTCGCGGCGTACCCCGAAGAAGACGAGGTGGGAATCCTCCGGGGACTCGGCGGGGGGGAGTTCATGCCGCCCCGACTCGTCCGCGTAGGCAGGGAACCGAAGGGGGTGGCCGCCGGAGACTTCGACGGCGACGGGTGGCCCGACCTGGCGGTGGTACACCGGAGCTGTGACACGGTCGGGATCTTCTTCAACACGACCGGCCGCGACCGCGGCGCAACTTCCGACGAAAAGCAGAGTTAGAGGTGACAGGTGCGAGCTGAGGACGACCCGGATGTCCGGGACATGCTGGCCGTCCAGGCGGGAAACGAAGAAGCGTTCCGGAGGCTCTACCGGAAGTACGCCCGAGCGCTCGTGCGGTACGCCATGCATTTCGTAGGTTCGCAGGCAAGAGCGGAAGAGGTGGCGCAGGACGTGTTTCTCCACGCGTTTCGCGCCCGCTCGTCCTACCGGCCGAAGGCGCGTTTTGCGACCTGGCTCTACCGGATCGCCACGAACGCGTGCCTTTCCGAGCTTCGGAAACCCGAGCACCGGGACACGAGCTTCCTCGAGTTGGACGGAAACCCGGGAGACCGGGAGAACCGGGTCGATTTGCCGGACCCGCGAAGCCGGGACCCCGAAGACGACGTCTCCGCCGTCGAGCTTCGGTCCAGGATCCTCTCGGCGCTCCGCACCCTTCCTCCGCAGCAAAGGGCCGCACTCCTGCTCGCGCGGGCCGAGGGTTTTTCCTACGAGGAGGTCGCGGAGGCGCTCGGGACCACGGTTTCCGCGGTGAAAAGCCTCGTCCACCGTGCTACCGTGAGAATGCGAACGGAGTTGGCGGATGTTCTCTCCGAGAAAACTGCCGGGGGAGAGGGCTGAAGGCATGCGCTGTCCCCGGATCGCACGCGAGCTGACCGCCTTCGTCGAAGGCCAGCTCGCCCCTCGCCGCGCTCGCCGCGTGGCAGCGCACCTCGCGCGTTGCGCCTCCTGCAGTCGGGAAGAGCGATCGCTCCGCCGAACCGTCGTCCTCTTGCAGCAGGTCCTGAGCGGTCCCCCTCCCGAGCTCGGCCCCTACTTCGAAACTCGCCTCGAAGCACGCCTCGCCGAGGCGAGGCTCGATCCCGGGCCCGCGGCCCGGCGCTGGCTGCCTTTTCGGTGGAAACCCGTGGCGGTGCTCGCGGCGGCATTCCTGGCCGTGCTGCTCGCCGCCGGAACTCTGGCGGGTCCGGAAGCGATCCTGGTCCCGCTCGGCGTCCAGCCCCCTCCCCACGAGCTCGTCGAGAGGCCCGACCTCTATCTCGAATACCCGATCATCAAGCGCCTCGACGAACTCGAGCACTTCGAGACCGTCGACACCCTCCCCTTCGGCGAGGAGACCTCCCCGGAACGGAGGAGTTCGGCGTGAAACGGGGGTGCACTCGGCTCTTCGTGGCTTGGTGTGTCCTTTCGTGCGTGTTCTCCACCGCAGGCCTCTCCCTCGCCCAGGAAAAACGCTGGGAGAAACTCTCCCCGATCGAACGCTACGACGCGTACCGCCGCTACCGGAAACACCTCAACAAGCCGCGGGAAGAACGACAGAGAATCGAGCGGCAATACCAGAAGTGGCGCTCCCTCTCGGAAGCCGAAAAGGAGCGAATCCGACGGAACTACGAGCGCTACCGACGCCTCTCCCCGGAGGAGAAGGAACGCTTCCGCCGCAAGCTCGAGCGCTGGCGGCGGACGCCCCATCCCTAGGAGCCCGACTCACTCGTCGTCCCGGACTTGCACCCGCCCGGCGACCCGGACGTTCGGCCGAGCACGCGGGATCGCCTTCCTCGGCGGGACCCGTTGCTCCTTCATGCGCTTGAGCGCCTGCCGCACGGCGTCCGGATCGAGCCCGAGCATCTCGCAAACCACGACGAAGGAGAACGGCGAACGGCGCCGGTCCGAAAGAATCCAGAACTCCGCTTCTTGCGAGACGGCCTTCGACGAACTCAAGTAGCTCCGAATCCCGTCTTCGAGCACCGCCAACATGAGAGCTTTCGTCCCGGTGAGCTGACCTTGCCGGGGCTCGCCACCCGCCAGGGCAGCGGAATGGAACAGCTCGAAGTCGAGATCGGGGTTGTCCCGCTCGAGATCGGCCAACATGCGTGCAAGCTCCCTGTCGATCACCCTCGACATCGGCACCTCCTGGGGCAGGGCTTGCACGGAAAAGCCCGCGATTTCGGGTGGCTTCGCATCCTGGAGCCTACCCAAGCAATCGACGTGCCGCCTGGCTCGCCCCGTTCAATGGCAAAAACCAGTTTTCGGGTGTCGAGCCCGCACCACACCGGCGGACGCAGAAACGCGCCGGCGTCGCACGCGTGCAAGTTCAATCCCAGGAGAAGAGAGCGAGCGCGTTGTCCCGCAAGTACTTTCGCAAAACCCCTTCGCGGAAGGGGAGTGCCGCGGCTTCGCGGACGGCCCGGTCGAAGGGCAGAAAGGGCCAGTCCGTGGCAAAGAGGACTTTCGTGGATCCCCTCGTGTTCATGAAGTGCACGAGCTCCGGCGGCAGATACTTGGGCAGGTATGCCGAGGTCATCATATAAAGATTGTCATATTTCAAGAGCAACCGAATGGCCTCGCCCCACCACGGGTCCGCCCCGTGGGCCATGACGATCTTGAGCTCCGGGAAAAAGAGGCAAACCTCGTCCAGGTGAAGGGGGCGCTGCGGTTCGGCCGGCATGGGGGGGCCGGGGATCCCCGTGTTGACGGAAACGGGGAGCCCGAGCTCGATGCATTTCGCGTACACGGGGTAGCAGACCTTGTCGTTGGGCGCACGCCCGAAAAGAAACGGGACGAGACGGACGAGCCGGATGTCGTACTCGCGAGCCAGCCGTTCCACCGTCCGGACGGCTTCCATGCCGAGCAAAGGATCGACGAGCGCCGAGAACAGAAACCGACCCGGATAGCGGCGAGCAGCTTCGACGTACGGCTCCGGGTTCCGCGCGTCGACGGTCAGGATCGCTTTCTCGATACCGGCGGCGTCCATCTCGGCGACCATCCGGTCGAAGGGAGTTCCCGCGAAGACCTCCTTCTCCCTGTGGAAGTAGTCTCTCGCGACGCGGACCAGAAACTCCGGCTTCTCCTGTCGAGCCGCCTCGGGTGGGTTCGGGTTCACCCAGCAATCGACGACGCCGAAACCCAGCTCACCTGCGCTCACGCGGTTCCTCCTTCTCGTCTCCCGGCGGGACCTCCTTCGGGCCGTAACGCACCAGGACACGCTCGCCGCTCGCGAAACCCCGCCGGAACGCCTCCTCCCACCGCCCCCAGTCGGCCGAGTACTTCCGGGAGAAGACCGAGAGCAACTCGGCTTCCCTCGCAGGATCGACGACGACGCGCCCCTCCGCCTCGAACGAGGGCCCGTCGGGGCGACCGACGAAAATCCGGGCCGCGGTGCGTCCGGAACGGATGCGCCGAACGCGGTAGCTCTTCGCCGAACTCGCGACCCAGACCGATTCGCCGTCGAAGTGATACCAGATCTCGGCTTTCCGGCCGAAGGTACCGTCCGGTCTCTGGCTCTGGATGTAAACGTACCGGGAGCGCTCGAGCGCTTCCCGCAAGGCGGGATCGAAACCGCCCGCGGAAACCGGCCCCGCCGCGAGGGCCCAGAAGCCGAGGACGAACGGCAAAACGCGGAACGTGGGGCCGAGACCCTTCGGACCCATCCTCACTCCCGATTCGTCGCCCGCCGGCCCTTCGACCTCCTCCGCCGTGGAGATTGGAGCCGCTCGAGCTTCTTTTCGAGCCTCCGCAAGCTCGTCTGGATTCGCCGGAGTTCGGACTGCACAGCCGGGTGCCCGGCCAGCTTCTGCATCGACCGGCGCACTTGCTCGTCGATCTGCCGCTGGAGATGGTCGAGACTTCGCTGGGGCCGTTCCAAGAGCTCGCCGAGGAGCCCCTTCGTGTTCTTGCCTCCGACCAGCCGTTCCACCCCGCGCTCGGCGATCTCGCGTACCGCCTCCCTCCCGCGGTCCACCGTCTGCACGATCTCCTGCAAGCGCCCCTCCCCTTCCCGGATGATCCACCGCAGCGAGGGAAGCGAGAGGAACCCGTTCTTTTTCTTTTCGCGTTCCAGGATGATCTGGGCGAACGTGAGGGCCGTGAGGTCCTCGCCGGTTTCGTTGTCGACGACGCGGACGTCGTACCCCTGCCGCACCAGCTCGGCCACGCCGTCGAGCGTCACGTAGGAGCTCGTCTCCGTGTCGTAGAGCTTGCGGTTGGCGTAGCGTTTGACGATTCGCACCATCGCTCCCCTCGCCGCTAGCACAGCCCGCACGCATCGTTCAATCGGGCCTTCGAACTTGACCGCCCTCGGGCCCTCCGATAGCTTCCGGCCGGAAGGATGGCCGAGTATTTCGTCGCCGCCGTCCAAGCCTGTTCGGGCCCGGACAAAGAAGCCAACCTGACCAAGGCCGCATCCCGAATCGAGGCCGCGAGCCGCCGGGGCTGCCGTCTCGTGGTGCTTCCGGAACTCTTCTCCTGGAGGCCCCGGGACGAGACCGACACGAGCGGGGCGGAAACGGTTCCGGGTCCGACGAGCGAGCTCTGCTCGTCGTGGGCGAAAAAGTACGACGTCTTTCTCGTGGCAGGATCGATCCTCGAGAGGGCCGAGGGAGGGAAAGCCTACAACACCGCGTTGTGCTTCGATCCGTCCGGGCGGCTCCTGGCCCGGTACCGGAAAATCCACCTTTTCGACGTGGACTTGCCGGGGGGCGTGCAGTTCCGCGAGTCGAGCTCCCGCCTGGCGGGAACGGAGCTCACCGTCGTTCCGACCGAGATCGGCGTGCTCGGGCTGGCCATTTGCTACGACCTCAGGTTCCCCGAGCTTTTCCGAGCGATGGTGCGCAGGGGCACGCAGGTCTTTTGCATCCCTTCGGCTTTCACGCACGTCACCGGCGCGGCGCACTGGGAGGTGCTGCTCCGCGCTCGCGCCGTGGAAAACCAGGCGTACGTCGTCGCCCCCAATCAGGTCGGAACGACGCCGAGGGGGTCGCGGGATTTCGGCAACACGATGGTCGTCGACCCCTGGGGTGTCCCGGTCGCGCGAGTCGGCGAAACCGAAGACCTCGCGATCGCGAAGGTCGACCTTGCCTACCTCGAACGAATCCGTCGAGACTTCCCATGCCTCGAGCACACGAAATTCCCAAGCTGAGGTCCTTCTTCCGGGTCGTCACGACCGAGGAAGCTCGGGGGCATCTCGGCCGCTTCCCCCCCTTGCCCGGCGAAAAGGTCCGCGTGCAACGGGCGTTCCGGAGGGTTCTGGCGGAGGACCTCTTCGCACCCGAAGACCTCCCCCATTTCGCGCGTGCCAACATGGACGGCTACGCCGTACACGCCGCCGACACGTTCGGCGCGTCGCCCAGCCAGCCGGCTTATCTCCGGCTGGTCGGCAGCGTCCCGATGGGACGCGCCGTTCGACGAGAACTCGAGCGAGGCGAGGCCGTGAGAATCTCGACGGGCGGGATGCTGCCACCCGGTGCGGACGCGGTCGTGATGCTCGAGTACGTCGACGAACTCCCGGACTCCACGGTGGAGGTCCAGCGGAGCGTCTCCCCGTGGGAGAACGTCGTGCGAGTCGGCGAAGACATCGCACGGGGAAAACTGGTCTTCCGCCGGGGGCGCCGCCTGAGAGCGCGCGACCTCGGGGCACTGACCGGCCTCGGAATCCTGGAGGTGCCGGTGCACCGCCGGCCCCGCGTGGCGCTCGTGTCCACGGGAGACGAGATCGTCTCGCCGTCGAGGAAGCCGAAGCCGGGTCAGGTGCGGAACGTGAACGAATTCTCGCTCCGAGCGATGGCGGAGGAAGCAGGGGGGATCGTTCGGAGCTTCGGCGTCGTTCCGGACGACGCGGACAAGCTCCGCCACACGCTCGCCCGGGCCCTGGAATTCGCCGACGCCGTGCTCCTGTCCGGCGGGAGTTCCGTCGGTACCAAAGACATCGCGCTCGACGTGATCACGAGCTTCCCGGATTCCGAGGTGCTCTTCCACGGAATTTCCATCGCCCCCGGGAAACCCACGATCCTCTGCCGCGCGCTCGGCAAGCCCGTGCTCGGACTTCCGGGCCACCCGGTTTCGGCTCTGGTCATCTTCGAGCTCTTCGGCGCACCCTTGCTCCGGCTCCTGCAAGGCGAGCGACCCGAGGAAGCGTTCGCCCCGGATCGTACCGTCCGCGCCGTGCTCGGGCAGAACGTCGCTTCGCAACCGGGGCGGGAGGACTACGTACGCGTGCGCCTCGAACGGCAGGACGGCCGTCTCCGAGCCGTACCGATCCCCGCGAAATCGGCCGCGGTGTTCAGCCTCGTCCAGGCCGACGGGCTCGTGCGGGTGCCGGCCTCCGCGGAAGGCCTGGAAAGCGGCACCGAGGTGGAGGTCCGACTGCTCTGATGGAGCGAACGCGTTACCTGCAAAAAAAGCCCCTGGCGGAAGCGATCGAGCTCTTCGTCGGGGCGCCGGAGGTCCGGCCCACTCGCGCCGAGCGAATCGAAACGGAACGGGCGCTTCACCGCGTGACGGCAGAACCGATCCACGCCCTGCGTTCCTCCCCGCACTACCACGGAGCCGCCATGGACGGCATCGCCGTCCGGTCCCGGGACACGTTCGGGGCGAGCGAAGCGACTCCCGTCGTGCTCCGGCGGTGGAACAGCGCGGAGGAACCCGGCTCCGAGGAAAGGCCCTTCGTCGAAGTGGACACGGGGAGCCCGCTGCCCCCCTGGGCCGACGCGGTCGTGATGATCGAACACGTCTTTTCCGTGGACGGCGAGCACGTGCAGGTCCGAGCGGCCGCGACACCGTGGCAACACGTGAGGCTCGCCGGAGAGGACATCGTGGCTACGGAGCCTCTTCTGCCCCGCGGTCACCGGATACGTCCCGTGGACATCGGGGCGCTCCTGGCAGGGGGCTGCCTCGAAGTGTCGGTACGGGCCCTGCCGCGCGTGGCCATCCTGCCTACCGGCAGCGAGCTCGTCGAACCCGAGCGGGTCCCGAGCCCCGGCGAGATCGTCGAGTTCAATTCCCGCATCCTCGCGGGTTTCGTCCGGGAGTGGGGCGGCGTCCCCGACAGGCTCGCGCCCGTTCCCGACGACCCCCAAAAGCTCGTCGAGGCCATCCGGTCCGCCGCCGAGAGCCACGACGTGGTTCTCGTCATTGCCGGTTCTTCCGCCGGAGCGAAAGACTACACCGTGCATGCTGTGCGCGAGCTCGGCCGGGTCCTGGTCCACGGCATCGAGATCATGCCGGGGAAACCCGCGATCTGCGGGTTCGTCGGGAACGTCCCCGTGCTCGGAGTGCCCGGCTATCCGGTCTCCGCGGTCGTCGTCTGCCTGCAACTCCTGCGCCCTCTCCTGGCACGCCTTCTCGGAATCTCCTGTGCTCCGCCCCTCTCCCTGCAAGCCGTGCTTTCCCGCAAACTTCCGTCGAAACTCGGGCTCGAAGAGTTCGTCCGCGTGACCCTCGGTCGGGTGGGAGAAAAGCTCCTGGCGAGTCCCCTGCCCCGAGGGGCGGGCGTCATCACCACGATGGTCCGGGCCGACGGCTTCGTACGGATCCCCGCACTCTCCGAAGGGGTGGCGGCCGGAGAAACCGTTCGTGTCGAGCTCCTCCGAGAACCGGACGCGATCGAGCACACGATCGTGTTCTCGGGAAGCCACGACCCTGCCCTGGCGGTGCTCGAGGACCACCTCCGTCGCCGGAACCCCGAGCTTCGCTTCTCGGTTTCCAACGTCGGAAGCCTCGGGGGTCTTCACGCCCTGGCCCGGGGGGAAGCGCACCTCGTGGGAACTCACCTCCTCGACCCGACCACGGGCGCCTACAACGTCGCGGACATCGTGCGTTGCGTGCGGGATCTTCCCGTGGTGGTCCGCCACTTCGTCGTCCGCGAGCAAGGTCTGATCGTCCGGCCGGGCAACCCGAAGAACATCCGGGGACTCGAAGACCTCGCACGCGACGACGTCCGGTTCGTGAACCGGCAGCCGGGGTCCGGTACGCGCGTTCTTCTCGATTTCCACCTCCGCCGCCTGGGAATCCCTGCGGTGTCCGTCCGCGGCTACGAAAGGGAAGAGTTCACGCACATGGCCGTGGCGGCCGCGGTGGCTTCGGGGCTCGCCGACTGCGGTCTCGGGGTGAAATCCGCGGCGGCCGCCCTGGGGCTCGACTTCGTGCCGGTCGACCGCGAGGAGTACGACCTCGTCCTGCGGGAAGACTTCTGCCGGGAGCCGCTCGGGCGCGCCCTTCTCTCGGCGCTCGAGTCTCCCGAACTCCGCGCGGAGCTCGGGCGCCTTCCGGGCTACGACCCCTCGAGGACGGGGGAAGCGAAGTCTCTCCCTGCGAGGGCGGCACGCCCGCGGCGGTCGCTCAGCGCCGGAAAAGGTAGAGGAGGAGCGTCAGGAGCGCGCTCAGCAAAAGGCAGGTCGTGAGCGGGAAGTAGAACGTGAAGTGTTCGCGGCGGACGTAGATGTCCCCCGGCAACCTGCCGATCCACGGGATCTTCCCCACCAGCGTGAGAAGTACACCGAGGACCACCAGGGCGAGACCGAAAAGGATCAGAGCTTTCCCGACACCGTTCATGGGAACAGCTTTCCCTCCGATTCCGGCCGTTTTCCGAAGTGGGAGAACGCCCGGCGGGTCGCGACCCGCCCCCGAGGCGTTCGGTCCAGGTAGCCCTCCTGGATCAGAAAAGGCTCGTAGACGTCCTCGATCGTTTCCGCATCCTCGCCCACCGCGGCGGCCAGGGTCTCGATCCCGACCGGCCCGCCGTGGAACTTTTCGATGATCGTCAGCAGGATGGCACGATCCATCCTGTCGAAACCCCGCTCGTCCACCTCGAGAAGCGCGAGAGCCCGGTCGGCGACCTCCCGGTCGATCCGTCCTGCCGCACGGACCTCGGCGAAATCCCGCACGCGCCGCAAAAGCCGGTTCGCGATCCGAGGCGTACCCCGGGCCCGTCGGGCGATTTCCTCGGCTCCTCCGTCGTCCACCACCACGCCGAGAAGCCTGGCGGAGCGGCGTACGATCTCGGTGAGCTCCTGCGTGGAGTAGAACTCGAGACGAAACGTCGCCCCGAATCGATCGCGTAGGGGGGAGGTGAGCATGCCGGCCCTCGTCGTGGCTCCGATGAGGGTGAACCTCTTCAGGTCGAGTCGGATCGAGCGGGCCGAGGGCCCCTGCCCGATCAGGAGATCGATCTGAAAGTCTTCCATGGCCGGGTAGAGGATCTCCTCGACGGGCCGGCTCAGGCGGTGGATCTCGTCGATGAAAAGAACGTCACCCTCCTCCAGGTTCGTCAAGATCGCCGCGAGATCCCCCGGCTTTTCGATCACGGGACCGGCGGTCGCACGAAGGTTGACTCCCATCTCCCGGGCGATCACGTGAGCCAACGAGGTCTTGCCCAGACCCGGCGGGCCGTAGAGGAGAACATGGTCGAGAGCTTCGCCTCGCTTGCGGGCCGCTTCGATCGCCACACGGAGATTGGCCTTGACCGTGTCCTGGCCGACGTAATCCTCGAACCGCGTCGGCCGAAGGCTCGACTCGACGGCGACGTCCTCCGCCGTCCTTTCCGGATTTCTGCGCTCGTCCCGCCGCATGGAAGAGTCAACGCCCGAGCTGGCGGAGAGCTTCGCGGATCAAGTCTTCGATCCTCTCCCGGCCGGCCCGCCGGGCCGCCTCGACCGCCCTCTGCGCGTCTCCCGCCCTGTACCCGAGGTTCACCAGCGCCAGAACGGCCTCCCGGAGGTGCGCGTCCCTTCCGTTCTCCTCGGAGGGGATTCGTCCTACCCGATCTCTCAGCTCGACGACGAGCCTGCCGGCCGTCTTGCGTCCCACCCCCGGAATGGCCTGCAACCTGGCCACGTCCTCCGCTTCGAGTGCCCGCCGTAGCTCGGGGACCGGAAGCCCGGAGAGGATGGCCAGGGCGAGCTTGGGCCCGATGCCCGAAACGGTCACGAGAAGCCGGAAAAGCTCTCGCTCGGTGCGGTCGACGAACCCGTAGAGCTCGATCGAATCCTCTCGAACCCAGGTCACGGTCCAGAGGTCGACGGCAGCTCCCGGTTCCGGCAACCTTGCGAACGACTGAAGGGAAACGAGAAGCTCGTACCCGACACCGTGCACGTCCACGACCACGCCCCCGGGGCTCTTCGACTCGAGCGTCCCCTTCAGGTGGCCGATCATGCCCTCCTCCCTCCCCCCTTGCGCGCGACCGAAAAGGAGCCTCCGACCCGCTCGCGGACGTCGGCCACGTGCAGGTGGCAGATGGCGGAGGCGAGCGCGTCCGCCTCGTCCGGCCCCGGAGGGCAGGGGAGCGCGAGGAGGTGTCGCGTCATGGCCTGCACCTGTTGCTTTTCCGCTCGGCCGTAACCCACGACGGCAAGCTTGATTTCCGCGGGACTGTATTCGAAAACCTCGAGCCCCGCGAGCGCAGCTGCCGCGAGTACCGCACCCCGGGCCTCTCCGAGCCGCAGCGCGGCCTGGAGGTTGGCGGCAGCGAAGGCTTTCTCGAGGCTCACGGCCGTCGGCCGATAGCGTCGAGCGATGTCCACGAGCTCCCGGCAGATCCGCCCGAGCCTCTCGGACCGCGAGCCCCGGAGCTCTATCGCGCCACCGGCCACGCACGAAAGCCCGCGGGGGCCTTTCTCCACCACCCCCCAACCCGTCCGGACCGTCCCCGGGTCCACGCCCAGAATCCTCGGCACCCTCCCCCGAAACCGCCCCTCCGCCACGTCCCGCCTGCTCCTCCGCTCGCCGTCACGCGCTGAGCCGTTCCATTTCCTCGCGCGGGATGTCGAAGTTCGAGGCGACGCTCTGCACGTCGTCGTGCTCCTCGAGAGCCTCGAGAAGTCGCAAGGTCTGTTCCGCCTCTTTGCCCGTCACGCTGACGGTGCCGGTCGCCCGCATCGTCACTTCGGCCGACTCCACCGGGATTCCCGCCTCTTCCATTGCCGTCCGGACCGCTTCGAAAGCCTCCGGGGGCGTGAGAACCTCGAAGTATTCGTCCGCTTCCACGACGTCCGAAGCTCCCGCTTCGAGCGCCACTTCGATGAGCCGTTCCTCGTCCACCTTGGAGCGGTCCACGGTGAGGACACCCGTCTTTCGGAACATCCACGCGACGCAGTTGCTCTCGCCGAGGCTGCCCCCGTGCCGCTCGAAGAGCTTGCGAATTTCCGCGACCGTCCTGTTCTTGTTGTCCGTCAAGCACGTGAGCAACACCGCTACCCCGCCCGGGCCGTACCCCTCGTAGACGACCTCCTCGTAGGACTCCCCTTCGAGCTCGCCGGTCCCTTTCTTGATGGCCCGCTCGATGTTTTCGCTCGGCATGCTGTTCTGACGGGCCATTTGCACGGCCGTCCTGAGCCTCGGGTTGGAATTCACGTCTCCGCCCCCGAGCCTGGCAGCCACCGTGATTTCCCGGATGAGCTTCGTGAAAAGTTTCCCCTTGCGTGCGTCCTTGACGGCTTTCTTGTGGCGAATCGTACTCCATTTCGAGTGGCCGGACATGCGAAACCCCGACTCTTTTGCGCGGCGGCAAAAGCGACTATAAAAAACACCTAGCACAAAGGCCAGGTAGGGCAAAACCCACCCGCGCTTGTCCTAGGGGATGCGACGCGTACTCATCACGGGGATATCCGGGGGGCTCGGCCGGCTCGTGGCACGTCGCCTCCACGGACGCGTGGAAGTGCTCGGAGTGGACCGGGCACCGTGGCGCCGACCTCCGAAGGGAATTCGAATCCACCCGCTCGACCTCCGAAAGAAGAAGTTCGAGGACCTGATCCGCACGGAGCGCCCCGACGCCATCGTCCACCTGGGATTCGTACGACACTTCCGCACCGAACCCGCCCTCCGGCACGAGGTCAACGTACTGGGAACGAGGAGGGTCCTCGAATACGCCGTCGAATACGGCGTCCGGCAGGTCGTCGTCTTTTCGAGCTCGTACGTCTACGGCGCCCTACCCGAGAACTCGTACTACCTCGACGAAGACGCGCCGCTCAACGTGAGCCGCACGTACCCCGAGGTACGGGACCTGGCCGAGGTGGACATGCTGGCAACGGCGTTCCTCTGGCGGCACCCCGACCTGGGGGTCGTCGTCCTGCGCCCGGTCAACATCCTCGGACCTACGGTCCGTAGTGCCATCAGCCAGTATTTGCGAATGGAGTACGTTCCCACCGTCCTCGGCTTCAACCCGATGATGCAGTTCGTGCACGAAGAAGACGTCGCCGACGCGATCGTGCTCGCACTCGAGCACGAGCTGCGGGGGATCTTCAACCTGGTCGGTCCGGGGGCGGTACCGCTCCACGTGGCCATTCGAGAAACGGGTGGGGTGCCCGTCCCGCTACCCGAGTTCGTCCTCCGGAGAACCATCCGGCGGCTTTTCCGGTGGAGGTTGTTCCCGTTCCCCGACGGAGCCGTCGACTTCGTCAAATACCCCTGCACGCTCGACGGACGCCGGTTCGTCGCCGAGACGGGCTTCCGGCCCCGCCACTCGCTTCCGGACGTTTTTGCGAAGTTCGGCCGGGGGGACGACGCATGGCGGTGACAGCCCCCACCGTGCCCGCCCTGCCGTCCGCCCGCGTCCGGGGACGAGCCGCGGCCCGCGCAACCTCCCGCCACCACCCGCTCGTCGAGCTGGCCGACGAGCTCGCGGAAAGCACGGGGCGCGCCCTGCGGGCCCTGGCCCCCTCGGCCGTACTGCGCTTGGAGGAAGAAATCGAGGAGCGGCTCGCCCGTGTTCCCCTCCGGAAAAACGAGTACGGTTACGACCCGTGGGGATTCCATCCGGCGGTCGCCAGGCGGATCCTCCTGCTCACGAGCCTTTTTTACCGCTACTACTTCCGGGTGGAGCTCGCGGGAGTCGAGCGCTTGCCGGCCGGGCGGGTTCTCGTGGTCGCCAACCACGGTGGTCAGATCGCCCTCGACGCCGCCATGATCGCCACGGGCGTTTTCCTGGAGGGCGAGCCACCTCGCATCCTCCGGGGGATGGGGGAGTACTGGCTCCCACGGGTTCCCTGGATCAACATCGTCATGGTACGGTCGGGATCGGTGGTCGGCACGCCGAAAAACTGTCTGGACCTCCTCCACCGTGACGAAGCGGTCATCGTGTTTCCGGAAGGGGTCCGCGGGATGAACAAACCCTACTGGCAAGCTTACCGGTTGCAGAGGTTCGGTCTCGGATTCATGCGGCTCGCCCTCGCGACACGGACGCCCATCGTGCCCGTGGCCGTGGTGGGCTCGGAAGAACAGGCTCCCGGAATCGCCAACCTCCGGAGCGTGGCGCGGCTCCTCGGGATGCCGGCCTTCCCCCTGACCCTCACCTGGCCCTGGCTCGGGCCGCTCGGCCTCGTTCCGTTCCCGGTCAAATACCGGATCACCTTCGGTGAGCCCATGGAGTTTTCCGGGGACGCCCACGCGGAAGACGAAGCCATCGAAAAACTCGTGCGGCAGGTGAAGCGAAGGATCCGGACGATGCTCGACCGGATGCTCGAAAAGAGAAAAACGATCCTCTCGATCTTTTTCTGAAAGTTCTGAAAGCTCCCATGCAAGACCGACTGGTGTTCGTCATCGGAGCCCCGCGATCGGGATCCACCCTGCTCGCGCGGATGATCGGCGCCCATTCCCTCGTCTTTGCGCGCCCCGAACCGCATCTTCTCACCCCCCTCGCCCACCTGGGCTATTACGCCAACGTCCAGAAGGCGCCCTACGACCACATCCTGTCCGCCGAGGCTTTGCGGGAGTTCGTGGCCGATCTGCCGAACGGGGAACACGACTACCTCGACGCCTGCCGCGCCTACGCGGACACGCTTTACGGGCGCATGCTCTCGACGAAGCCGGAAAAGAAGCTTTTCCTCGACAAAACACCGGCTTACGCACTTGTCCTCGACTTCGTCTCGAAGCTCTACCCCGCCGCTCGCTACGTCGTTCTCACCCGACACCCCCTCGCGGTCTTCGCTTCCTACGCGGAATCCTTTTTCCACGGAGACTACGAAGCGGCTCAGGATTACAACCCGATCCTGCGCCGGTACGTGCCGGCCATCGCGAAGTTTCTGCGCGAGCGGCGCGTGCCCATCCACCACGTGCGTTACGAGGAACTCGTCGCCAGTCCCGAACGGCACCTCGAGGAAATTTTCCGCTTCCTCGGGATCCCCCACGAACCCGAGGCCGTCGAATACGGCCGGCAGAAGCCCGCGGCGAAGGGCCTCGGAGATCCCATCACCGTCGATCGTGAACGACGACCCACCACCGCATCGGTCGAAAAGTGGGTTTCGGAGGTCGCGAGCGACCCGCGGCGCCTGGAATTCACGAAAAGACTCGTGGAGGAACTCGACCCCGACGACCTGGCCGAGTGGGGATACCCTCTCGAGAGGCTGTGGGAGCCGCTCGAGAAGGCGGGCGGAAGGGTTCCTACGGTATCCAGACCCCGATGGGACCGCTACCGCCTCCAAAGGTTTCTCATCGTGAAACTCCGCGAGCGCGCCCGCCGGCACCCGAGCTTCGCCCGCCTCCTCCACACGGTGCGGCTGGGAGCCGACGTTCTTTTGCGGGAGTAGCCCGCGTGAGGTTGCGCTCCGAGGATCTCTTCCGGGCGGAAGTGCGAATCCCGAGCGGTGCCGGTGAAACCCTGCGCTTCGCCTCGGCCGAACTCTGCCACTACCTCCAGGCCATGAGCCGCGTCCCTCTGGCTCCCGTCCGGGACCCGTCGCTCGTGCGTCCCGGGGTCGTGGTGGGGAGGGCTCCGCTTCCGGAGACGGGGCCCCTCGAGGAGGGCGAATTCCGAGTCGTCCCCTCGGCGTCCGGATTTTGCGTCCTGGGGGGTAGCGAGCGGGCCGTGCTCCACGGAGTCTACCGGCTTCTCGAGCACTGGGGCTGCCGGTGGTCCTTTCACGGGAGCCCCCTCGAAGAAATCCCGCGACTTACGGCCGAAGGTGTGGCGGTCCCGGAGCTTCGCGAGAAACCCGCTTTCCGGGTCCGCGCCTACGCCTCGGACATCCATACGTGGCACTACTCGGAACCCGAAAAGCTCCGTAGCCGGCTTCCGTCCGACGTCGCCTTCGTCGACTGGCTCGGCAAAACGGGAGCCAACGCCTTCCTCTTCATTCACCACCCGTTCGACTCCGCCTTCACGATCCGAGAGCTCGAGCCGGAGTTCTCGAAGCGCGGCATCGGGATCGAGTGGGGCGGCCACGTTTTGCCGGTTCTGCTTCCGAGGGAGCGTTTCCGGGACCACCCGGAGTGGTTCCCCGAGGGGCCGGACGGCCGGAGGACGGATCTCGGAAACCTCTGCCCGAGCTCGCCCGAGGCACTGGCGGAGGTAGCGGACAGGGCATGGAAGCTCGCCACGGCGAACCCCCGTCTCGGAGCCCTGCACCTGTGGGGCGCCGATTTCTGGGAGGGGGGCTGGTGCCGGTGCGCCGGCTGCAAGGGGCTTTCTCCCTCCGAACAGAGCCTCCGGGTCTGCAATGCGGTGGCTCGGCGCCTCGAGGAGCGAGGCTTCCCCCACTCGATCTACGCTCTCGCCTACCACGACACCATCGAGCCCGAACTCGAGTCCGCCCCCGCGGAGCGGGTTTTCTGCGAGTTCGCACCCAGAGAACGTTGCTACGCTCACGCTCTTTCCGACCCGTCGTGCGAGCGCAACCGGTTCTACCGGCGAGCCCTGGAGGGATACCTCCGAATCTTCGGGCCCCGCGTTCGGGTGTTCGAGTACTACGGGGACGCCATCTTGTTTTTCGGCTGTGGGGTCCCGCTCGTGGAGGTGATCGAAGAGGATCTGGAGTTCTACCGTACCGCGGGCGTCTCCGAGGTCTCCCTGCTGCAATTCGGCGCCTACTCCGTTTGGGCCTATCCGCTGAACCTCCTCGCGTACGCCTTCGGAACCTGGGGTCGTTCGGGCGAGCTCGGACGCTCCATTCCCCGGGAGCTTCGAGCGTACGGCCCGCAATTCTGGCGGCGCTTCGAGCAGGCCGTGCGTCCGGCCGTCGCCCACGGGGACATTCGCAGGCCCACCGGCGCCGACCCGAAAAGGCTCGCCGAGCAGCTCTCGACCGCGAGCCGCGAACTCGCAGAACTCTCCCGGGCGGTACCCGACCCGGATTCTTCGGAGCAAAGGGAGCTTCTCGGGTACACGGCCGCCGTTCTCCGGTGCGTCGCGAAAGAGCTCGAGGGAAGCGCGCCGAGACCCGTCGTCGAAGACGAGCTCGGGAAGGCCATCTCGAGACTCGCCGCGCTCGCTCCCCGGCACGTCGGTCTGTGGGGGGTCTTCGACTTGCCGCTCGTCCACGCTTTTTTCGCCTCCCGGAAGGAGTGATCGGGCCCGGTGCGCCGAGCCGTCCGGAGACTTCTTCTTTTCGCATCCCTGCTCGTCCTCGCGTGGATCGTCTACCGGCAATGGATCGGGGCCCGTGTCGAAGACGGCAGCTTCCTTTTGTTCGACTTCCACGGCTCCTGGGACGAGGGGCCGCCCGATTCGGAGTTGACCCGGTTCTTCTTCCCCGGAAAGCTCACGGCCGTCGAGGCACTCCACCTCCTCGACCGGGCCTCCTCGGACCCGAGGCTTTCCGGCCTCGTCGTGAGGGTACGTAGCCCCGAAATCGGCTGGGCCCGGGCCGAGGAATTCCGCGAGAGCTTTCTCCGTTTCCGAGAGGCGGGAAAGAGCGTCGTCTCTCTTCTCGAGACGGAGGCGCCCCTCGCCAACCGAGATTTCTTTCTCGCATCGGCGGGTTCACCGCTGTACGTTTCCCCGGGTACGACCGCGCCGCTGCTCGGCCTCTCGCTCCGTTACCTCTTTTTCGGCGAGCTCTTCGAGAAGCTCGGCGTGCACTTCTACGTGGCTCGAACCGGCCCGTACAAGACGGGTCCCGATTTCCTGACCGGACGGGGCATGTCGAAGCAACACCGCGAAATGGCCGAATCGTTGCTCGAAAGCGTGCGCACGTCCTTCGTCTCTGCGCTCGCCCGAGCCCGGAAGCTGCCCGACGGCCGGGTCCTCGAGATTTTCGAGAACGCCCCCTCACGCCCGGAGGACTTCGTTCGCCTCGGTCTCGCGGACGGCGTCCGGTCCCTGAGCGAGATTCGAGCTCGGGACCTGGCCCATGCTCCCCTGGTGGACCTCGAGACGTACCACCGGTCGCAGTCCGGGATTCTCCGGAGACCTCGCCACGCCGTGGCCGTCGTACCGGTCGACGGAACCATCACGCTCGACGGCCCGCCCGCCGCCGGCGCGGCCGCGACGGAACTCGTCCGAGCGCTCGAGGCCGCTCTCTCCGACCCCGATGTTCGTGCGATCCTCGTTCGCGTTCACAGTCCGGGAGGGTCGGCCCTCGCGTCCGACCTCGTCTGGCGAGCGATCCGGGAAGCCGGAGAGAAAAAGCCCGTCGTCGCCTCCCTCTCGGACGTCGCCGCATCGGGGGGGTACTACCTCGCCTGCGGTGCCGATCTCGTGTTCGCGTCGGAGACCTCTCTGACCGGGTCGATCGGCGTCTTCTACGTTCGACCGAACCTTCGGGACGCTCTCGAGAAAGCGGGAGTTCGCGTCGAAGTCCTCTCGAGAGACCGCTACGCCACGATCCACGACCCGTTCTCCCCGCTCGACGAGGCCGCCCGGCGTCGGATCGAAGAAGAAATCGACGACGTCTACGACCTTTTTCTCGAACGCGTCGCCACGAGCCGGCGGTCTTCCCGAGAGGAGGTCGAGCGGGTCGCCGGCGGGAGAGTGTGGACCGGTCGCCAGGCCGTGGACCTGGGGCTCGTCGACGCCATCGGGGGCTTTTCCGACGCGCTGGCGGCGGCGAAGGAACGCGCGGGGATCCCGGCGCGCGAACCCGTTCGTCTCGTCTTCTATCCCGCTGCCAGGGCACCGTGGGAACGTATCCGGGAAATGGCCCGTCCTTCCCTGTCTCCGGCCCGGGGGGTACTCTCCGAAAGCCTCGAGCGACTCCGCGAGCTCGGCAGACACCTGCGCCCGGGTCCGTGGGCGCTCATGCCGGAGCGGATCCTCCTGGAATAGACTTCAGCGCGGGAGCGACGCGGGCGGCTCCGCGTTACGCACCGGGCCCGTCAAGGCATGCAGGAAAGCCACGAGGTCCCGCTTTTCCTGCTCGCTCAGGCCGAGGGGTTTCATTTCGGGGGAGAGGTTCGGATTCTTGTTGCCGCCCCGGTCGTAGAATTCCACCACTTCCTCGAGCGTCGCCTCGCTGCCGTCGTGCATGTAAGGCGCCGTGAGCGCCACGTTTCGAAGCGTCGGTGTCTTGAACGCCCCGCGATCCTCTTCGTTTTTCGTCACTTCGAAACGGCCCGGATCCTTTCCCCAGCCGACTCCCAGGTTGTGGTAGCTCTCGTCGGTGAAGTTGAAACCCGAGTGGCAGGCCTTGCAGTTGGCCTTTCCGTTGAAAAGTTCCATGCCCCGGACCGCCGAAGGACTCATGGCGTCTCGATCGCCCGCCTGGTATCGGTCGAAGGGGCTGTCTCCCGAGACGACGGTCCGCTCGTAGGCGGCAATCGCCTTCGCGATCCGCTCGATGTCGACCTTCGGGTCACCGAACGCTTTCTCGAAAAGAGGCCGATAACCCGCGATCTTCCCGATCCTTTGCGCGGCCTCGTCGTGGGACGCGTTCGCCATCTCGACGGGGTTCGTGAGCGGGCCCAGAACTTGCTCCTCGAGGTCTTTCGCCCGCCCGTCCCAGAACTGCTCCTGGGAGAAAAGGCGGTTGATGACCGTAGGACTGTTCCGCGTGCCGAGTTGGTTTCGCACTCCTTTGGAGGTAGGCGCCGGGTCCGCGAAGCCGTGGAACGGATTGTGGCAGCTCGCGCACGAAACCGTGCCGTCCTTCGAAAGCCGCGGGTCGAAATAGAGGAGTTTGCCCAGGGCGATTTTCGCCTCTGTCATCGGGTTCGACTCGGGCACGTAGGCGGCGTCGGCTTGCAGGCCGAGCGGCAATTCCATGCTCCAAGAACCGCTCCGGAGAACTTCGGCTTCCGGGCGTCCGGCTTCTTTCTCTCCTGCGGCAGCCGCGAGACCGACCGAAAGGAGAAGAGAAAGCAGGATCGATTCGAGGCCTTTCCACTCCCGACGCTTGCACGAAACTCCGATCGGCGCGAAACTCGGCGGAATCCGGAACCCTTTCATGGCTCGAGATTTCTCCTGGTATTTTCACTCCGGAGCCTCCCCCCGGCCGCTCGGCAGGCCGAGCGTGAGCCCCATCACGGAACATCTCTATATCGGAGAGTACCCGCGCACGGAAGACATCCCCTGGCTCAAAGAACGCCACGGGATCGGAGCTGTCGCGAGCCTCCAGGACGACGCCGATCTGGCTTCCAAAGATCTCGAACTCCGGGCACTCGAACAGGAATACCGGGCGAACCGGATCGTCTTCCGGCGCTTCCCGGTCGCCGACGGTGACGTCGAGGCGCTCGCGCAAAGGCTGGGGACGATCCTGGACGGCCTCGTGGAACTCCAGGCCGGCGGAACACGGGTGTACGTTCACTGCAACGCGGGTATGAACCGCGCGCCGACGGTGGCCATCGCGTACCTTCACTTCGTCGAGGGCCTCGGTCTCGACGAGGCCGTCGAATTCGTCAAACGCAAGAGGCCCTGCGTTCCCTACTTGCGGGCGATCGAGGCAGCCCGGTCGTGCGGCCACCTGCCTAGGGGACGACTTGTGCGTCCTTGAGTCGCGCGATGTCTTCCCAACCGTAGCCGAGTTCCAGCAGGACCTCTTCGGTGTCCGCCCCGCTCTCGGAGGCCGCTTTCCGCACCTCGGGAGCCTCGTTGTCGAACTGCACGGGACTCGCGGCCACTCGAAACCGCCCGTGCGCGGGATGCGGAAACTCCAGAACGTACCGGTTCGCCACGACCTGCGGGTCGTCGGGAACCTCGGAGGGGGATTGCACGGGTGCCCAGATACAATCCGAGGCGCGCAGCGCCCGGGCCCATTCCTCTCGCGTGCGGGCGGCGAAAACGCTCTCGAGAACACGCACGAGCTCGTCGACGTTGGCCTTCCGGGCCTCGGCAGTCGCGAAGCGGGGATCTTCCAGAAGGTCGGGACGGTCGATCGTCCGGCAGAAAATCGGCCAGAATCGCTCTTCCTGCAACATCATCAGGCTGATCCGCTTGCCGTCCTTGCACGCGTAGATGCGAACCAGGGGGTTCGGTGTGCCTCCCACTCCCGACGGCGGCAGCTCGAACCCGTACGTCATCGCTGCCACGATGTCCGGGGAAAGCACCCACACGGCGTTTCCCAGGAGCGACACGTCCACTTCCCCGCCCTTGCCGGTCCTTTCCCGCCGAAAGAGCGCCGCCGCGATGCCACCGGCCAGGAACATCCCGCCCGTGAAGTCTCCGAATGCCGGGCGCTGCATGACGAGCGGCTCTCCCGGACGCGTCAGCCGGTCCGCGATCCCCCCTCGAGCCCAGAACGAAGCACCGTCGTACCCGCCTTTGTCGGCGTCCGGGCCACGCTGACCCTGCCCGTGCCCCTTCGCGTACACGATCCTGGGGTTGACCGCCTTCAGATCTTCGTAGGTGATCCGCAGGCGGCGACGTGCCGAGGGCAGAAAGTTCGTGAGAAAGACGTCCGCACGCTCGACCAGCCGGCAGAGGACCTCCCTTCCCTCGTCCTTCGCCAGGTCGAGACCGATGCTGCGCTTGTTCCGGCCGAGCTGCTCGACGAAGAAGTTGACCCCGCGCGCTCCCGGGACGATCCCCGAAGTCACGAGCCCTCGGATCGGGTCTCCCCGAACCGGATGCTCGACCTTGACGACGTCGGCTCCCCAATCGGCCAGAACCGTTCCGGCCGAAGGAACGAAGCCCCAATCCGCGACCTCCACGACCCGAATGCCCTCGAGAACCGAAATCATGCCTTCGTCCCCCTCTTCGGTCCTAGTGGCTTTTGCACGGCCCGCGGCCCGGCGCAAGAAAAGACGGCGTTACGGTCCGAGGGACCGCAAAAAATCCCGCGCCGTTTCGGCGACGAGCTCCGAAGGCCCGGCCTCGAGCGCCTGCCGGAGCCTTTTTTTCGCCGCTTCCTTCTCCCCGAGAGCCGCGAGCACCTGCCCGAGCAGGAGGTAGGTCTTCGAGGCTTCCCAGTCCCGGAAGGCGCGAGGGTCGCTCTCGCCCAGTCGCACGGCCGTCTCGAAGGCACGCCTGGCCCGCTGGACGGCATCCCACACCCCCCTCGCGTCTCCCGCCGCTTGCGCCTGCTCGGCCTTTTTCATCCACGCGAAGCCGAGGCCGTGAAAAACGAGCGGATGGGCCACGATCCCCGCGGCCTTTTCGAAGGCTGCGACGGCCTCGTCGAAGCGGCCCTGCCGTCGGTAGAGGTTTCCCAGGTTCGCCCAGGTCATCGCACGCTCCTCCTCGGATGCGGGCCGTCCCAGGGCTTCACGGTAGGTCTTCTCCGCGCGCTCGAGGTCGCCCCGTCGAAGCAACGCGTCGGCGAGTTCCCTCTGCGGGAGAAGGCTCGGCGAGCTCCGGACCGCAGCCTCCCAGAAGGCGACCTCGTCGACCCACACGTCGTTCCTTTTCCAGCAGGACACCACCCCCGCACACGCCACGGCCAGAAGGGCGAGAGCGTAGGCGCGACGTCGAGCCGGCCGGTCCGTGCTTCGGCCGTGGAACCAGGAGATCCCCCACCCCACCAGGAGGGCCACGCCCACGCTGGGAACGTAGAGGTAGCGCTCCGCGACCGGCGTCGTGGAAACGGGAACCCAGAGAAGAGCCAAAGCCGGCAAAAGGGTGGAGACGAACCAGAGGGCGGAGAACCGAACGAGCCAGGGGCCCAGGAGGGAAAAGGCGACGGCTCCCAGGAGAAGAGCCCCCGGAATCACGTATGCAGGGGAGACCGGCAGCGAATCGACATAGACATCCTGGCCGACGGGCCAGAGGGCCTTTCGCGCGTAGAAGCCGAGCGCTCCGAGAAATTCGGGCCAGGAAACGGACGAGGGAGACCAGGGCTCGCCCAGAGCTCCGACTCCGACCCAACGGAGGAGAGCGTACACGGCGAGAGCCGAGAGCAGGGGCAAGAGCCCGCGGAGTCTCGGTTTTCTCCCGACGCAAAGCTCCGCTGCCGGGAAGACGAGAAACGCGAAGAGTGCGGTTTCCTTGGCCAGCAACGAGAGAAGGTAGAAACATCCCGCGAGCGCGAAGCCCGCGAGCCCCGAGCTCAGGTAGGCGAGCAAAGCCGCGAGCAGCCAGAGACCCGAGAGAACGTCCGCCCGGCCGGCCATCCACGCGACCGACTCGACGTGTACGGGATGCACGGCAAAGAAGAGCCCCGCCGGAAGGGCCGCCGCGAGACTCCCGCCGAGGCGCCGCGCCAGGGCGAACACGAGAAGCGAGCACGCGAGGTGCGCGACGAGGACGGAGACGTGGAACCAGAAAGGAGTTTCGCCTCCGAGAGCCCGATCCACCCAGTAAGTCGCGAAGACCAGAGGGCGGTAATAGTAGCGGGGGATGCGCGGCGGAACGACCCAGAGGTCTTCGATGCCGTCGACGGCCCGAAGTTGGGCGAGAACGAGTCGATCGTCCCACACGAAGCCGTTCCGCAAGGCAGGAGCGAAGGCCACCAGAGCCGCCCCTGCGACCAGAACGGCCGCGAGGAAGAGGCCGCGGTCGGAACTCGTTTCCGTTCCGGGGCTCGACGAAGCCCGGCGACGGCGGACGGCCACGAGAGGGCCCCGGCCTACTTCGAGGGGGTTTCCTCGGGCGGGGCGGGGTTCACCAGATCCATGCCCAGCGTCCGGGGGAAGACCGTCGCGATCTCCTCGGGCGTCCATCGACCGTTCTTCGCGATGGTTCTCACCGGGGCCGGGTCCGGCAACCACGAAACCACGCCCCCCATCACGAAAAACGTCTGCCCGTTGATGTCGGCGGCCCGGTCCGTGGCCAGGTAGACGACGAACGGTGCGACGTCCTCCGGCTCCGCCCGGAGCGGCGGGGGCGGAGCCATTCCCCGGCTCGCCCGGACCGCCCGCGCCCGCTCGGGCACGGTCGCCGTCATGCGGGTCGCTGCGGCGGGGGCGATGGCGTTGACGGTCACCCCGTATTTCCCGAGGTCACGTGCGACGACCCGCGTCAGGCCTGCGATTCCGTCTTTGGCCGCGCCGTAGTTGGCCTGGCCCGAGTTCCCGTAGAGACCCGAAGTGGACGAAAAATTGATGATGCGGCCCGAACGCTGCTGTCGCATCAGGACGGCAGCATGGCGGGTGCAGTTGAACGTGCCCTTGAGATGCACCGCGACGACGGCGTCCCATTCTTCCTCGGTCATGTTGAAGATCATCCGGTCCCGGAGGATTCCGGCCACGTTGACGAGAATGTCGAGGCGGCCGAACTCCCGGACGGCCGTCTCGACGATCCGCCGGGCGGCCTCGAAGTCCGCGACGTTGTCGAAGTTCGGCACGGCACGGCCTCCTTCAGCCCGGATCTTCTCGGCCACTTCCGAAGCGGGCCCCTGCTGCGCCCCACGGCCGTCGACCTCCACGCCGAGGTCGTTCACCACGACGGCGGCCCCTTCCCGGGCGAGGAGCTCGGCGACGGCTCGGCCGATTCCCCGACCGGCTCCGGTCACGACCGCGACTTTTCCCTCGAGCCTCCGTCCCACGGTCCGACCCTCACGACCCCGGCGGTCGCGGCGGCGCCGGGTTGACGAGACCGTCCACGAGACGCTGCGGCACGATTTCCTCGAGCTCCTCGAGGGTCCAGCGACCGTCCTTGAAGATCGTCTTCGCGGGACGGGGCTGGCTCAGGAGAGAAATCGAGCTTCCCGCGCAGAGGAAAAACTGCCCGTTCACCCCGGCCGCGTAGTCGCTCGCCAGAAAGACGACCATCGGCGCGACGTCCTCGGGTTTGAGGTTCTCGAGGTCCGCGAGTGCCCTTTCCTCGCGAACGATCCCCTGCTGTTTGCGGATCTCCCTGGCTCGCAGCACCTCGGGAGTGAGCGTCATCCTGGTGGCCGCGACGGGACAAATCGCGTTGCACGTCACCCCGTACTTCCCGAGGTCTCGCGCCACGACCTTGGTCAGCCCCCCGATGGCCGACTTCGCCGCCCCGTAGTTCGCCTGGCCGGGATTTCCGAAAAGCCCGGCCCCCGAAGAAAACGTGACGATGCGACCGTAACGTTGCTCTCGCATTCGGGGAGCCGCGTGCCGGATGCACGTGAACGTACCCTTCAGGTGGACCGCGACGACGGCGTCCCATTCTTCCTCGGTCATGTTGAAGATCATCCGGTCGCGGAGGATCCCCGCGCAGGTCACGAGGATGTCGATGCGGCCGTAGTTCTCGAGCGCCGTGCCCACGATCTTCTGGCCGCCTTCCCACGTGGCCACCGAATCCGTGTTCGCCACGGCCTCGCCGCCGGCCCTGCGGATTTCCTCGACGACGTCGAAAGCGGGGCCGGTGCTCGGAGCGGAACCGTCGCGCTCGACACCGTAGTCGTTGACCACCACCTTGGCTCCGGCACCGGCCAGCGCCAGCGCGACGGCCCGGCCGATTCCACGGCCCGCCCCGGTCACGACGGCGACGCGATCCTCGAGCATGCCCATGTCGCCGCGGACTCTAGGAACTCGTTCGGGTCGAGTCAACGCCCCGCACGCCGGGACGGAGTTCGCGCTCGGCCGCTTCGGCCGAGGCGAAAAAGGGATTCGTCGGCTTCGGCTACGGGGATCTTGAATCCCGTGACTTTCTCGATCGACTCGAGGGCCCACACGTAGCGGTCGCACGCGAGACTCAGGGCCTTGCCTCTGGCCCCCGCCCTTCCGGTACGGCCCACGCGATGCACGTAGTTCTCGGGATCTTCGGGCAAGTCGTAGTTGAAGACGTGCGTCACCCCGTCCACGTGGAGACCCCGCGACGCGACGTCCGTCGCCACGAGCAGCCGGAGCGCGCCCGACTTGAAATCCTCGAGAAGCCGCAGGCGCGTCCGCTGGTCCACCCTTCCCGTCATGGCCCGGGCGGCGAACCCTCCCTGGCGGAGCGACCGCTCGAGACGCTCCGCCGTCCTTTTCTCGTTGACGAAGATCAGGGCGCGGCGCGGCTTCTCCCGGCGGAGGAGACCGAGCAGAAGCGCGAGCTTCTCCTCGCGACCCACGTGGAACACCGTGTGCTCGATTCCCTCCGCGGTGATCCGCTCGGCGTCGATCACGATGCGCACGGGATCGTTCATGTACTCGTAGGCGAGTTCCAGCACGCGATAGGAGAGAGTCGCCGAAAAAAGGAGCGACTGCCGCCGCTCGAAGGGGGGGAGCCTCCGCAGCAAGAAGCGGAGGTCGCGGAGAAAGCCCAGGTCGAAGAGCCGGTCCGCCTCGTCGACGACCGCAATCTCGACCGAGTCGAGGCGATAGACGCCCTGACGAAAAAAGTCGATCAGGCGCCCTGGCGTCCCGACGAGAACGTCCGTGCCCGCGAGCAACTCCTCGCGCTGTTTCCGATAACCCATGCCCCCGTAGACCGCCGTCATCCTGAGGCCGGTGTATCGGCCGAGCAGGCGACCGTCCTCGAGGATCTGCAAGGCGAGCTCCCTGGTCGGGGCGACGACGAGCGCCCTCGGCCCGGAGATCCCGGGCTCGGCCGAAAGGCGGGAGAAGAGCGTCAGGAGAAAAGCTGCCGTTTTGCCGGTCCCGGTTTGCGCCTGCGCGGCCACGTCCTTCCCGGCGAGAGAAAGCGGCAGGACTCTCTCCTGCACCGGGGTGCAGGTACGAAAGCCCGCGTCGGCGAGCCCCCGGCGAACCGCGGGCGGCAGAGGCAAGGAACGAAAGGAGAGGGCCACGGGAAACTCACCGTCCGGGACGGGTTCCGTCCCTGGCCCGTCGCATGGCCGAGAGCATCTCGTCGCGCGAGAAATAGCCGACGAGCCGATCGACCTCGCGTCCGGCTTCGTCGAAGAAGATCGTCGTCGGTACGCCCTGGACCCCGAAGCGCTTGGTCACCTCTTCGCTCCGCTCGTCTTCCCGCGTGAGGTCGACCTTCATCATCCGGAAGTGCTTCGCCTCTTCCCGGACCTCGGGGTCCGCGAACGTCGTTTTTTCCATTTCCTTGCAAGGCAAGCACCAGTCCGCCGCGAAATCCAGGACCACCGGCATCCCGCGCTCCCGGGCCTCGAGGAAAGCTTCTTCCGAAAAGGCCTCCCACTCCACCCCTTCCGCGGCGGGAGCAGGCCGCAGCATCCAGGCGGCGGCGCCGAAGAACACGAGCGCCAGAGCCGCCCGGGCCCAACGCATGCGGGGTCCGACGGGGTCGAGAAAACCGAGGAAGAGACCCGTCGCGACGAACCAAGCGGGCCAGAGAAACCTCGCCGCACGCGCCGGTAGCACGGGTTCCGCGAAGTACAGCGCGAGCCCGAGCAGCACGAAGCCGAAAAAGTGTTCCACCCACCGCTGCCAAGCCCCCGACTTCGGCAACCTACGAATCCGGTCGGCGGCGAGCGCCAGGCCGACGTACGGAACGCCCAGGCCGGACGCCAACGTCGCGAAGAGAAGCCATCCGAGCCACGGGTTCCCTTGCGCGCCGACGAAAACGAGGAGCCCCACCACCACCGGCCCCACGCACGGCGCGGCGACGACGCCCATCGTGAGTCCCATCACGAACGCGCCCAGGAGACCCGGAAGAGCGCGACCGGCTTTTCCAGCCAGCGCGGCCGGGAGCCGGATTTCGTAGAAACCGAACGAGCCGAAAGCCAGAACGACCAGCAGGGCGGCCACTCCCACGAGCACGGCGGGGTTCCGGAGGGCCGCGCCGAAAAAGCCGCCCGAGAGCGCTGCAGCGACGCCGAGCACCGAAAAGCTCGATACGATCCCCGCGAAGTAAAGGCAGGCCAGGACCAGGACTTTCCTCGTCTCTCCCCTCGCTTGCGTGCCGAAGTACGCGAGCGTCACGGAAATCAACGGGTAGACGCAAGGCGTCAGGTTCAGGCCCAAACCCAGGAGAAAAACCGCTCCGAGGGTCCAGAGAAGCCCGTACCGGCGCACCCACTCCCCCACGTGGAACACCCGCGACGGCTCGACCCGGCCGGTGGCCGCGGTGGGCTCCCCGACGACCGGGAGCGTCGCCGACGTCCTGACCAGGGCCGGCGGCAAACAGGTGTCGTCGTTGCACGCCTGGTACCGAAGGACGGCTTCGACGCGCACGCTTTCCGCACCGAAGTCCGCGGGCACGTGGAGTGCGGTCGCCATCCCGATTTTCCCCTGGTAGACGAGAAGTTCCTTTCCGGATGCGAAACGAAAAGGAACGGGATCCGGCTTGGGGTACTGGATTTCCTCGACGGTGACTCCCTCGGGCACCTCGACGCGCAGCTCGGTCGGAACGAGGAAGGGCTCGGAGGGCCGGTGAGCCTGGATGTGCCAGCCCGGTTCGATCACCGCCACCACATCGAGACCGACGGGGGTGCCCCGGACGATTTCGGAACTCCCGAACTCGAGCGAGAGCTGCACTTTTTCCCGGGCGGAAGACACACCCGGCACCGGGAGAACCATGGCCGCCGCGAGTGCGAGGCAAAGGACGGTCTTTCGCAGCATGGCTCGGGGGTATGGTTTCACAGGGCCACTCGGCTTGCAAACCGCTCCTCCCACCGTTAACCCGCAAGGGCCATGAAAACGTTCCCCGAGGGCCGACTCTCGGTGGGAGTTCTGGCTTCCGTTCTCTTCCTCTGCCTCTCGTCCTTTTCCCGAGCCGACTCCCTCGCCCCGCTTTCCACGCAAGAGGCCCGCCTGGTCGGAACCGGAGAGCTCGAAGTGCTACTCGGTTTCGCCTACGCCCGGGACGTCGGCTTTCCGGGTTTCTCCCGCAGTGCCGAGTCGCTGCTCTCGGCTCCGCGCCTCGGCTTTTCCGTCGGGCTCGGAAAGCGAGTGGAAATCCAGGCGGGTTACGAGCTTCGTCGGGTCGAGGACGTCACGGGAGCGAACGACGAAACGAGCTACGGCTCGGGAGATGCGACGCTCGCCACGAAGGTCCTCGTCTGGAACGAAAGCTCCGTGCGGCCGGCGTTCGGGCTTCGCGCCGAGACCAAGCTTCCGAACGCCGACGACCGCAAAGGGCTCGGTACGGACGAGACGGATTTTCTCTTCGACGCCCTCCTTTCGAGGGACTTCGGCCCGGTTCGGCTCCACGGGAACGCCGGCCTCCACATCCTCGGCAACCCGCGTCCGGAAGGGGGGCAGGACGATCTTTTCGCCTACTCGCTCGCTCTGCTGGGACCTTCTCTGCCCGTGCGGCGAGCCGGGCTCCGCCCCGCCCTCGAACTGCGCGGCCTCGAGGGCTCGCGGTTCGGGAACGACCTTCTCGGTGGTACCCTGGCCCTCCGGTTCGAAATCGGAAGGACCGTGGTTTTCACGGGCGTCGGTGTGGGATTTTCGGGTGCAGCCGAGGACTGGAGCGTGTCGGCGGGGGTCGTCCGGAAAATCGACCTGGCGGAACTCTTCGCGAAAGAGCCCCGGTAAACGTTTCTCAGCGCGAGCGTCCCGAGTGCCGTCCCGCTACCGCGACCCGTCGGACACGCCCTCCCACGCTACGGACCGGAAGGGTCAGGGGAACGCACTCCACGATCTCGAGGCCGTAACCGGGTAGGCTCACGAGCCGCCTCGGGTAGTTCGTCAGGAGGCGAATCTTTCCCACGCCCACGTCGCGCAGAATCTGCGCGCCGATTCCGTACTCGCGGAAGTCCATTCGCTGGGTCTGAAGGTCCGTGCTGGGCCGCCGGGCGTGTTCGGCGGCTCTCGGTCCGCCCTGTCGCAGCGCCTCGAGCTCCGCGCCCCGCCCCCGCCGCCGCAGGTACAGCACCACGCCCTTTCCCTCGCTCGCGATCTTTTCCATCGCCCTGTGGAGCAAGGCTCCCGTGTTCCGGAACGTCAGGCCGAAGACGTCTCCGGGGAGAAATTCCGCGTGCGCTCGAACGAGGGTGGGCTCGTCGGGTCGGATTTCCCCCTTGACGAGGACCAGGTGTTCGCCGTCGTCGACGTCGGTGTGGTAGACGAAGACCCGAAATTCCCCGCCGTACCGACTCACCAGCCGCGCTTCCGCGACCCGATGCACGAGGGAATCGTGGCGCAGCCGATACTCCACGAGATCGGCCACCGTGCAGATACGAAGACCGTGTCGCGCCGCGAAACGTTCCAGGTCCGGAAGCCGGGCCATCGTCCCGTCTTCCTTCATGATTTCGCAGATGACCGCCGACGGATGGAGGCCGGCGAGTCTCGCGAGATCCACGCTTCCCTCGGTCTGCCCCGTGCGCACGAGCACGCCCCCCTTTCGCGCGCAGAGCGGGAACACGTGACCCGGCACCACGAGATCCTCGGGCTTCGTGTCCTTGCGGATGGCGACGCGGATCGTGTGGGCGCGGTCCGCCGCCGAGACCCCGCTTTTGATCCCCCAGCGCGCGTCGATGGACACGGTGAAGGCGGTGCCCAGAGGAGCCCGGTTTTCCTGTACCATCATCGGAAGACCGAGCTCCCGAATTCGCTCCTCGGTAAGCGCCAGACAAACGAGGCCGCGGCCGTACTTGGCCATGAAGTTGATCGCTTCCGGCGTCACTTTCTCGGCCGCGATACACAAATCCCCCTCGTTTTCGCGGTTCCGGTCGTCCATCAGGATGACCATCTTCCCCGCGCGAATGTCCGCGATGCACTCTTCGACCGAAGCCAGGGACTTCGGCCTGCGGGCCGAGGGAAAACTCGTGAACATCCGCTTCCGGAATATACCCCACCCGTCGGGTAGGGCAAAGCGCGCTTCTCAGGAGTCTTCGTCCTCGCTCTTCTCGCGCCGTCTTCTGGCCTCCACCCAGCCTTGACGGTGTTTTTCCGTCTTGGGGTTGTAGACCAGAGCGCCGGGGGGGACGTCGTGCCGCACGGTGGTCCCGGTCGCGACGTAGGCGTCGTCCCCCACGGAAACCGGGGCGACGAGCTGGGAATCGCTCCCGATCATGACCCGGCTTCCGATCCTGGTGCGGTGCTTGCGGAATCCGTCGTAGTTACAGGTGATCGTTCCGGCCCCGACGTTCGTGTCCTCCCCGATTTCGGAATCACCGAGGTACGCGAGGTGTCTCGCCTTGGAACGACGGCCCAAGCGAGTCTTCTTCGTTTCTACGAAGTTGCCCACGATGGCTCCCTCTTCCAGGACGGAGCCTGCACGCACGTGGGCGAAAGGCCCGACCTCGCACGAAGCTCCGATTTCCGAGTCGACGACCACGACCCCGAATCGGAGACGGACGTCGTCTCCGACCGACGCGTTCTCGAGATAGGCGGTGCCGTCGATGCGACAACGGGCGCCCACGGTCGTCTTGCCGCGAAGCTGTACGTTGGGCCCGACCGTCGTATCGGGACCGATCGTCACGTCGGCCTCCACGTAGGCCGTGCGGGGGTCGAGGAACGTGACTCCGCGATCCATCCAAGAGCGAACGATCCGCTCGCGAAGGTGTTCTTCCATTTTCGCCAACTCCTCTCGTGTGTTCACCTGCGCCACCTCCTCCGGAGCCGCCGGCACTGCGACGACACGCAAGCCGCGTTCCGCGGCGGCGCCGACCAGGTCCGTGAGATAGAGTTCCCCCTGGACGTTGTCGGGGCGAAGGTCGACGAGCGCCGTACGCAAGAACTCGCAGCGGGCACAGTACACGCCCACGTTGACTTCCCGGATCCGGCGCTGGGCCTCGGTCGCGTCCTTCTCCTCCACCACCCTCAGCACCGCCCCTCCGTCCCGTACGATCCGACCGTAACCCGAGGGATCGTCGAGCTCGGCCGTCAAAACCGTGAGAACGGCTTCCTCCGCCAAGTGCCGCTCCAGAAGACGCCGCAACGTGGAGCCGGAAAGGAGGGGGAGGTCGCCGTTGAGGACGAGAACCTCGCCCTCGAATCCCTCGAGAGCACGGATCCCGCAGAGCGCGGCGTGTCCCGTGCCCCTCGGCTCCTCCTGGACGGCGAATCCCACGGGGAGCTCCGACCATGCCTCGGCGACCTCGACGACCTGCTCGGCGTGCCACCCTACCACGACGATCGCCCGGTCGATCCCGAGTCCCCGAAGGGCGGAGAGGGGGTAGGCGAGAAGCGGCCGCCCGCAGAGAGAGTGGACTGCCTTGGGGCGGGCCGACCGCATCCTCGTACTCTTCCCCGCCGCGAGCAGCAGGGCGGCAATCGGTCGGGACGGCGACATGGAATGCTCCGGAGCGCCCGTTGCTTACTGTGCGGCGGAGCCGGCCGCAAGCTCGGCGTCAGCCGTATGCGCGGCTCGCGAACCAGAAAGCACCGAGTCCCCCGACCAGGCCACAGCCGACGGCGCGCGCCACACGGGCGACTCCGCCCTCGCCGAAGACGAGCCCGCGGAGGCAGGGCCATACGAGCAGAACCACCCCGAGCTGCCCCGCTTCCACGCCGAGGTTGAACGCGAAGAGGGCACGAAGAAATTCGGAGGGGGCGAGGTCCGCTTCCGCGAGCACGGCGCCGAAACCGAACCCGTGGACGAGACCGAAGAGAGCTGCCACCACCCAGCGGGCGTCGCGGAGCCCGGACGAACGTGCCATCCCTTCGAAGTAGCAGAACGTGAAGAGCGCGAGACCCACGAGACTCGCGGCCGGGATGTGACCCAGGCCGACCAGACCCGGAACCGACGCACTTCCGACGGCGAGGGTCGCGCCCAGCGAAAACGCTCTCGGCCGTCCCGAGAAAACCCAGGCGTTTTCCGCCGACACGAGGACGACGGAAAACCCGATGAGTGCCTCGACCGCCCGGGATTCCGGGCGTACCCAGCCGAGAGCGGCAAGGGCCAGCGTCGCACTGTGGCCGAGGGTGAATCCCGTGACCGTTTTTGCGACCTGCGAGAGGGTCTGCGGGATCAAGAGGAGCGCCAGGAGGAAAGCGAGGTGATCGTAGCCCCGCAGAATGTGCTCGAGCCCGAAAGTCAGGTAACGGAGGAAAGACGGTTTTTCCGGACGGCTCTCGCCGTTTCCGATCTTCCACTCCCTCGAATCGCCGGTGAAGACATGTTCTTCGCGACGCCCGTCCCGCACGACCCGGGCGAAGTGCAAGTGCGCCGAGGCCACCCCCGCGAAGAGGAGGCATCGCAGTCCCAGGGGACCCGGGCTCTCGCAACGGAGCTCCCACTCGTAGGCGAGCCGGTTCGCGTCGGAAGGCACGAGCCGCGGCTCCCCGACCGCTCGACAGGGTCTTCCGCCTGCTCGTAGCTCCAGGGCCGAGCGAAGGTACCGGCCCGCCTCGTCCCGCCCCGCTTCGGATTCGAGGTCGGAGAACCCGCCCAACCGGGCCAGGTCGAGCTTCGTCACGCGGGCCGTCACCCGGACGCGCTCGCCCTCGAGGCTCCAGAAAGAATAGGAGACGCTTTTCTGGTGTGCGGCGGCGTCACCGGTCCGGAGTACGATGGACAGGAGAACGAGAAGAAACGTCATCGGAACTCCGCGCGGAGCCGAATCCGCGCCCGCTCCCGAAGCCAGCTCAGGTAGTCCCGGAAAGCCCGTTCTCCGGCCTTGCGCCGGTAGAGAGCCAGGACGTGGTCCCGCACCTCCTCGAACCTCGGCGGAGCCGAGGGAACCCGGGCGAGAAGCTGGACGACATGGTACCCCATGGACGACCGGACCGGCCCGCCCACCTCGCCGACCCGGAGTCCGAGAACCGTACGGGTCGCGGTCGGGCCCAGGTAGTCACGGAGCTTGCCCGGAGGAAGGGGCGCCTCCGGAAGCGGAACGGTTTCGGGAGACCCCAGATCCCGCCTCACTTCTTCGAAAGGCTCTCCGGCCCGGAGCCGCCGTGCCGCTTCCGAGGCCCGTTCCCGAGCCCGCGGTTCTTCGTCGGAAGAAGAGACCCGCAGGAAAACTTGCCGGACCGAGAACCGATCCGGGGACGAGAAAAGCTCCCGGTGAGCCTCGAAAAAGCGGCGCAACTCGTCCTCGCTCGGGACGCGGGTCTCCGCCTCTTCCACCACGGTCCGGATCAGAGCCTGCGTGAGCTCGGCCCGAATTCTCGGGTCGCGGCGAGCCAGGTCGAGCTCGAGCGCCCGTTGTAGAACGAGTTCCTCCTCGACGAGACGGTCGAGGACACGCCGCCGTTCCGCCTCGTCCACTCCGTCGCGCCGGTCGCTCGCCAGCGCCTCGACCGTTCGCTCGAAGCTCCCGCGAGAAATCGGGATCCCGTTCACGACCGCGACGGCGTCGGCCGGCAGGGTCTCGTCTTGCACGAGCCCCCAGGCCGCGAGTCCGACACCGATGCATACCCCCGCGGCCAGCAACAGCACGGGAAAAAAGGAGCCCCTCTCAGCGACCGAACCCGGTCCCACGCACCAACTCCAAGAGCGCGCGGTGGAGCGCTTCGTTCGCCGCCACGAGCCCCGGAAGTTTCGTGTCTTCGCGGTTGAACCGGAGGACACCGCCTTCGGGGTCGGTGACCCGTCCACCCGCAGCGAGCACGAGCGCCACCCCGCCGCACACGTCCCACTCGTTCTTCGGCGTGAGGCTGAACGTACCGTCTCCGAGACCGGCGGAAATCAGGGCCAGCTTGTAGGCGACGCTCCCCGTCAGGACCACGTGCAACTTGTCCTTGAAAGGGTCCCACTCGCCACGTGCTTCCTCGGAACGACTGGCCAGGATTCGGGCCCTCCCGAGATCGCGCACGTCGGTCACGCGGCTCGGCTTCCCGTTGTAACGAGCACCTCGCCCCACGACCCCCGTGAACCATTCGCCGCGCGCCGGGTTGTGGCAGACCCCGAGCCGAGGCAGACCTCCCTCGACGAGACCGATGCTCACGCAGTACTCGGGAATCCCCTGGACGAATTCCTTCGTGCCATCCAGCGGGTCGACCACCCAGACCCGCTCCCTCGCGAGGCGGTCCTTCGAATCCGCCGTCTCTTCGGAAAGCCATCCGTCGTCCGGAAAGGCCTCGGCCAGGATCGAGTGGATCCGCTCGTTGGCCCGCAAGTCCGCATCCGTGACGGGTTGATCTTTCCCCTTCTCGCGAACGGCCAGAGGACGCCCGGCGTATTCGCTCAGCACCCGTCCGGCTTCCTCGGCGGCGCGGATCGCGACGGCGAGCTCTCGTTCGAGCAGGCTCACGTGCGCTTCCCTAGAACGTTCCGGTACTCGGCCTCGAGAGCTTCCACGAACTCCTGCCTGCGATCGTAGAGTCTCTTCGGACGGCGGGGCGGGTGGTTGGCCAGAGCGTAGGCGGTGAAGATCGGCAGGGCAATGGTAGCGTCGACGTAGCAGACGATCGTCCGTGGTAACGCCTCCGGGTCGATCTTCCCCCAGCTCACCGCCTCTCCGGGCGTGGCGCCCGAGAGACCACCGGTGTCCGGCCTCGCGTCCGTGAACTGGATGTAGAAATCGTGGCCTTTCTCCTCGATGCCCAGAACCTCCTGGATCTGCGGTTCGGTCTGGAGGATGAAGTTTTTCGGCGATCCCCCGCCGAACACGATCACGGCGCTTCGCCCGCCGCTTCGCTTGGCCTGCAGAACGATGGCAGCCGTTTCGTTCACGTCCCGCGAAACGTCGAAGGCGAGCTTGTTGCCCACGAGCGCCAAGGCGGCGGCGTTGAGCCCGATCGAGCTGTCGCCCGGCGAAGAGGTGTAGATGGGGACCCCGTAGTCGTAGGCGGTCGCCAGGAGGGACTTCCGGCCGATTCCCAGGATCTTCTCGCGCTCGCGCACGTAAGCACCGGCTCGATAGTGGAACTCGGCGGTCCCCATGGTTCCCTGGAATTCCCTGGCCTCCATCATCTTTCGGTAAAAGGCGTCGGTCTGCAGGAGCACGTCGTAGTCGAAAAAGATGTCGTAGATCCGGACCACGTTCTCCCGGCGTAGAGCCACGTCGTCGACGTCGTGCCGTCCCTGGTGCATGGTGAGCCCGATCCCGAAGTGCGTATCGTGGTACAGGTTGGCTCCCGTGCTGACGATCCAGTCCACGAACCCGTTCTCGATCAGGGGGATGAACGCCGAAATCCCGAGACCCGCCGGCGTGAGCGCACCGGTGATACTCATCCCCACCGTCACGTCTTCGGCGAGGATCTCCCGTACGAAGAGCTGGCAGGCCTCGCGGAGTCGCGCGGCGTTGTACGCGAGAAACGTACCGTCCACGAGCTCCGTGAGCGAGGTCGCAGGCGTGATCGGCCGGGGGTCGATCTTGGGCGCTTTCGAAAGCGGACGACGCGTCTCCATAGGGCTGCCTCCTGTCTTTCTCGGGAAAGAGGATTTCCGCTACCGCGGTCCAGGGGGAACAAACCCCACTTTCGCGGGCCGTGCAAGGCATGCGGCTTGCGGCAAAGGCCTCTTCGCAGTATGGTCCCGCGCGCGAGCTTATGGGGTCCGAGTCGTCCGGTTCTTCCGCTCTGTCCCACCGCTTTCGCGCGCGCCGAGAGCGGACCCGCAGCCAACTGCTCGACGCGGCCAAGAAGGTTCTCTCCCAAAAAGGCTACCACCGGACGCGCGTCCTCGACATCGCTCGCGCCGCGCGTGTGGCCGTCGGTACCGTCTACCTCTACTACCCGACGAAAGAAAAGCTCTTTCTCGAGCTCGTCGACGACGTGGTCCAGAAGCTCAGGGAGCGAATCGAGGACGTGCAGGCCCGGGTCCGGGATCCCGTGGAACTGGTGAAGGCCCGGCACCGGACGTTCTTCCGCTTCGCCAAGGAACATCGAGAGCTTTTCCGGATCGTGTTCGGGACGGACCCGTTTCACGACGTCGTCCGTCGGGCACAACAGCTTTTCATCGCGGACGTCGCGCACAACCTCGAGGAAGGCATGCGCCTCGGCGTCTTTCGCGCCAAAAACCCCGAATTGCTCGCCCACGCCATGGTGGGCCTGGCGGTGCAATCCGTGCACTGGTGGGTGGAACAGGAAGTTCCACCCCCGATGGAAGAGGTCTCCGAGGAAATCCTGGACTTCCTGCTTCTCGGCCTCCAGGGCGTGTCCCCGGAGGAGGCCCGGAAGAACCCGGGATGACGCGATCGGGAGAGCGGACGATGCCATTCGAAACGGTCGAAGGCCGGAAGATCTTCTACGAACTCACCGACTTCTCGGAACCCTGGCGACCCGGGCGCTCGCCGATCCTTTTCCTGCACGGGCTGGGCGGCTCGCACCGTCTCTGGCTCTACCAGGTACCCGCGTTCGCCGGTCGGTTTCCGGTGCTCACGCTCGACCTGAGGAACCACGGTGAATCGACGGCCGTCCATGCCGATTTCGGGATCGCGGACATGGCACTCGACGTGGCCCGCGTCCTGCGGCGCCTCGGAGTCGAACGAGTTCACGTCGTGGGGCTCTCCCTCGGGGGCATGGTGGCGCTGGAGCTCGCCCTCGACTTCCCCACGACGGTGGCGAGCCTCGTGCTCGCGGACACGGCCGCCGGCATCCCCGACGAGTGGGCCGAGACCGCGCGCGCCGCCTTGGAGTTCATCGAACGCTCCTCGATGGAGGAGGTCGCCAGGGAACGAATCACGGCCGCGTTTTCTCGTCGCGTGGATCCCGACCTCCGGGACTACGTCATCGGGCAGGTCGCGAGCAACGACAAACAGGCGTACCTGCACGCCGCACGTGCCGCCTTCCGGTTCGACGCGAGAGACCGGCTCGGCGAGCTCGCCGTTCCGACCCTGGTCCTCGTGGGCGAGGAGGACACGGTGACGCCCCCCGTCCTTTCCGAGTTCCTGGCAGGGGCGATCCCGGGAGCCCGACTGGCCCGCCTGGCCGGATGCGGTCACATCACGAACCTCGAAGACCCCGGAACTTTCAACCGCACTCTCGGCGAATTCCTCGCCGACGCTCCGCGCTGAGCGAACCCTTCAGAAGCGGATTCGACTCCTTCGGCTCCGTTCCTGCCGACGCGCCACGGCTCCACCCACGACCCAGCCGAAGACGAGGGCACCGAGAGCGACGCCGAAAAGAGCCGTGGACGACCAGCGCCCCGGAGCGAGACCGGGGGTCAGCGGTTCCGAGCTCGAAGGGTCGAGTCGGCTGCGGAGCGCCTCCGTCACGTCCGCGAGTCGTCGGACCTCGACGCGCAAGGCGTCGAGCTCGTCCTTGGCGCTCGGACGCTCGAGCAAAGCGTCGAGCCTGCCCCGGATCTCTTCGATCCGCGAAGCGAGCTCGTCCGAACGGGAAGAGTTCTCCGCCGCGGCGGGGGTGGGCTTCCCGGGAGGGACGGCGGCGGCACCGAGCACGGGCCGCCCGTCCCCGTACACCAGGTAGAGGCCGTGCATGTAGCCTTCCTGCCCTTGCGACGTGCGCACGAGGGCCCATGCGCCCCGGAGCTCCTGCACTTCCACCTTCTCCCCTTGCGGCACGGTGCCGAGGGCCTGGAACTCCTTCCCCGGCCCCTCCCTCACGTACACCCTCGACGCCCCCTCCACCGTCGCCGGCTCCCCGGCGCGAGCGACGACGGCAAAAACCAGGAGAGCCAGCAGCATTCCGGTCGGTGCGAAGCAACGCATGACAAAACGAAGCAATGGTCGGGGTGACTGGATTTGAACCAGCGACTTCACGGTCCCGAACCGTGCGCTCTACCAGTCTGAGCTACACCCCGATCGTCGTGCGCGGCCGTCGAAGTGCACCTTTTCCTACCACAGAGTTCGCCTTTTGCAACTCGCGACGGCCCCGCTTCCATTCCGAGCGGAGCGACTCGACGACGCTCCGGTAGTCGGCGCTCGAGAAGATCTCCGAGCCGCAGACCAGGACGTCCGCCCCGGCACGCCCGAGGGCACGGGCGTTCCCGACCTTCACGCCGCCGTCCACCTCGATGTCGAACCGCAAACCGCTTTTCTCGCGCAGTTCGCGGAGTCGTTCCACCTTCCGCAGCGACGACGCGATGAATTCCTGGCCGCCGAAACCGGGATCGACGCTCATCACGAGAACCATGCCGACCTCGTCGAGGACCGACTCGAGGAAAGAAACCGGGGTTCCCGGGTTGATGGCTACCGCGGGGACGGCGCCGCTCGCCCGGATTTTCTCGAGAACCCTGTGGAGATGACGGCAGGCCTCCTGGTGGACCGAAACGGAGGTCGCTCCGGCGGAGACGAACGACTCCACGTAGCGCTCGGGCTCCTCGATCATGAGGTGCACGTCGAGGGGCAGCTCCGTGGCTCCGCGGAGTGCGGACACCGCCTGGGGTCCCAGGGTGATGTTCGGAACGAAGTGTCCGTCCATCACGTCCACGTGGATCCAGTCGGCGCCAGCACGCTCGGCCGCCCGTGCCTCCTCGGCGAGCCGACCGAAATCCGCGGCCAGGATCGACGCAGCGACCTTCACCTTCGACATGGTTCAAGCCAAGCTACCCCTCGGCCCTTTGCGTCTCAACCGGACGGCGAAAAAGGCGTCGAGGCCGTGGCGGTGGGGCCAGGTCCGAAGGCTCCCTTCGGCCGAAAGAAGCTCCTCGAGGGCCGGAAGCCGTGCTCGCTCGCGTTCGGAAAGCGGTTCCTCGCGGCAAAACTCCGGATGCGCACGCAGGAAATCCTCCACCACCTCCTCGTTTTCCTCCCGCAACGGAGTGCAGGTGGCGTACACGAGAAGACCACCGCGAGCAACACGAGGAGCGACCCCTTCGAGGATCGCCCTCTGGCGCCGCGCGCAGAGGCGAACGTCCCCCGGCCTTCTGCGCCAGCGAATCTCCGGACGCCGACGGAGGGTCCCGAGGCCCGTACACGGGGCATCGACGAGAATTCGCGAAAACTCCGTCCCGGACCGGAACGGGGGATCGGAGGCGTCGCCCACGAGGGGTCGGATCCCCCGAAGTCCGAGTCTGGCGGCCTCGCGCCGGAGAACGGCGAACCCCCGAAAATCCCGGTCGAGAGCCACGATCGTGGACCGGTCCTCGGATTCCTCGGCCAGGTGGGTACTCTTCGCGCCGCGCCCGGCACAGGCATCGAGCACCCTTTCTCCGGGACCGGCTCCGACGAGAAGCGTCACGACCTGGGAAGCTTCGCTCTGGACGGACCAACGCCCCTGCGAAGCCCCCGGAAGCCTCGCAACGGGGTAACCCTCGACACGGATCCCGACGGGCGACCATCGGGTGGGTGTGGCGACGATCCCGAGCCTCGTGAACGATTCGATTTCCGCGGCAACCGAACTCTCGAGACGGTTGACCCGCAGGGTCACCGGAGGCTCCTGGTTGTTGGCACGGAGCAAAGCTTCCGTCTCCTCCCGTCCGAGCTCCGAAAGCCAACGTGCCACGAGCCAGTCCGGGTGGGAGTACGCGAGCCCGAGATATCGCACGGGCTCCTTCTCGGGATCCGGCAACGGGACGGCTCGGGGGCCTTCGCGGGCGGCGCGGCGCAAGAGAGCGTTCAAAAAGCCGGTGGCACGTCGCAGCCCGCGCCGCTTCGCGACTTCCACCGTCTCCCCCACGGCCGCGTAATCCGGAACCCGATCGAGGAAGAAAAGCTGGTAGAGACCCAGGTGAAGCAAGCATCGAACCGTCGGATCGCGAAGCGCAGGAGAACGTCCCGACCAGACCGCGAGCGCGTGATCGAAAAAGCGGCGCCACGCCAGCGAGCCGTAGACGAGTTTCGACGCGAGAGCTGCGTCCCGGGGTTCCATCTCGAGCCGGGAGAGAACCTCGCCGAGTGCTCGATCGGCACGCGCCCCTTCCCTTTCGACCCTCAGGAGAACCTCGAGGGCGACGGCTCGGGCATCCTCCTGCCCGCCCTCGAGCCTCGAAGTCGCCGGACGCCTCATCCGAGCCGATCCCCGGGACGGCAGCGCGCGCCACGGGCGAACTCCTCGCCCGTCACCGGTTTGCGTCCCTCGAGCTGCACGCGACCGAGCCCGAGGCGGCCTTCGCCGCAAGCGACGACCGGGGGATGGACCGAAACGAGGGTACCGGGCGGTGCCGTCGCCTCGCCGGGAGCGGGCAGCCCCTCGAGAATCTTGAGCCGCTGCCCCTTCCACCAGCTGTACGCGGACGGCCAGGGCTGGAACGCGCGGATCTGGCGGTCGATGGCGAAAGCGTCACGCGACCAGTCGATTTCGCCCTGCTCTTTGCGCAAGGCAGGCGCAAACGTGGCTTCGGCCTCGTTCTGGGGCACCGCACGGATCGTTCCGTCCTCGAGTGCGCGCAGAACCTCGGCAAGAGCGTCGCCCCCGAGCTGGGCCAGACGGCCTTCGAGCTCGCCGCGCGTCTCCCGTTCCCCGATCGGCGTAGCTCGCTGCAGCAAGATGTCGCCTGCGTCCATTCTCTCGTTCATGCGAAGGATCGTGACGCCGGTCACCTTCTCGCCGTGGTAGAGAGCCCAAGCCACGGGCGCGGCACCCCGGTACTTCGGCAAGAGGGAAGCATGGACGTTGACGGCCCCGAACCGCGGGATCTCGAGGAGGGCGGGGGGCAAGATCTTTCCGTAGGCAGCGACGACGACGATGTCCGGGGAGAGGCGGCGAAGCTCGTCGAGGAACGCCTCGTCCCGAATACGTTCGGGCTGAAGGACGGGAATCTTTCGCTCCTGGGCCCAGAGTTTCGTCGGAGGCGGGTGCACGACTCGTCCTCTCCCCGCGGGTCGGTCGGGCTGGCAGACGACCGCCGAAAGCTCGTGCCCTTCGGCCCGGAGCTTTTCGAGCGAAGGGAGAGCGAACTCGGGCGTCCCGAAAAAAACGACCCGCACCGGCCCGACCCTCCCCTAGATCTTCCACCCGGCTTTCTTCTCCTGGAGAGACGCCCCCTCGCGCAGAAGCTTCCGAAGCCGGCGGCGATAAAGGTCGCGCTTGAGTCGGCTGATTCGGTCGAGAAACAGCTTGCCGTCGAGGTGGTCGATCTCGTGCTGGAGGGCCACGGCCAGCAGCCCCTCCCCCTCGATTTCCACCTCCTTTTCCTCGGGTGTCCACGCGCGGACGAGCACCCGCTTGGCCCGCTTGACGGGCGCCGTGAAATCGAAAACGCTCAGGCACCCCTCCTCCCAGACGATCTCCCCTTCCGCCTCGGCGACGACGGGGTTGACGAGCCGGAGGAGGTCCTTGCCCGGGTTCTCGGTGTTCACGTCCACGACCACGAGCCGTCGCGGTATCCCCACCTGAGGGGCCGCGAGCCCGATTCCGGGCGCCGCATACATGGTTTCGACCAGGTCGCCGAACGTACGCGCGACCTCTCCGTCGATCCGGTCGACGACCGCCGCAGGACGGGCCAGCGCCGGATCGGGGTATTTGAGGATTTCGAGGACCGCCATCCGTCTTCCGAGCTTACCCAGAGACCGTCCGTCCGTAAACTCGCCGACGCCCCTCAGAGCATGTGATGAGGGTCCACGTCGACGGCGAGCCTGACCCCCGCGCGGCGCGCGGGCGCCGCGAGGTCCTCGAGAACCCGGGCGGCCGCGGAACGCAGCGACGCCCGGGTCCGAGCCCGCAGGAGGACCCTCCAACGGTACCGACCACGGAGTCGCTCGAGCGGAGCCGGGGCGGGTCCGAGAACCTCGACGTCCGGATGTCGGCCCCGGACCTCCTCGGCCACACGGAGGGAGAATTCTTCGGCCCGAGAACGCTCCCGGCATTCGCACCGGACGAGGAGCAGGCGGGAAAAGGGAGGATAACGAGCCTCCCTGCGGTACCGGAGCTCCTCCTCCGCGAAGCTCCGGAAGTCGTGGGTCCGGGCCGATCGGAGGCTGTAGTGCGAGGGCTGAAAAGTCTGGATGAGGACCCGTCCCTCTTTTTCTCCCCGCCCTGCCCTCCCGGCCACCTGCGTGAGAAGCTGGAAGGTCCGCTCGGCGGAACGGAAATCGGGGAACTCGAGCGACTGATCGGCCAGGAGAACGCCGACGAGGGTCACTCCGGGAACGTCGTGCCCCTTCGTCACCATCTGCGTGCCCACGAGCACGTCGAACCGCCGGGCTTCCCACGCTTCCAGGATCCCTCGCTGGCGTTCGGCCTTGCCGGCCACGTCCCGGTCGAGACGGGCGACACGGGCGCCGGGGAGAATCTCCCGGACGAGATCCTCGAGCCTCTCGGTACCCGCGCCCCAGGCCGTCCAGGCCGGCTCTCCGCAGTCCGGACACGTCGGCGGCGGTGGCTCCGAAAAGTCACAGTGGTGACAGCGTAGCCGCCGCTGCTTGCGGTGAAACGTGAGACCCACGCTGCACCGGAGACACCGCAGGGCACAGCCGCAAACCCGGCACTGCAGAAACTTGGCGAAGCCCCTCCGGTTGAGAAACAGGAGGGTCTGCCCCCGCGCCGCGAAATTCGCCCGAACGGCCGCTTCGAGCTCCTCCGAAAGCGGAACGCCCCCGAGAACCCGGAACCTTCCCCCGCGCAAATCCACGAGCTCCACCTCCGGAAGGGGACGGCCCTCCACACGGCTCCCGAGCTCGAGGAGGCGGTAGCGACCGGCGCGCGCGTTCCAGTAACTCTCCATCGAAGGAGTGGCGGAACCCAGCACCACCGGGCAACCCGCCATGCGCGCGCGCACGACGGCCACGTCCCGAGCGTGGTAGCGGACACCCTCTTCTTGCTTGTAAGCCCCGTCGTGCTCTTCGTCGACCACGACGAGTCCGAGGTTCCGAACCGGCGCGAAGACGGCCGAGCGGGCCCCGATGGCGATCCGGACTCTCCCCTCCCGCAACTCCCTCCACGCCTTCCAGCGCTCCGATCCCCTGAGTCCGCTGTGGAGGACGGCCACCCCGGCGCCGAAGCGCTGCCTCAGGCGGGAGACGAGCTGGTGCGTGAGCGAGATTTCCGGCACCAGGACGAGAGCGTTGCGCCCCAGCGCAAGGACCCTTTCCACGGCACGGAGATACACTTCCGTCTTCCCGCTGCCGGTCACCCCGAAGAGGAGGAAGGGAGCGAACGAACCGCCTTCGACTGCCGCTACGACCGCGTCGACGGCGTTTCTCTGTTCCCCGGTCAGCTCCGGAACGGTGACCGCTCCCTCCCCGCCCGGCTCTCCCGCGTCGTCCTCGGGTTCGAGCGCGACGAGGCCGAGCTCCTCGAGAATCTCGAGCTTCCGCCTCGCGTCGCGTACGAGCCCTTTGAGTTCCGAGCCTCGAAGCGGGCTCGTGCCTCCGGAGACTCTTTCCCAGAGCCTCCGGAGGGCCGGACGACGGCCGAGGAGCTTTTCCTCCTCGGCCGTGGGCCCACGGACCACTCGAACGCGGGGCCAGGACCGGCTTTCCTGCCTGCTCACCCCCTCCAGCCTCTCCTCCACCCGGACGAGCCCCCGTTCCGCCAAACGCCTCACGAGTCGATCCGCACCCTCACCGAACGCGGCCCGAACGGTGGAGAGCCTCACCGCCGCGCGTCTCGAATGCAGGAACCGCAGAAGCTCTCGTTCTTCCTCGTCGCCCCCCTCCGGTAGCGGGGACTCACCGACGGTCGACACGACCACGCGTACGAGCCGCGCTCGCAGCCGTTCGGGCAGCGCCGCCTCGAGCACCGCCCCGACCGAACAAAGGTAGTAGTCCGCGACCCACTTGCACAGGGAGAGGAGGTCGGAATCGAGCACCGGTCCCTCGTCGAGGACGGAAACCAGCGGCTTGAGTGCCGGAACGTCGGTGCGGTCCGGAGTTTCCACCACGACGCCCACGGCCCTGCGCCGGCCCAGAGGAACCAGAACGCGCCGTCCGACGAGCTGGCGGTGGGCCCACTCGGGCGGCACCTCGTAATCCAGCTCCCGCAGCTCGCCCTGGGGCGGGACGAGAACGACGCGTGCTACGGCCACCGAAGTCCGTGCTCCCGGATTCTCACGGAAGCAGGGGCCGATTCGCCCACTCCCCGCGCTCGAGCCAGCGGACGTAGGCCACGAGCTCTTCGAGTTCGCCCTCGGCGAGGAACTTCCGGAAGGCAGGCATCCGGATGACCTGCCTTTCCAGGAAAAACTTCCCGACCGGATGCCGCTCGAGTCGGCCGATCTTGCCGTCGAGAATCCACTCCTCGAGTTCGGCATCGTCACGCACGAGTTCTCGAAAATCGTCCCCGAAAAAACCGGGGATGTATCCTTTCCAGCTCCCGGGATTCTTCCTCCCGCCTCGCCCCATGGGGCCGTGACAACCGAGACAGCCCAGTCTGCGTGCCACCTGCTCGCCTCGTGCTTCCGGACCCTCCGGTGGGAGGAGGAGGCCCGAGACCGCCCGCAGGTAGGCCAGCAGGTCCTCGAGCTCCGCGGCGGAAATCCAACCCTCGTACGCGGGCATGCGGACCGCCTGCTTCTCCATCTCCTCCCGGTACGCCGAGCTCCGGCGCTTCCGCTCCGGCGCGCCGTAGAGGATGTACTCCCGCACTTCTCGCTCGTTCTGCACGAACATCATCAGTGTTTGCTCGGCGAAACCCGGAACCGTTTCCCAACGGCTCCCCGGATTGGGGATTCCACCCCGGCCATCCGCCCCGTGGCACGAAAAGCAGCCCAAGCGCTCGGCTATCTCCCGACCCCTTTCTTCCGGGCTTCGCTGGTAGCGAAAAACCCACGCCCGCAGCGCAGGGAACCAAAGCCAGAGGTGCTCGACGAGAATTCCTAGGGCGAGGAGCCACAGTGCTGCTTTCCTCATGGTCGTCGAGAACGCCATCGCTCGATCCGACAAAACATCTTCTCTGCCACCATCCGGGCGAAGGCGCAAAATTGCACTTTCCCGTGGCGAAAGTGTAGCGACGCCGCCCGCACGGGCGGCGATTCCGAAACGGAACGCCCTCGAATCGCGGAATCGAGACCGGGAAGGTCGAGTTGGCACGCGAACTGCTTGCGGAGGAGTACCGGAGGGTAACTGCAATGAGAACGAGGGAGCTCCGGACGACACTGTTCGACCTGGTCCGACACGTCCAGGACATCGCGAGAACCGACGAAGAGGTCGTAGCGGTTCTGGCTCACCTGGTGCGTTCTCGCCGGCTGCGACGGCCAGTGAGAAAGATTTCCGTCGCTACGCTGCGGTAGCGCACCACCCCGGGCTTCCGCGCCCCTCCCGGAAGACCCGGGCTTTGCCCCCCGACGCGGTAGGGGCACACCGTGCCCCTACCGTCCCCCCCTCTCCGTGGCGATCTGTAGCACGGTCACGCGAAGGCCACGGGAGGTCCATCCCACGTCGAAGCCCACACGCATTCCCTTGCGAAGGCGCGAGAAGCGCTTCTCGCCCCCTACGACACGCACAAGGGCGAAGTCGAAGGGAATTTCCCTCCCGGTCGAAGACCGAACGATCCCTCCCTCCCGTCCGCGGAAGAGCTTCTGTATCCTCCCTCGGTAAAAACGGTACGGCGGGAGCTCGCCGGTCACCCCTTCGTCGTCTTCGCGCACGGACACGCACGAGCATACGGGTCGGGCGCAGGCACGGCAACCGGCTCCCCGCACGTTGACTTCGGTGCACCCGATTGGCAGGTTCCCGCGGACGGAACTCGGAGCGGGGATGCCAGCACGGCGGAGGCGCGAAACCTGGGCGACGAAGATCGGGGTCATCCTCGCCGTCGCAGGTTCGGCGGTCGGCCTGGGCAACTTTCTCCGGTTTCCCGGTAGGGCCGCGGAGTACGGCGGGGGGACGTTCATGATTCCGTACTTCGTTTCCCTGCTGATCCTGGGCATTCCCATCTGCTGGGTGGAGTGGACACTCGGGCGACACGGGGGAAGGCACGGGTTCAACTCGGCTCCCGGCCTTTTCTGCGTGGTCTGGCCCCACCGGGTTTCCCAGTTTTTCGGGGCACTGGCCGTGTTCATCCCGGTGGTCATCTTCATGTACTACGTCTTCATCGAAGCGTGGTGTCTCGCCTACGCGTCGGGGTACCTTCTGGGCACGATCGCTCCCCCGGACGACCCCTCGGCGTACCAGCGGTACTTCACGGAGTATTTTCACCGCTTCGTCGGGGTGGACCAGGACGGGGCGCTTCTCCGGGGGCTCTCGCCGGCGGTCTGTGCGCTGGCCGCGTGCTTCGTGTTCAACTTCTATCTCATCTACCGCGGCCTCAATCGCGGGATCGAAGCGTTCTGCAAGTGGGCGATGCCCGCGCTCGTCCTGGCGGCCATCGTCGTCCTGGTCCGCGTCCTCACGCTGGGAACGCCCAACCCGGAATTCCCCGAACGCAACGTCCTCAACGCGCTCGGCTTCATGTGGAACCCGAAGCCGGTCGGCGAGGGCGGCACGTTTTCCGCGCTCGCCGATCCCCAGGTCTGGCTCGAAGCCGCGGGCCAGATCTTTTTCTCGCTGTCCGTCGGCTTCGGCATCATCCTCACCTACGCGAGCTACCTCAAGTCGAACGACGACGTCGTGCTCTCCGGGCTCACGGCCTCGGCCACGAACGAGTTCTGCGAGGTCTGCCTCGGGGGTCTCATCACCATCCCCGCGGCCTTCCTTTTTCTCGGAGCCGCCCCGCTCGAGAAAGTGGCGGGTTCGAGCATCGGCCTGGGCTTTCATGCCGTCCCGGTGGTGTTCGAATATCTCCCTGCCGGTCGCTTTTTCGGATTTCTCTGGTTCGGCCTCCTCTTCCTGGCGGCCGTGACGAGCTCGCTCTCGATGCTGCAGCCTGCCATCGCGTTCCTCGAGGACGGTTTCGACCTGACGCGGCGCGCTTCCGTGACGGCTCTCGCTTTCGTGACGGCGGGGGGGACGTTGCTGGTCGTCTACTTCACGAAAAACACCGTGGCCCTCGACGTCATGGACTTCTGGGTCGGCAGCGCGATGCTGATCGTCCTGGCCTTGTTCGAGGTCCTTCTCTACGGCTGGGTGATCGGAGTCGATCGGGCGCTGCGCGAAACGAACCGCGGGGCGGAGTTGAAAGTGCCCCGCTTTTTCGGTCCCGTCATCCGCTACGTCTGCCCCGGCTATCTGGCTATCATCCTCGGAAGCTTCGCCTACCGGAACTTCGGTACACGGGCGCGGGAAGTGATCGCGCAACCGGCCGCTCTGCTCACGGTCCTCTTTCTCGTGACGGTCTTCGTGGCCCTCTGGTTCCTGGTCCGCGCGGCCGTACAGCGATGGGAGCGGCAGGGTCGCCTTTCCTCGCGGGGGTTCTCGGTATGACCCCGGCGGGCTGGATCTTCATGCTCTCGTCGATCGGGTTCGTGTTGGCTCTGGTCGGCTTTTGCTTCTACCGGGTCCTCCGGGCACCCCGTGCCGGACGATTCCACGCCCCGCTCGACATCGACACCGGGGATCTCGAGGAGGAGCGAAAACGAAGAGGGCGGCGGCCCTGACGGCGCGCCCGGCGGTCACCCGGCGCAAAAACGTCGGCCGGCACGGAAAAGGCTTCGCAGTACCGAACGACACCGGGACGCGCCATCTCGAACGCGAGCGCCATCACCAGGGCGTCGTCGGCTCTCCCTTCCGGGAGAAAGTCGGGCACGACATCCACGGCCTGGAGCGCGTAGAGACAGGCAGCCGCGAGCAAGATGACCGCGCCGTAGGGAATCTGGGGACACCGCCCTCTCACGTGGTCGTCGAGGATTCGACCCGCCAGGCGAAGCTGTCGCGCGAACAGGGGGTGCTTCGACGCTTCGGTCCGCGCCAGGCGCTCGAGCTCCCCTCGACGGGAAGCGACTCGAAGCAGATCCCGGGGTGCGATCTCGAGTGCTCGCCCCCAGAGATAGGTCCGAACATCCTCGGGCGTGACACCGAGCGGCCGCCCTTTGGCTCCTCCCATCGAGCGCAACAAAGACCGGTCTTGCTCGAAGGTCAAGCGCCCGCCGGGGCGTGGAAACGGAAACGAACGATGTCGCCGTCGCGGAGAACGTATTCTTTGCCCTCGAGCCGCATCTTCCCGGCTTCTCGGCACCGGCTCTCGCTTCCGAGATGGACGAAATCTTCGTACGCCACGACCTCGGCGCGGATGAACCCCCGTTCCATGTCCGAATGCACCCTCCCGGCCGCACGCAGCGCCGTCGTTCCGCGCGGAATCGACCAGGCGCGGACTTCCCGCTTGCCGATGGTGAAAAACGAGATTCGTCCGAGGGCAGAATGGCACTCGCGGACGAATCTTCGGGAGGCCGGCTCCGAAAGACCCAGCTCGGACAGAAAAGCCTCCCGCTCTTCGGAGTCGAGCTCTTCGAGCTCCGCCTCGATCGCGGCACTCACGCGCAGAAGGGGGACCCCGGCGGCGCGGACTCGCCGCTCGAGCTCCCGAGGAAAGGGATTCGAGAGTTCGCGTTCGTGCACGTTCCACACCGCCAGCAGAGGCTTCCGCGTGAGAAACGCATAGCCCGAGGTTCGCGCGGCATCCGCCTCCGACCACGGAAGCGACGAGAGAAGTCGGCCTTCTTCCAGACACTCGACCGCCCGAGCCAGCAAGCCCTCTTCGTGCGGGTCTCCCCGTTCTTTCCGGACTCGCTCGAGCCGCTTTTCGGCGACGGCGAGGTCCGCGAGAACGAGTTCGCTCAGGAGAAAGTCGAACTCCGCCTCGGGTGTCGCGGCCTCCTGGGTGAACGGATCCGGAAAACCCCTGAGCACGAGCACCACCGCGTCCGAGTCCCGGAGGGCGCCGACCAGGGACGGGGGCAACCCGCTTTCCTGCCCCGGGAAATCGACGAACGACATCTCGACCGGGACGACTTTCGGGGGCCGAACCAGCTCCGCGAGCCGGTCGAGTCTCGGGTCGGGAAGTTTCACCGAGACCACGGCCGGCTCACGGGAAGCCGGAAGCACCCCGGCCATGGCACGAAGCAACGTGGATTTGCCCGACCTGGGACGTCCGAGCAGAGCCACCTTCACGTTCGCTGCAAGCCTCCGCCCCGCGAGCCGCCTCTCAGTAAGCCCACTTCGAGCCGTCGTATCGGAAGACTTCGGTCACCTCGGTCGCGTCCACGATCTCGGGACGCGCAGCTTCCGCAGCCTCCCGGGTCGGCCCTTTCTGCCGGTAACGGTACTCCTCGTAGGCGAGCTTGCCGACGGCGGTCGAGCCCTCGCCTCTGGCCTCGCAGCGCAGAAGGGGTCCGTAGCCCACGTACTCCGCCTCGAAACCGTCCGGAGTGGCCCGCCACTCGAGCGCCCTGCGATTCGCCTTTTCCTGCTCGTGGAGCCGTTCCATCCAGGATTCGCAAAATCGACGGAAGTTCTCGCCGATCTCCTCTCCGGCCCGCGTCGCGCCGGGGGCGCAGAAAAGGGCCAGAGCGACCGACAGGGCGAAAGCGCAGGACCTCATCGTCCCTGCCAGCGAGGCTTCCTCTTTTCCGCGAACGCCCGCACGCCCTCTCGCATGTCTTCCGAGCGCAAGAGCGTCTCGATGCCCGGAAAGGGCTCGCGCACCGCTCGTTCCAAGGGGAGCGAAAGGCCGCGAAGCGCCGCTTCCTTGGTCGCCCGAACGGACAGGGGCGCGCATTCCAGGATTTCCCGCGCCCATCGCTCGGCCGTCTCCATGAGGCGGTCGCGAGGAACGCACTCGTTCACGATCCCGAGACGCAGCGCTTCCGCCGCCGAGATCCTGCGGCCCGTCAGCAAGAGCCCCATGGCGAGTTTCAGGGGAACTTGCCTCGGCAACCGGTGGATCCCGCCTGCCAGGGCCGCCAGCCCCACTCGTGGTTCCGGCAGGCCGAACGTCGCTTCTTCCGCCGCTACGATCAAATCGCAGGCCAGTGCGATTTCGAAGCCTCCGCCGAGGGCCACCCCGTTGACGGCGGCGATCACGGGTTTGAAGAGATCGAATCGCGAGGTGAGGCCCCCGAAGCCGGTCGGGGGAACCCGCGTGGCTTCCATGCCGTGTTCGGCGCTGTACTTGAGGTCGTTGCCCGCGCAGAAGGCCTGTTCTCCCGCGCCTGTCACGATCGCCACCCAGAGGTCGTCGTCGGCTGCGAAGTCGTCGAAAGCTCGCGCCATTTCTTCGTTCGCCGGTGGATGGAGGGCGTTCCTCACTTCCGGTCTCTGGATCGTCACGTACGCGATCCGACCCTTCTTCTCGTACCGAATGAATTCCATGCGTAGCACTCCACCACCGGAGGTCCGAAAACACAAGGCTTCGAAAGGCGCCGCGTGACTTCGCCGGAGGTCCGGGATATGGAAGGGCCATGCTTCCCCGGCGCGTCGTGACGGGGTCGCTCGCGGACACGAGCGTCCCTTCCGTGGCGACTTTGAGCCCCCGTGTGACGCTCGTGCTGGGCGCCAACCCGGGATGGTTCACGGGACCCGGTACCAACACGTATCTCGTGGGCACGGGTTCCCGACCCGTCCTGATCGACACCGGACAGGGCATGCCCGAATACCGCGAGCTTCTGCGGCACACCCGGGAGAGCGTACGTCCCTGCGAGGGTCTCCGTGCCGTCGCCCTTACCCACGGCCACTTCGACCACATGGGCGGGGTCGGGGATGTGCTGGCGGAGTTCGGTCCCGTGCCCGTCTACAAAATGCCCGACGCGGCCGACCCTGCGACGCTAGCCCTCGAACCGCTCGAAGAAGGCAGCGTCGTGTCCGCGGAGGGTGCGACCTTGCGGGTCCTCTGGACCCCGGGCCACGCCCGCGACCACGTCTGCTTTTTCCTCGAGGAAGAAAAGGCGCTCTTCACGGGGGACGTCGTCCTCGGGGCGGGAACGACGGTCATCCCCGAGGACGGGGACCTGGCCGCGTACCTGCGGTCGCTCCAGCGGCTCCTCGAGCTCGACGCGAGAATTCTCTACCCGGGGCACGGACCGCCCGTCGAGAATCCCGCGAGGAAGATCCGGGAGTACCTCGCCCACCGGGAACTGCGGGAGCGGCAGATTCTCGATGCACTCGCGGACGGGGCGCTGAGCGTGGCCGAGCTCGTGGCGGCGATCTACACGGACGTGCCGGCGGTTCTCCACCAGGCGGCAGGTTGGTCCGTCCGGGCACACCTGCGGAAGCTCGAAGCCGAAGGTCGCGTGCGCCGGGAACAGGAGCGGTGGCAACGGCTCCGGGAGAACGCATGATCTCGGTGCCCGCCATGCGGTTGCGCCAGTTCGGCGTGACCCTCTACGAAGCCGTGCTGGGCGTCGAGGTCGTGCGCAAGCTGATCCGGTTCGAGGTTCTCGGCTACTCCGACCAGCGAACCTCCGGCAAACGGCCCCTCAAAACTCCCCGGGGAGCCACGATCAACTGGGATCTTCTCGAGCGCAAGATCGCCCAGAGTGCGGAAGCCTACCAGCGGCCCGTGATCCGCCGCAAGATCGCCGAGCTCGTCGACTACTACTTGCAGTGTTCCGAACTGGGGAACCTGCCGGCCATCCCTGGCGCGGTCCTCCTCGTCGCGGACCAGAAACTCCAGTTCGTGCCCGTGAGTTCCCACGGCATCCTGGGGATCCTGCAACTCCCTCCCCGGGAGGGCGCCCTGCGCGCCCTCGACGGACAGCATCGCCTTCTGGCCATGCACCAGCTCGCCGAAGAGCACGCACTCGACGATTTGCAGATCCCCGCCGTCGTTTTCGACGGCCTGGCTCCCGACCAGGTGGTGGAGCTCTTCGTCACGATCAACGCCAAACACACGAAGCTGAACCCTTCGCACCTCGTGAGTCTCTCCGGGCGCCGCCTTTACCCCGACCCCGTACTGGCTCTGAGCCACGAGATCGTCCGGGTCCTGACCGAAGACCCCGCGTCGCCGCTCTATCGCGAGATCAAGCTCTTCGGTGTGGGACCGGGCCGGGTAGCCCAGGCTCCCCTGGCCGAGGAACTCAAGAACGTTTTCACGGCACTCGAAGCCGGTGGAGGGCGGCTGGCGGCACAACTCCGGGAGGGCGGACCTCGCTTCTTTCTCCATTACTTCAAGCAAATTTCCCGCGTCTTCGAGAAAGCGTGGAACGGGCGAAAGTACAGCATCAAGACCGCGATGGCGCTCAGGGCCTTTCTCCGAGTGGTACCCGATGTGTTGCTGGCCATCCGCCGCGAGGGGGACGACCCTTTCGACTACCATGCCGTGGGGAGGGCCCTGGCCCCCTGGAAGGACCGGATCGGTGATCGCCGGTTCGAAACCGAAACAGAGTGGCGGCAGAAACTGGCCGGTGGCACCCGGGGGACGGTCGAGCTGCTGGCTCGGGAATTGCGCGCCGCGCTCCGCGCCTAGGATTCCCCGGTTGACAGATCCGAGATGCCGCGAGTAAAGATTCGATCTTTGCGATGAAACGACCGGCGGGGATGCTCCTCCTCTGTGTGCTACTCTCGTTTTCGGTCTGGTACTCCGGATGCGGAGGTTGCCAGGAGCCCGAGCTGGCTCCCCCGGGCCCGGTCGAGGGGCGACTACCGGCCGTCCGGAAGGGCCCCCCGGGGCCCGTTACTCCGGCTACCCACCAGTGTGGCGTTCTCGCCATACCGAGCACGGAAGAAGGCAAAGCCCCCCTGGTCGTGCACTTCACCGCCGAGGGCGATTGTACGAAAGGCGAACCCCTCTTCCGGTGGTCCTTCGGCGATGGCTCCCCCCCGGCCGAGGGCCCTGCGGTCCTCCATACCTTCGAGAGACCCGGGGAGTACGAGGTCTCGGTCGAAGTCCGCAGTTCCACCGATCCCGAGCTCGCCGACCGGGACGAGGTGGAAATTCGGGTGACCGGCAGCGAAGAGGGGAAGGTAGCGGGCTAAGCGGCTACCTTCCCCGCGTTCCTCGCAGCTTCCGCGATCAGGTGCCACGCGTTGCGGAAGGTCGCGTAGCGCCCGACGTAGGTTCTGGACGTGCTGTCGTGCAGTGCGAAGGTCTTCCCCGTGATGGCCTCCCACGGGATGACGAAGTACTCGCCACCCTTGCGTCCTCGCTTGTTCTGGGCGACGCAGACGATGAAGTCCGCGTACTTCTTGTCCAGTCGGCCGTGGCGGTGGAAGTTGAAGTGCCAGGTGCGGTAGCGGTAGCTGTATTTTCTCCCGCGAGACACCACGCGATGGAGCGTTTTGTGGGGAAGCGCCACCTTCAGGGCGACGCGCACCGACCCGTTGACCAGGAAATCGAAGCCAGCCCCGACCGGCTGGCTGCGTACGGTGAGGCCCATCCGGCGAAGCCGGGCGGCCACCCGCTCTTTCGGTAGGTCGTGCTTCTTGACTCGGTTCATGCTTTTTGGACGTTTAAAACCGTTTTGTATTCACGCTCATGGTGGCCCAAAGGAGGGCCGGAAGCAAGTCCCCTTTTGACTTGGCGAGCTGCTTGGGTTAGGAAGCCTATCCGAGCGGGTGTAGCTCAGCTGGCTAGAGCGCAACCTTGCCAAGGTTGAAGTCGCCGGTTCGATCCCGGTCACCCGCTCCTTTCTTCGTCTTCTCTCCCGCCTTCACGAACCACGGCGGAGTTCCTCGAGAATCAGCTCTCGGGTCGGTCCCTGCACCCCCAGCTCCAGGGCTCTCCGAAAGCGCCTGCGAGCTTCCGCTCGTCTTTCTCGGAGCAGCAAGGCCTGGCCGATAGCGGCCTGGATGTCCCCGTCCCAAGGGCTCAGCTCCTCGGCCGCTCGGAGGTAGCGGAGGGCTTCCGCCACGAGCTCTCTTCGGCCGGGTTCTTCGAGCCGGCTCGCCCGCGTAAGGAGCAGAACGGCCAGGTTGTACAGCGCTTCGGGGCTCTGCCCCAGAGAGAGCGCCCGCGCGTAATACTCCTCGGCTTCTTCGAAGCGACCCCTTCGGAACGCAATGGTACCGAGGTTCGTGTAGGCGCTGACCTGTCCGGCCCGGCTCCCTTTTTTTTCCAGTGCCGCGCGGTAGTACCGAATCGCCTCCTCGGTCCGGCCGAGCTTCTCGAGTGCCGTGGCCAGGTTCCGGAAAGGGAGGGCGGCGTTCGGCGACTTCGCGACCGTATCGGACCAGAGGGAGAGATCGTCCGTCCAGACGCGGCTCTGGACCGCCGAACAAACCGCGAGCGACGTCGCGGCCGCGGTGGCAAGAGCCCACACCAGCCGGCCACCCGCCGCGAGGTCGGCCACCCCCTTTCCGACGAGAAGACAAAACCCCACCGAAGGAAAGTAGAGGTAGCGTTCCGCGACGGGGACCTCGGGTAGGCCGAACACAGCCCAGAGCGAGGGGACGAGCCCGAGAAGCACCCAGCTCGCGAGAAACGCCGAGGACGGCGCTTTTCGGCGAAGGCCCGAGGGCGCCCAGGTGGCGAGGCCGAGCAACAGGAGACCCGAAACGACGCGGAGGGGGCTACCGGGCACCTCCGCGATGTAGGCGTTCGAGGGCCAGGGCCATACGAGCTTCTCGAGAGAAAAACCCGCCACGAGAACGGCCAGCGCGAGCGTGCCGGGTGCCGCCCCGAAGATGTCCTCGGAAACCGAAGCTTCGACGACGGAACGTCGCAGGAGAACGTAGAGGACGCCGGCGAGCACGAGAGGCGCGTACCGGCGCACGAGCCGCGTCGAGGGGTCGCCCCGTCGCAAAAAAACGTCGCAGGCCGGCAGCAGAGCCCAGAGTGCCAGGGCGACCTCCTTCGAAGCGAGGGCCAGAAAAAGGGCCGCCCCGCTCGCCCAGGCGAGCCCCGGGGACCGCCGAGCCCGGAGGTGAAAACAGGTGGCCCACGTCCCGAACATCGTGGCGAAAACGTCGGCCCGTCCGGCCACCCACGCCACGGCTTCCACGTGCACGGGATGAGCGGCAAAAAGTCCTGCGCCCAGCGCCGCGGCACAAAGTCCCTGCCGCCGGCGGGCCGTACCGAACAGCTCGAGCCCGAGGAAGAAGACGCCCAGAGTGGCGATGGCATGGGCCGCCACCACGGTCGCGTGAAACCAGGCGGGTTTCCCGCCGCCGAGCCACGCATCGAAAGCATAGGAGGCGAAGACCAGGGGTCGGTAGTACTCCGGTGCCATCTGGGGAAGTCCCCGGGGCGGGAACAAAAAGTCCGTCCAGTGGCGGAACGCCGGAAGCTGGCGCTCGAGTACGATGGGGTCGTCCCAGACGAAGCCGAACCCGAGGGTTCGCGCGAAAACGGCGAACGCACCGGCTCCCAGCCCCAGGCAAACGAGCGGGAGAGTCCGCGACCCGGAAGGACCGGGACGCGAAGGAGCACGTCGTCGCACGGCACGCAGTCCACGCTTTTCGCCGGGCCGCAGTCCGACCGCGAACAACGCTCAGCCCCGGGAAAGGGACCGCCAGTAATCCGAGTGGCGACGGCGAACCGCGTCGAAGACCGCGCACGCCCGGGAGGACGCGGGCGGGATTTCGAGCGGCTCCGCGGAGCCGCGCAGTTCCTCGAGAACGCCTGCCACCGACGCGCGCAGCGCCGCGAGGTCGTATCCCCCTTCGAGCACGGCCACCACGCGGTCGGCCGCGGTCGCTCGCGCGATTTCCACCACGGTCCGGGCCATGGCCCGAAAGCCGACCTCCGTGACCCGCATTCCGCCGAGCGGGTCGTGCAGGTGCGCGTCGAACCCCGCCGAGACCAGGACGAATTCCGGCTCGAACTCCGACGCGACCGGGAGTATCACCGCACGGAAGGCCTCGAAGTACTCTCCGTCACCGAACCCCGCGGGAAAGGGCAGGTTGACCGTGAAGCCCTCTCCCTCGCCGAGACCCACTTCGTCCACGCTCCCCGTTCCCGGGTAGAAAGGATACTGGTGCGTCGACACGAACAACACGTCGGCGTCCCGCTCGAAAATGTGCTGCGTGCCGTTCCCGTGGTGCACGTCCCAGTCGACGACGAGAATCCTCTTGCAGCCACGCTTTCGGAGGTATGCCGCCGCGACCGCCACGTTGTTGAAAAGGCAGAACCCCATCGCGCGGTTCCGCTCGGCGTGGTGCCCCGGAGGCCGGACGGCAGCGAAACCGCAGTCGGCTTCTCCGCGCAGCACGGCGTCGACAAGATTCAGGACCCCACCCACCGCGAGCCGGGCGACTTCGTAGGAACGATCGCAGCAAGGAGTGTCGGCATCGAAAGCGTACCAGGCACGGGACGCCGTTGCCGCCACCCGTTCGACGTGCTCGGGCTCGTGCACGAGACAGAGCTCGTCGAACGAAGCCAGCCGCGGCGCGACGAACAGGAAGTCTTCCCGCGCGCTTTCGAAAAGCTCGAGAAGAACGTCGATCCGCTCCGGCCGTTCCGGATGAGTCCGACCGGTGTCGTGCTCCCGATACCGCGGGTCGACGAGCACGGCGGTACGCCGCATGGCCGGCTTGTCTACCACCGGGCCGAGGTCGAGTAAACCGAGCGGTTTGACAGGTCCGGGTGCTTGCTCTACCGTCGCGTAGGCCTCCCCTCCCATGTTCGGCATCGGGTTTCCCGAGTTGGTCGTCATCCTCGTGATCGCGCTTTTGGTGCTCGGACCGGGGAGGCTGCCGGAGGTGGCACGAGCACTGGGCCGAGCGCTCGCGGAATTCCGCCGGGCAACCTCGGACTTGGCCGAAGAGTTCCAGGACACGCGCCGGCTTCTCGAGGAAGAGGCCCGTACGGCCGAGCGACAGCTCCGCGAGCACGAGCTCGCTCTACGCGAAGAAAAAAGAACGGAGAGAGACGAAGCAGGAGCAGGAGAAGAGGACCCGGAAAAGGGTCGAGCCGACTGACCCCACCGCGCCATGAGCGACCTCAAGATGCCGCTTACGGCCCACCTGGAGGAGCTGCGGTGGAGGATCCTGAAATCGCTCTTCGCCGTCGGTCTCGGTTTCGCGGCCTCGTACGCTTTTTCGGACCGCCTGTTCGCCTTTCTCGCCGCTCCCCTCAGAGCCCGCAACCCGACCCCCGTGACGCTGATCGGGACGGGCGTGGCCGAAGCCTTTTTCACGAAAGTCAAGGTGGGCATTCTCGCGGGGATCTTCTTCGCGAGCCCCGTGATCCTCTACCAGGCGTGGCAGTTCGTCGCCCCGGGACTCTTCGAACACGAGAAGCGATACGCGAGGCCGTTCGTCGCGTTCGGTACCCTGTTTTTCCTGCTCGGCGCGGCCTTCTGCTACCTGGTCATCTTCCCGGTGGGCTTCGCCTTTTTTCTCGACGAATTCCGGACTCTGGGGGCGGAGCCCGCGATCCGGATGAGCGAGTACCTCACGTTCAGCTCCCGGCTGCTGCTCGCGTTCGGCGTCACCTTCGAGTTGCCCGTCGCGACCTTTTTCCTCGCCCGGATCGGTCTGGTGGATCACCGGACGCTCTTGCGCTTCGCCCGCTATGCCGTGGTTCTCGTCTTCGTCGTGGCGGCCGTCCTGACCCCACCGGACGTGGTCTCCCAGTTCCTGATGGCCGTCCCGCTTCTGGTCCTCTACTTTCTCAGCGTGGGCGTCGCCTACGTCGCCGCCCGCAACCGGGCCCGGGATCACTCGACTTCGGAGCCGGATTCCTCGAGCAAGGCGCGGAAAAGCCAGTCCGAACCCAGGTCTCCGGGCTCCTCGACGACCTCGCACGGAAGCTCCTGAGCGAGCGACGAGACGAGCGCCGAGACCGTCTCGACGAAATCCTTCGCGGCGAGAAGAACCACGAGGGCTCGGCGCGGGTCGAGGGTCCGCACGACCGCGATGCCCTCGTAGGACTCCACGAGGAACTTGAGGTAGGCGATGTCGGCGGGACGCACGCGCAAAAAGAACGGAACGATCCCGCCGTACCCTTCGGGGGGCCGGGGCCCGCTCACGCCCCCTCCCGCCATCGGTCCACCAACTCGAAGAACAGCCACTTTCCGTATTCGGTCACGACCCGGCGCGCAAGGACCCGTTTGCGCCACCAGCCTCTCGGAGAAAAAGGGTCGTAGGGCGTGGGAGAAACGAGTACCTCGATCCCCTGCTCCCGTGTCACGAAGCGGAAAATGTCCCGTGCCCGGCGCGAATGCGTCTTGGAGGTCACCAGCACGACGCGCCGGATACCCATCCGTCCCAGTTCCCGGACCAGCGCCCGGCTCTCGGCGATCGTGCTGCCCGCTCGCTCGCGAACGACCACGATGGCCTCCGGCGGAACCCCGAGCCGCCGGGCGAGGAGCCGGTTCCTCTCGTGCTGCTCCGTCACTTTCAGCTTCCGTCGCCGGAGTTCGGCCGACCCCGGGGGCTCCGGACCGACGGTCAGCACGATCCGGGGAGCCACGCCTCGCTCGTAGAGGTCGGCGGCGTGGAGGATGCGATCCGGAAAAGAGCCTGCGAGAACCACGATCGCGTCCGCGGGCCGGACTTCGTCCTGGACCACGAGGAAGCGCCCGCTCGCTTCGAGCAAGGGCTCGCGGAACGCGTAGAGGAGGGAGACGCCGACGAGCAGGAACGACCCTGCCAGAACGGCGGCGCGCCGCCACGGCGAGCGAGCTTTGACTCGGCCGCCCGCATCCATTACACGGCACCCCGATGTATCGGCATATCGTCCTCGAGCAGCAGGGTCCGGTGGCGACGCTCCGCCTCGCCCGCCCCGAAACCCGCAACTCCATGACACCCGAAATGGGTGACGAGGTCGAGAGAGCGTGCCGGGAGCTCGCTTCCGACACGGAGATCCGAGTCGTCGTCCTGACCGGCACGGGGTCGGCTTTCAGTTCCGGGGGAGATCTCTCGATGCTGGCGAAGGATGCCGGCCTCACCGACCGAGGCGAGATGACGATGATCGACGCACCGAGGTCGTTCTACGAGAAGTTTCTCGCCGTCCGGCGACTCCCGGTTCCCACGATCGCCGCGATGAACGGACACGCGATCGGCGCGGGATTCTGTCTGGCGCTGGCCTGCGACCTGCGCGTCGCCGTGCGGGATGCGAAGATGGGCATGACGTTCGTCAAACTCGGGCTCCACCCGGGAATGGGTGCCACCTATTTCCTTCCCCGCCTCGTAGGCGTCGCACAAGCCTGCGAACTCTTCTTCACGGGGCGCGTGATCGACGCCGTGGAAGCGGAAAGGAGGGGCATCGTGAACACGGCGGTTCCCCGCGAGGAGTTCGAGGAACGGGTTTCCGCTCTGGCGCGAGAGATCGCCGGCGGTGCCCCGCTCGTTCTGCGCAGCCTCAAGACCGCGATCTACCGGGGTGCCGAACGAACCCTGGACGAGATGTTGGAAGACGAGGCGGTGAACCAGAGCCGCACCTTCCGGACAGAAGACGCGCGGGAAGGAATTCGCGCCGTCCTCGAAAAACGCGAGCCCCGGTTTCGAGGACGCTGATTCACTCGAACTCCTGGTAGTTCGAGACCCTCCAGCCCTCCGGCATCCTCCGCGCCGTGACGAGCCACCGTCGGGTGAAACTCCCCCCTTCGGGCACCTCGACGGACCCGAGGAAGACGAACGACACACGGTCGGCCCCGTGCTCCCGTGTTTCGAGAAGTCGATAGCGGACCCGTGGCACCCGGGTGCTCTCGTCGATCGGGTGGCCGCGCGTGAGTTCGATCTCTTCGGCCACTTTTCGTTCCGCCAGGCCCGTGCAAAGCGTTCTCGCGGCCGGCAAGTCCATCCGGACGTAGTGGGAGTCGAGAAAGCCGCGGGCCACTCCGAGAGCCCCGTCTCCGTGCTTCTCGCAAGCCAGAAGCGCCAGAGGGAGGAAGAATACGGCCCAAGCTTTCCGGACATACATGGCGAGCCCAGAGTCTGCCACCGCCGACTCGGGTTCGCAACGGCCGTTTCTCTTGCCAGTTTCCGACCCCCTGGTATACGTACTCCGGGGATGTTGGCCGAGATCGCCGCCTTCGAGCGGGCGCTCCGGGTGGAGGAAAACGCTTCCCCCCACACGGTTCGCAGCTACGTCGGAGACCTGCACCAGCTCCGGTCCTTCGTGCTCGGTCGAACCGGAGCAGGCGAGGCGGACGCGCGAGAGTTGGACCCGGCCACGCTCCGTGCCTACGTGGGATGGCTCCTCGCTCGTCACGAGCGGAACTCCGTCGCCAGGAAGCTCTCCACCCTCCGCCGGTTTTTCCGGTTCCTCCGGAAACGAGGCGTCCGGCCGGACGACCCGACCGAGGGTCTCGTGACCCCGAAGCCCGACCGCAAGCTGCCCGTGCACCTGACCGTGGACGACGTGTTTCGTCTCCTCGAGACACCACCCGCGCATTCCCTCTCGGGTCTGAGAGATCGGGCCATTCTCGAAGTCCTCTACTCGGCCGGACTCAGGGTGAGCGAGCTCGTCGAGCTCGACTGGGGGGACGTGAATTTCGAGCTCGGGCTTCTGAGGGTCCGAGGCAAGGGGCGCAAGGAACGGGTCGTCCCCGTCGGCCGGGAAGCTCTGCGGCGTCTCGCCGAGTACCGAGAGCGCCTCGGGCAGCTCGCCGGGGAGCAAGACCGGCAGAGCGCCCCCGTTTTTCTCAACGCTCGCGGGAGACGGATCACGACGAGAAGCGTGGCTCGGATCGTGGAGAAGTACGTTCGCCAGGCGGGCCTTGCCACCAAAGCTACACCCCACGCGCTGCGGCACAGCTTCGCGACCCACCTCCTGGGCTCGGGGGCCGACCTGCGCTCGATCCAGGAACTCCTCGGCCACGCGAGCCTCTCCACGACACAACGTTACACGCACGTGGACGTCGCACACCTGGCGAAGGTGTACGACAAGGCGCATCCCCGAGCTTGAGGGGGCCGGTGGGAACATGAGCCCGGAGGAGCCGACGCACGCCCTGCGCGGAACGACGATCGTGGCCGTCCGCAGATTCGGGCAGGTAGCCGTGGCGGGCGACGGGCAGGTGACGCTCGGAAGCGCCGTTCTCAAGACGACCGCGAGGAAGGTTCGCAAGCTCCACCATGGCCGCGTGCTCGCGGGCTTCGCCGGAGGAAGCGCCGACGCCCTCACGCTGTTCGACAAGTTCGAAGAAAAGCTCGAACGCCACGGCGGCCAACTGCTCCGCGCGGCCGTGGAACTGGCTCGCGACTGGCGGACCGACCGGGTTCTGCGCCGGCTCGAAGCGCTCATGATCGCCGCCGACCGCGAATCCATGCTCCTGCTGTCGGGGAGCGGCGACATCGTGGAACCGGACGACGACGTGCTCGCCATCGGGTCGGGGGGGAACTTCGCGCTGGCCGCCGCTCGGGCACTGCTGCGCCACACGGAGCTCACCGCTCGCCAGATCGCGCAAGAGGCGCTGAAAATCGCCGCCGGGATCTGCGTCTACACGAACGAACAGCTCGTGATCGAGGAGCTCCCATGAGCCCCATGACCCCACGCGAGATCGTCTCGGAGCTCGACAAGTACGTCGTGGGGCAGACGAGAGCGAAACGGGCCGTGGCCATCGCTCTCCGGAACCGGTGGAGAAGGCAGCAGGTCCCGCCGGAACTCCGCGACGAAATCGCCCCGAAAAACATCCTGATGATCGGGCCTACCGGGGTGGGAAAAACCGAGATCGCGCGAAGGTTGGCCCGGCTCGCCAACGCTCCTTTTCTCAAGGTCGAAGCCTCGAAGTTCACCGAGGTCGGCTACGTCGGGCGCGACGTCGAGTCGATGATCCGCGACCTGACCGAGATCGCGGTCCGCCAGGTCCGGGAAGAAGAGAAGGAAAAGGTCGCAGCGAGAGCGAGGGAGCTGGCCGAAGAACGCGTCCTCGACCTGCTCCTGCCGCAGCGCCAGGCGTCGCCCGGCGAGACGGACACGGCGGCCTCCACCCGGGAAAAGTTGCGCCGGGCCCTCCGCGAAGGACGCCTCGACGACCGGGTGGTGGAGCTCGAACTCACCCGAACCGTGACCCCCATGGTGGAGGTCATGGCCCCGCAGGGGTTCGAGGACATGGAGTCCCAACTCAAGGAGCTCTTCTCGAGCCTCATGCCCAAACAGACGAAGCGCCAGCGGATGACCGTGGCCGAGGCGCTTTCGCTTCTCGCGCAGGAAGAGGCCGCCAAACTCGTCGACATGGCCGAGGTGGCCAAGGAAGCCATCCGCCGCGTGGAGCAGACCGGGATCGTGTTTCTCGACGAAATCGACAAGATCGCTTCGCGAGGGACCCCGGGTGGCGGCCCCGACGTCTCCCGCGAAGGTGTCCAGCGCGACCTTCTCCCGATCGTCGAGGGGTCGACGGTGAACACGAAACACGGGATGGTCCGGACGGATCACATTCTCTTCATCGCGTCGGGAGCCTTCCACGTCGCCAAGCCATCCGACCTGATCCCGGAGTTCCAGGGGCGGTTCCCCATCCGGGTCGAACTCGACCCTCTGACCAGGGAGGATTTCGTCCGGATTCTCACCGAGCCCCGGAATGCTTTGCTCAAACAGTACCTGGCGCTGCTCGCGACGGAAGGCGTCTCGCTCGAGTTCACCCGCGACGCGGTCGAAGAAATCGCCCGCATCGCGGCGGAAGTGAACGAGCGAACGGAAAACATCGGCGCGCGGCGTCTCCACACGGTGCTCGAGCACCTCCTCGAAGAAATCTCGTTCGACGCTCCGGACCTGGCCGGACGGACGATCGTGGTGGACGCCAAGTACGTCCACGAACGTCTGCACGACGTCCTCGAAAACGAGGACCTCTCGCGGTACATACTCTAGCGTCGCGATGGAGCACTTGATCGCCAAGGCGGAAACCCTGCTCGAAGCCCTCCCGTACATTCGGCGTTTCGCGGGGAAAACGGTGGTCATCAAGTGGGGAGGCCACGCGATGGGCGACGAGTCCCTGAAGGACAGCTTCGCCCAGGACGTCGTGCTGCTGAAGTTCGTCGGGATCAATCCGGTCGTCGTGCACGGCGGAGGTCCGCAAATCGAGTCCCTGCTGGAACGGCTGGGCATCCGGTCGCAGTTCGTCCGCGGGATGCGCGTCACCGACCGGGCGACGATGGACGTCGTGGAAATGGTTCTCGGCAAGATCAACAAAGAAATCGTCTCCCTGGTCAACCGGCACGGCGGCAAGGCCGTGGGACTCAGCGGAAAAGACGGGGACCTGATCCTGGCGCGGAAGCTGACCTGGAAAACCGGCGGCCGGCGAGGAACGCCGGAGCCGGACGTCGGGCTCGTCGGGGAGGTGGCTCGGGTGAACCCGGCGGTGATCGAAACGCTGGACCGGAACGAATTCATCCCCGTCATCGCGCCGGTGGGCGTGGACGAAAACGGCGAAACGTACAACATCAACGCCGACCTGGTCGCCGGGAGTCTCGCCGGTGCCCTCCGTGCAGAAAAGCTCATCCTGATGACCGACGTACGCGGCGTCTGCGGTAAGAACGGGGAGCTCTACTCCACGCTGGACGGAGCGCAGGCACGGAGGATGATTTCCGACGGTGCGATCTCCGGGGGGATGATCCCCAAGGTCGAGTGCTGCCTCGAGGCACTTCGCGCGGGCGTCCGCCAGGCGCACATCGTCGACGGGAGAGTCCGTCACGCCCTCCTGCTGGAGATCTTCACGAAGTCGGGAATCGGAACCGAGGTGCTTCCGGTCTCCCGTCCCGAAAAACTCCGCCGGACGCCCCAGGTGGCACGATGACGCACTCCGACATCGTCGAACGGAGCGACCGGTACTTGTTCGCGGTGTACCGGAGAGCGCCCGTGGCCCTCGTGCAGGGACGGGGCTGCCGCGTGTGGGACGCGGACGGCAAGCCCTACCTCGACTTTTTCGCGAGCACGATCGTGGCGTCCCTGGGTCACTGCCATCCGCGCGTCGTCGAAGCGCTGCGCGTGCAGTCCGAGAAAATCCTGCACGTCTCGAACCTCCACTACAGCGAACCCGCGGCACGGCTCGCGGAGCTCTTGTGCCGGAATTCGTTCGCCGATCGCGTGTTCTTCTGCAACAGCGGCGCCGAAGCCAACGAGGCGGCGATCAAGCTCGCGCGGGCCTACGGCCGGGCCGAGCGCGGAGGGCGGTACGAAATCCTGACCGCCACGGGCTCCTTCCACGGCCGGACGCTGGCCACGCTCGCCGCGACCGGCCAGGAAAAAGTGCGCGCGGGTTTCGAACCGCTTCCGGACGGATTTCGCTACGTACCTTACGACCGGCCCGAACTGCTCGAGGAAGCCATCGGGGAGCGCACGGTCGCGGTTCTCCTCGAACCCGTGCAAGGCGAAGGCGGCGTCGTCGTTCCGCGCCCCGACTACCTGGGCCGCGTGCGCGAAATCTGCGACCGGCACGGCCTTCTCCTGATGCTCGACGAGGTGCAAACCGGCATGGGCCGACTCGGCCACCTTTTCGGACACGAGATGGCCGGCGTCCGCCCGGACGTCGTGACGCTGGCGAAGGGGCTCGGCGGAGGGGTTCCCATCGGAGCCATGCTGGCGACCGAGAAGGTGGCGCGGGCCTGGCTGCCCGGAGCGCACGGTTCGACGTTCGGCGGCAACGCGTTGGCCTGCGCGGCCGCGTGTGCGGTCGTCGAAGAACTCCTGGGGGGCGAGGTCCTCGAGAACTGCCGTCGGGTAGGGGAGGACCTCCGGAATCTCCTCGGAGACCGGATCGGCGGGGACCCGCGAGTCCGCGAGATCCGCGGCGCGGGGCTGCTGGTCGGCGTCGAACTGACCGTGCCCGGGGACGGCTTGGTCGAGTCCTGCCGCCGACTGGGGCTCCTCTTGAACTGCACGGCGGAAAAAGTTCTGCGGCTTTGTCCCCCTCTCGTCGTTTCCCGCGAAGAGGTGGAGGAAGCCGTCGAGATCCTGGCCCGCGCCCTGGCCGAACTCGAAGAGCCATGAAACGGGATTTCCTGACGCTAGCCGATTTTTCCCGGGACGAGCTCGAGGACATCCTGCACCTCGCCGCCACGATGAAGCGCGAGCTGCGGGCGGGAAAGCGTCCCGCGGTGCTGGCGGGAAAGACGCTCGCGATGATCTTCGAAAAGCCGAGCCTGCGTACGCGCGTGACCTTCGAGGTCGGGATGAACCAGCTCGGCGGGCACGCCGTCTTCCTCACCCCTTCCGACATCCGGCTCGGAGAACGCGAGTCCGTGGCCGACATCGCGAGGAACCTCGAGCGTTGGGTCGACCTCGTGATGGCGCGCACGTTCCGGCACGAGACCCTGGAAGAGCTCGCGGCCCACGCGTCCGTACCGGTCGTCAACGGGCTCTCGGACTTCGTGCATCCGTGCCAGGTCCTGAGCGACTGTTTCACGCTGTGCGAGCACCGGGGTCGACTCGAGTCGCTCAAGGTCGTCTTCGTGGGCGACGGCAACAACGTGGCCAACTCGTGGATCCACGCCGCCGCGAAGTTCCCGTTCTCGCTCACGATCGCCTGCCCGCGTGGTTACGAACCCGACGGACGGGCCCTGGCCCTGGCGCGCGAGGCCCGAGCCCGCGTGGAAATCGCCCACGATCCCCGCGAGGCCGTGCGCGGTGCCGACGTGATCTACACCGACGTCTGGGTCAGCATGGGCCAGGAGGAAGAAGCGAGCCGCCGCAAATCGGTATTCCGGGACTACCAGGTGAACGACGACCTCGTACGCCTCGCGAAGGAGGACGTCCTGGTCATGCACTGCCTTCCCGCGCACCGCGGCGAGGAAATTACCAGCGACGTGATCGACGGCCCCCGCTCGGTGGTCTTCGACCAGGCGGAGAACCGTCTCCACACCCAGAAGGCCATCATGGTCTGGCTGCTCGAGCGCAGCCCGAGGTCGCACGGTACGTGAGTCGAGCCATGGGCCCCGCGGAGGACGCACCGAAAAAGATCGTCCTGGCATACTCCGGCGGTCTCGACACTTCGGTCATCCTGCGGTGGCTCGTCGAGACGTACGGAGCCGAGGTGGTCTGTTTTTGCGCGGACCTGGGACAGGGAGCGGAACTCGAGCGGCTCGAGGAAAAGGCCCGGGACTGCGGAGCGAGCAAGGTGTACGTCGAGGACCTCCGCGAGGTTTTCGTCCGTGACTACGTCTTTCCGATGCTCCGGGCCAACGCCGTCTACGAGCGGGACTACCTGCTCGGCACGTCGATCGCCCGCCCGCTCATCGCCAAGCGACAGGTCGAGATCGCCGAGAAGGAGGGTGCCGACACGGTCGCGCACGGCGCCACCGGGAAGGGCAACGACCAGGTGCGTTTCGAGCTGACCTACCAGGCGCTCGCCCCTCATCTCCGGATTCTCGCGCCGTGGCGGATCTGGGAGTTCCGGTCTCGCTCGGATCTCGTCCGTTACGCGCAGGAGCGGAACATCCCGGTCGGCGTCACGGCCGAAAAGCCCTACAGCACCGACCGCAACCTCTTCCACGTGAGCTACGAGGGGGGAATCCTCGAAGACCCCTGGCGCGAGCCCTACGAGGACATGTTCCAGCTCACCGTCTCTCCCGAGCGCGCGCCCGACCGTGCCGAGCAGCTCGAAATCGAATTCGAGGCCGGGAACCCCGTCGCCGTGAACGGAAAGAAACTTTCCCCCGCGCGGCTGCTTTCGCACCTGAACGAACTCGGCGGGCGGCACGGCGTGGGCCGCGCCGACGTGGTAGAAAGCCGCTTCGTCGGCATGAAGTCGCGCGGGGTGTACGAAACGCCGGGCGGCACGATCTTGCACCGTGCGAGAAAAGCGCTCGAAGCGCTCACTCTCGACCGCGAGGTGCTGCACCTGCTCGACGCGCTGGTCCCGCGTTACGCGGAGATGGTCTACTACGGGTTCTGGTTCTCTCCGGAGCGGGAGGTCCTGCAGGCGGCGATCGACGAGGCACAGCGTGTCGTGACGGGGACGGTGCGACTCAAGCTGTACAAAGGAAACGTGATCGTCTGCGGGCGTCGATCGCCGAACTCCCTCTACCGCCCCGAGCTCGCCACGTTCGAAGCCGACGCGGAGTACAGGCAGAAAGACGCCGAGGGGTTCGTCCGTCTGAACGCGTTGCGGTTGCGCGTGCGGGCGATCGCGAAACGGAACCCGCGCGACTGACCCGGGCTGCGCGCCCTGCATGGAACTCGCCTTGACCGCCCGCTCGGCGAGTGGTAGCGTCGTACTCGTGGTGTTGAGGGGAAGGACTGGGAGGGTCAGATCCTCGTTCCGACCTGTCCTGTGCCCCAACCGGCGCGTCGCGTGGCGACCGATCGCCACATCCGCTCCAGCGCCCGACTCGCTTCCGGCCGCTCGTCTTCGCCATTCCCTCCGCTCGCTCCCACCGTCGTCGGGTCCCGTGACCTCGTTGGCCCTCGTCGAAGGTTGCCCGTATAATCGAAACGTGAGTCGCACCAGATTCCGACGAAGACGCCTCTGCCAGCCACGACGACGCTCCGCTCAAAAATCGCCGGCGGAGGAAACGGTATGGATCACGAACGGAAAGAATCGGTGAGGGAGATCGGGCGATCCTCGTTCGAGCGCCTCATCCAGGAAGACCGGGCAGCGAGAGAAAGCAGACACTGGCGGGGCACCTTCCTCGAATACCTCGAAAAACTCCGTGACGAGCCGGGGCTCGCAAAGCTCGCCCACGCGAGAATCTACGACGTGATCATGTCGGCGGGTTGCTCGGACATCCTCGAGAGCGACGACCCGCGCATCAAACGGCTCTTCGCGGACGAACCCCTGAAGGTTTACCACTTTTTTTCGGAGGAGTTTTTCGGAATCGAACGCACGATCGCCCAGATCGTTCGCTACTTCCACTCGGCCGCCCTCAAGGGCGAAGAAAGCCGGCAGGTGCTCTACCTCATGGGCCCGGTCGGTTCCGGAAAAAGCTCGCTCGTGGAAAAGCTCCAGCGCGGGCTCGAAGAGTCGGGCCCCTTCTACGCCATCGAAGGGTGCCCCATGCACGAGGAACCGCTCCACCTCATCCCCCGGCACCTGCGGCGCGAGTTCGAGAAGATGCTGGGGGTCCACATCGAAGGGGACCTCTGCCCCGTGTGCCGCTTCCGACTCAAGGAGGAGTTCGGCGGAAGGTACGAAGAGGTCCCGGTCGTGACGAGGAACTTCTCGAAACGGAACCGTGTGGGGATCGGGGTCGTGCCGCCCGTCGACCCGAACAACCAGGACACCTCCGTGCTCATCGGCAGCGAGGACATCTCGAAGCTCGACATCTATTCGGAGGGAGATCCCCGCGTGCTCGATTTGAACGGCGCGCTCAACGTCGGAAACCGCGGGATGGTGGAATTCATCGAGGTCTTCAAGAACGAGACCGAATACCTCCACTGCATGATCACCGCCACGCAAGAAAAGGTCATCCCGGCACCGGGGCGACACGGGATGATCTACGTCGACACCGTGATCGTCGCTCACTCGAACGAGGCGGAGTGGCAGAAATTCAAGGCCGACCACACGAACGAAGCCATCCTGGACCGGATCGTCGTCGTCAAGGTTCCGTACAACCTGCGGCTGTCCGAGGAAGTGAAGATCTACCGGAAGATCATCCGGAACTCCGATTTCCGAGCCCACGTGGCGCCCCACACGCTCGAGATCGCCTCGATGTTCGCCATCCTCACCCGTCTCGAACCGACGCCGAAGTGCGACCTCATGACGAAACTGAAGCTCTACAACGGCGAAGAAGTCATCGAAAAAGGAAAGACGAAAAAGATCGACGTGCGAGAACTGCGGGAAGAGGCGAAGCGAGAGGGGATGTCCGGCATCTCCACGCGTTTCATCATGAAGGCGCTCGACAACGCGCTTTCCGACAACGCGGAGGGACAGTGCATCAACCCCATCAACGTCCGGGAGGCTCTCATCCAGATGACGAAGGAAGCCGACCTCCCCGACGACACGCGCAAGCAGTACCTCGAATTCTTGCAGGACGTGCTCCACAAGGAATACCTCGAGATCCTCGAAAAGGAAATCACGAAGGCGTTCGTCTACTCCTACCAGGAGCAAGCGGAGACTCTCTTCCAGAACTACCTCGACCACGCCGAGGCGTTCGTGAACAAGACGAAGGTCAAGGACCGCAACACGAAGGAGGAGCTCCCGCCGGACGAGGGCTTCCTCAAGTCGATCGAGGAGCAGATCGCGATCATCGGGTCGGCGGCCGAGGGATTTCGTCAGGAAGTCATCGCCTACCTCTGGGCGGCCAGCCGACGGGGGGAAACGATCAGCTACAAGAGCTACGAGCCTCTGAAAGAAGCCATCGAGAAAAAACTCATGACCTCCGTTCGCGAGATCAGCCGAATCATCACGAAGGCCCGCACTCGCGACGAGGAGCAGACGGCCAAGTACAACGCGATGGTGCAGAACCTTCTCGAGAACGGCTACTGCCCCTCGTGCGTGGACGTGGTCCTCAAGTACGCGGCGAACAACCTGTGGAAGGACTGAAAACCTCCCGGCATGTCGTTACCCGAGGCCGTTTTTCGTCCGTTCCGGCGTTCCGACGCCGAGCGGAGCGACCGCTCGGCCGGTGACCGGCTGCGTCACAGGCAGAAGGTCCGGCAAGCGATCCGCGAAAACATCGCGGACATCGTCGCCGAAGAGTCGATCATAGGGAAGGCGCGGGACAAGATCGTCAAAGTGCCCCTTCGGGGCGTCAAGGAGTACCGCTTCGTCTACGGGGACAACGCCCCCGGGGTCGCCCAAGGCCAGGGGCAAACCCAAGTCGGGGAGGTGGTCGGGAAGCGGAGCGACCGCGGAGTACCGGCGATCCCCGATCGCGCGGGCGACCGACCCGGCGTCGACTACTACGAGACGGACATCACGCTCGAAGAACTCGTCGACATCATGTTCGAGGACCTCGAGCTTCCCGACCTCGAGCGGCGGAAGCTCCGCGAGGTCACGGCTCCCCGGCTCACCAAACGCAAGGGTTACCGACAGGTCGGGATCCGCGTGCGTCTCGACAAGCGACGCACCTCGAAAGCCCGGGTTCGCCGCCGACTCGCCACCCGCCGACTCGCGTCGAGCGCGCTCGAGACGAGGGACCGCTTTCCCTTCCACGAAGAAGACCTCACCTACCGGCACATCGCTCCCGAGCCCAAGCGCGAGTCGAACGCCGTGGTTCTGTGCATCATGGACACCTCGGGGTCCATGGACACGATGAAAAAATACCTCGCGCGCAGCTTTTTCTTCCTGCTCTACCAGTTCCTCCTCACCAAGTACCGCAACGTCGAGATCGTGTTCATCGCCCACCACACGGAAGCCGCCGAGGTGACCGAGGAGGAATTTTTCTCCAAGGGAGAATCCGGCGGGACCTTCATCTCCTCGGGGTACCAGAAAGCCCTCCAGATCGTCGCCGAGCGTTACCATCCTTCCCTGTGGAACATCTACGCCTTCCACTGCTCCGACGGCGACAACTTCGACTCCGACAACGAGGCCGCCCTCAAAGCCGCACGACAGCTCGCGGACGTCTGCAACCTGTTCGGTTACGGCGAGATCAAGCCCATGGGCTCCCGCTACTACGAAAGCTCCATGCTCCAGATCTTCCGCCGCCTGGACGCCGACAATTTCCAGACCGTACTGATCGAGAAAAAAGAGGACATCTGGCCGAGCTTCAAGGCCTTGCTCGCCAAGGACCGCGCCCGCGAAGGGTGAGACCACCGTGGGACGCTCGTACGACCTGCGCGACCTCGAATACTGGGACGCGCGAATCCGGGAAAAGGTGGAAGAGTTCGGACTCCGGTGCTTTCCGCAGGAGTTCGAGATCTGCGATCACCACGAAATGCTGGCTTACATGGCCTACTCCGGCATGCCTTCGCACTATCCGCACTGGTCGTACGGGAAGGCCTACGAGAAGCTCAAGACGCTCTACGACTACGGCGTCCGCGGCCTGCCCTACGAAATGGTCATCAATTCGAACCCCACGCTGGCCTACCTCATGCGAGACAACTCGCTCTGCCTCCAGATCCTCACGATCGCGCACGTGTACGGACACAACGACTTTTTCCGGAACAATTTCAACTTTCGGACCACCCGACCCGAGTTCACGTTGAGCACCTTCAAGGCTCACGCGGATCGGGTGAGGGCTTACATGGAAGACCCGAGCATCGGAGCCCAGGCGGTCGAGGCCGTCCTGGACGCGGCTCACGCTCTCGCCCTGCAGTGTCGGCGGAACCTGGCGGTCCGCAAACGAACGGAAGAGGAAATCCGCGAAGACCTGCGCGAACGGTCGCGCCCGCGGACGGACCCCTTCCGCTCCATCCACAAACCCCCGGAGTTCGAAGAACCGGACCTACGAAAAGTCCCTCCCGAACCCGACGAGGACCTCTTGCTTTTCCTGCGCGACCACAACCCTTACCTGGCCGAATGGGAAAAAGACCTTCTCACGATCGTCCACGAAGAAGCCCAGTACTTCATCCCCCAGATCGAGACGAAAATCATGAACGAAGGCTGGGCGACGTACTGGCACAAGCAGATCCTGGACAGTCTCGAGCTACCCCAGGATCTGCACCTGGAGTACCTGGTCCGCCACAACCAGGTGGTACAACCTCATCCCGGCGGTATCAACCCGTACCACCTGGGCCTCGCCATCTGGAACGACATCCGGCGGCGTTACGACGATCCGGAGTTCCGCCGCGAGCACGGTGGTCGAACGGGCCTCGAGGAAATGTTCGCTACCAGGGAAGCGGACCGCGACGCGTCTTTTTTGCGACGCCACCTCACGCCCGAACTCATCCGCGAACTCGACCTGTTCGAGTACAGTCCCAAGGGGGAGGATCTCGTCGTCAGCGCCGTGGGGAACGAAGAGGGCTGGCGGCAGGTGAAAGAAACCTTGATCCGCAACGTGGGGATGGGCACCGTGCCGGTGATCAAGGTCCACGACGCCGACTTCCACGGGAACCGCACCCTGCTGCTGGTCCACTGGCACGACGGCCGTGACCTGCTGCTCGAATACGCGGAACGGACGCTGGAGTTCGTCTACCGGCTCTGGCAACGGGAAGTCGTCCTCGAGACGATGATCGAGGGACGCCGCACGCACCTGATCTACAACGATCGAGGATTCGCTTCGCGGACGCTAAAGTGAGCCCGCGACCAGGAGCACGACGGCAGTCGCGGCTACGGCTTCGCCCCTTCCGACGGGACCCAGGCCCTCGAAACTTTTCGCCTTGACCTCGAGGGCGTCGGTCCCGAGCCGCTCGGCCAGACGCCGACGCATGGCGGGGAGATAAGGGGCCAGGCGGGGCTGCTCGGCGTAGATCGTGGCGTCGCACTGCGCCACCACCCAGCCCTTCGAGCGGACCTTCGACACCACGGTTTCGAGCAACGCTTCGCTGGGCGCGCCCCGGTACCGCTCGTCCGTGTCGGGGAAGTGGGCTCCGATGTCGCCCTCGCCGGCGGCACCCAGGAGCGCGTCGCAGACCGCGTGGAGAAGGACGTCACCGTCGGAGTGACCCAGGAGCCCCCGGGGGAACGGGATCTCCACCCCGCCGAGCCGAAGTGGCCGTCCTTCCACCATCCGGTGGATGTCGAAGCCGTGACCGATTCGAAACGGTACCGTGTCTGCCTTCCCCGAGGGCATCCCACGCCGCGCCGCGGAGCGTCCGGAGCCATGACTAGAAAAGCACGGCGGTGGTGTCAAACGGCCTTTCCGGGCGGACGACGAGATTCTGCCTTGACGTCCCTCTCTCCGACAGCTCAGAATGCGCTCCTGCGTGTCGTTCTCCTCTTCGGGAAGAGTCTTTTTTCTCGGGCTCGGTGCCTGGGTCGTTCTGGGCGTCCTCGGCCCCGCTTCCGCCGGCGCTACCATCACCGGAGGCGGCGGTCCGCGGGCGACGGATTGTCTCGCCGTCTTCGACGCCGCGGTGAACCACCCTGCGACCAGGCCACGCCACGTCCGGTGCGTCGACGGCGACCCGTCGTGCGACCTCGACGGTACCACCGACGGCTTCTGCTCTTTCGCGGTGGCGGTCTGTGCCAACAGCACTTTCGATCCGTCGCAGTGCGGTCTGGTCGGGCTGGACACCCTGGTCGTGGAGCACGCCGTCGACAACGGAGACCCCAAGTTCGACCCCGACTTCCAGGCCTTGCAAACTCGCATCGACGACGAGGTGGAATTCGACCTCCCCGATAGCTGCACATCCCCCGTGACCGTGCGCGTGCGAATCCGGGGGCCTCTCGGAAAGCGGTCCCGCTGCGGCCCCGCGAGAAAAAAGCTGCGCCTTTTCTCCCGATCCAAGGTCCTCGGCGGGAGAATTTTCCAGGACCGGGACGTACTGCGCCTGATCTGCCTCCCCGATCGGGAGAGCGGTTGTGCGCCGCTCGACCTTTTCGACTCCACCTGGGACCGGATCCAGACACAGATCCTGGACCAGCACTGTGCCTCGAGCGGGTGTCACGACTCGAACACCGAGGCAGGTGGCCTTCTCCTCGAGAACGCGTACCGGAACCTCGTAGGAGTAGCCCCGGCCAATCCGGCCGCGGGCAACCCGCCGTACGGCTGGCTTCGAGTCCGCCCCTTCGACCCGGAAACCAGCTTTCTCTACCGAAAGCTCGTCTGCGGGGACAAGGCTTGCGAGGGAAGGAACGGTCTCCCGGACGTCTCGTTCGGCGCACGCATGCCCTTCGGCAAGCGCCGGATTCCCGCGAGCCTCCGGGAAGTCCTCCGCCTCTGGATCCTCGACGGGGCCCCGGAGACCGGCTGGGTAGAAGGAACCTTCTAGGAAGCCCGAGAGGAGTACGACGCGCGATGGGCGATGCCAGCACCGTCCTGACCGAAAGAGAAGCCATCCAGCTCTTCCGGAGGTCCGGCTTCGGATTCCGGCGCCGGGACGTCGAGCGCGTCCTCGCACGGGGGGAGACCCGAGGCGAGGTGGTCGACCGGCTGCTCGGGCGGCGGCCCGGTCGGTTCCGGCCTTCGGGTGCCACGATCGATCGCGTCCACGACAGCTGGGTCAAGTACATGCTGCGAACCCGCCGTCAGGCGCAGGAAAAAATGGTCCTCTTCCTCCACGACCACTTCGCCACGAGCGCCGACACGGTCGACGAACCGCGCTGGATGGCGAAACAGAACCAGCTCTTTCGCATCCACTCGACGGGCAACTTCCGCGACCTCGTCCGGGCGGTGAACCGGGACCCCGCCATGATGGAGTTCCTCGACACGGTGCGTAACAAGAAGGCGGAACCCAACGAAAACTACGCCAGGGAATTCCTCGAGCTCTTCACCCTGGGCGTGGCCGACCTCCAGGGACAGCCGACCTACGAACAAGAGGACATCGTGCAGATCGCCCGCGCCTTCACGGGCTGGAGGGTGGACGACCGTGGGAAGGCCTACCTCCGAACCGGCCAGCACGACTTCCAGGCCGATTACCCCGAACGCGGCCCCAAAGTCGTCTTCCGGAACCACGGAGGCTTCGGCCCCCAAGGGCGGGACTTCACCGTGAACGGAGAAGGCGAGGCCGAAATCGACACCGTCGTCGACATCGTCTTCGAGCACCGGGACAGCGAGGGAAAGAACACGGTAGCCCGCCACCTCGTCCGGAAGCTCCTCGACTTCTACGCTTTCGTCGACCCCGACCCGGGAAGAAGAAAACTGGTCGTGGACGAGATCGTGGCGGCCTCGGCTTTCGATACGACGTGGGACCTCGGCGGTCTCCTGCGCACCATCTTCGTACACGACGTCTTCTACGAAACCTGCAAGCCTTTCGGCGAGGCGGTGGCGAAGTCCGTGATCTGGCCCGTGGACTACGTGGTCGGGACGATGCGTACCCTCGGGATGCGCCTGCGTGGCCGCGACGCCTACGTCGACGGGGGGAGCTACGGCCTCGTCCGGGACCACCTCGCGAACATGGGACAGGTACTGTTCGCACCGCCGAGCGTTTTCGGCTGGGACTGGGAAACCGCCTGGCTCAACAGCGGCACGCTCCTGGCGCGCTACGCGTTCGCCCGCGACCTGGCTGCGGCCCGAAAACGCCCCCACGGAAGCGCGAGGGGCCGGACGGCGTTCCGACCGGAGAAACTGCTCGACACTTCTCGGATCGGGACCCCCGTGCGGGACATCGCCGAGGAAATGCTGGCCGTGCTCGGGCGAACGGACGATTTCACGGATACGGAAAAAACCACCCTCGCCTCCTACCTCGGAGACGGGAACCCGAACGGGACGCTCGACCTGACCGACGAGAACGTCCGACTCACGAAACTCCACGGCCTTCTTTCCCTCGTCCTGCAAGCCCCGGCGAGCCTGTTCCATTGAAGTCCGACGGAAACGAAGGAGAGCCCGAGTCATGGCCTTGAGCAGGAGAGAGTTCTTTCGCCGAGCGGGGCTTCTGGCCGCCGGAAGTGTTCTCGCCCCTCGGTTCTGGCGAAATCCCTGGATGCCGAAAGCGCTCGCGCAGAGCGCGGGGGAAAGGTTTTTCGTCGTACTCTTCCTCGACGGCGGCAACGACGGTCTCAACACCGTCGTTCCCCTCGACGACGCGATCGGCAACTCCACGAAGCTCCGTTCGCACTACGAAGCGGCGCGGAACACCGGTGCGGGCGGACTTCGGCTCGGCCAGTCTTTCCTGTCCCCGATGTTCCTCGGAAACGACCCGAACACCGGGACCCCCCTCGCGTTCCACGCCGCGCTCTCGGGCCTCAAGAACCTTTTCGACCGGGGGAAGGTCGCGGTGGTCCAGGGCTGCGGTTATCCCGACTACAGCCTCTCCCACGACACCTCCCGCACGATCTGGCAGACCGGCGACCCCGCGGGAGTCGGCCTCGGGGGCGGATGGGTCGGCCGGTATCTCGCGGGAAGCTACGGCCCCACGGACATCCCGGCCGTCAACGTTCGCGATCAAATCGCGAAAGAGTTTTTCACCACGCGGACCAGCGTGCTGGCCTTTCGGCGCTTGCGGAACTTCGGTTTCCCCCAGGACTCCTGGGATCCGAGCGACGACGAGTTTCGACGCGCGAAACTCGTGGAGCTCGCCTCGGAGGCCACGAGCTCCCAGGACGGCTCCCTCGGATTCGCGGGGAACATGACGCAGGCGACCTTCGAAGCGAGCCAGAGCTATCCGCCGCTCCACGACCTCTACCGCGCCGACCGGGGTAGCTGGGACGACGCCTACCGCGGGCTCGGCACGAGCACCGCCCGGGATTTGCTCGAGGTAGCCAAGATCGTCTACGGCGTGGCTACCGGACAACCGGGCGTTTCCGCCCGCCTTTTCGAGGTCCGAAACGGGGGGTTCGACACGCACTCCAATCAAGGGGGCGAGGAAACCGAGGGGACGCACTCGAGACTCTTGCGCGAGGTGGGCGACGCTCTGGAGCTTTTCCAGGCCGACCTCGAGGACATGGGGGTCGCCGACCGCGTCGTCACGCTCGTCTGGAGCGAGTTCAGCAGAAGGATCCGCCAGAACGACAACGGGACGGACCACGGCTCGCAGGGTCCGGTCTTTCTCGTGGGAGCTCCGGTGCGTGGCGGGATCTACGGGAACCACCCCAACATCGGAAAACTCGACGGGCGCGGAAACACCCCCTACTGGCAGGGACCCCTCTCCGACGACCCGGCCGACGACTTCCGATCCACGGATTTCCGTGACGTTTACGGGACGACCCTCAAACACTGGTTCGGCCTCTCGGACGTGGAGATCCTCGGGTCGGAAAACACACCCGGGCTTTTGAGACTCGACGTCGGCGATCCCAATTTCTTCTGGACACAGCCGAACTTCGATCTTCCGTTTCTCTGAGGCTCCTTTTCCACCCCGAACTCCGGGCGCCGGCGCTCACGACCCCCGGCCAGCCACCCTCGCACGGCGAGGCGCTCGCCGGCGTGCGAAAACGTGGCGTATCCGCTAGTTTCTGGCCGCCTGGCCCGAATGCGCGCTAGAACCCGGGGAGGAATGCGATGTTTCGCGGAAGTCCCGTCATCGACGCCGACGCACACAAGATCGAGAACTCCGTGATTTTTCTCGAGTATCTCGACACCCCCTACCGGGAGCGAATCTCCCTGGTGGCCGATCGTTACGGGGAACCGCGCGTCGCCATCCGGGACCGGAACCCCCGTACAGGAAAAGCGGATTTCGTCCGGCTCTTTCCGCAACCGGACGGCTTCGGAAAGGGCGCTTTCCGTGCGCTCCACCCCGAAACCGCGATGGGCGCCCTGTTTCATCGGGTGCGACTCGCCCACATGGAGCAGGAAGGAATCGACGTGCAGGTCATCTACGGGTCCCTTTCCGTGACTTTTTCGAGTCTCGTCGACGCAGAACTCGCCGTGGCCCTTTGCCGGGCCTACAACGATTACATCCGTGACGACTGCGAGCCTTACCGGTCCCGGTTGGCACCGGTCGGCGTCCTCCCCCTACAGGACGTCTCCGAAGCGGTAGCCGAGCTCCGAAGGTGCGTGGAAGAGCTGGGGATGCCGGCTGTGACGGTGGCCCCCAACCTGCCACGTCCCCACCCCGACGCTCCCGACGCCTTCCCGCAAGTCCGCGTCCCCGTCCACCTTTCGGACCCGCGTTTCTTTCCCCTGTACGAGGCGGCTCAAGAACTGGATGTGGCGATCGGTATCCACGGCTCCCCGGGTGTGTATCTGTGTGGGGGTTCCTCGGATCAGGTGGACACGTTCGTCCTCTCCCACGTTTTCGGCCACCGGAGCCAGCAGCAAATGGCGCTGGCAAAAGTCGTCATGGACGCCGTCTTCGACCGTTTCCCCCGCCTAAGGCTAGGCTTTCTCGAGGCCGGGTGCGGCTGGCTACCGGATCTCCTGCATGCCCTCGAGGAGCACTGGGAGAAGCGAGTGCGAGACTTCGACCCGGACCGCTACCGGCCCCGCCGTACGGCTTTCGTGTTCGAGTCCCTGCGCGACCGAAATCCCACGCCGCGGGCGAGACTCGGTCGGCGGCTGAGAAATCTCTTCCGCTATTCTCCGGGGCGAGCGCAGGGACGTTCGGAAGTGACCGGAAAAGCTCTCGAATCCTTCCTCTACGAACACCGTGACCTGCGGCACTCCCCGCTCGAGTATTTCCGCAGGGGGCAGGTTTTCACCACGTTCGAGTCCGACGATCCGGCGCCGGAGTACCTCCCCGCCGCGTTGGGTCCCTTGGGCGAGAAACTCGCCGGTTGGTCCGTGGATTACGGCCACTGGGACGGGGTCTTGCGGGGGAGCGTCAAGAGAATAACACAGAACCCCCGCATTTCGCCCGACTACGCGGAGCGACTGCTTTCTCGCAATGCCCTGGAGTTCTACGGCTGGCGTCTTCGCGAACGGATCGAACCCTACGTCCGATCGCAAAGAAAACTACTCGAGGGACCACGAGGCGAAAGTTTTGCAAGCGGGCGCTGAACCGATGGGCAGCGGGGACTCCACGGCGTCGATCTCTGTCGAGAGGCAACCTCCTCGGGGAGGGAAGATTTTCCTTGAATTTTCGCGGAGCTGGGCCGTAACATTCCACTGTCCTGTGACGCGTTTCAGGCAAACGCGTCCGGAACGTCGCAATTCGGCACTTTCCTCTTTTTTTCATGCCCGCAGCATCTTTTTTCTCGCGGTGGGACTGACCTTGAGGGCGCAAAGCAGCTTCGCCGCACCTGTCTTCGGGGACCCGCGCTTCTATCCGACCGGAACGTCCCCCGTCGCCGTCGTGAGCGGGGAGTTCGACTCCCGACCGGGTGTGGACCTCGCAACGGCGAACGAAGCGAACACTCTCACCCTCCTCCGAAACCTGGGCAACGGGGTTTTCGTTCCGGGGGCGTCCCTCGACCTGCCGGATCGCTTCACGCCCACGCATATGGACACGGGCGACTTCAACGGCGACGGGATCGACGACCTGGCCATTACCGCCGACGACCTGGAGAGTTTTCCGAGCTTCCTGGGTTCGGTCGTCGTCTTTTCCAGCGACGGGCCCTTCTCCTACGAGATGGAAGCTCTTCAGACAGGCCTGTTTCCCACGTGCGTCCTGACCGCGGATCTCGTACCGGGTCCCTTCTTGGACCTCGCCGTTTGCGCCACCGACTCGAACGGAGGAGGACTGGTTCCCGTCCTCTCGGGAAACGATCGAGGTTCCTTCGGCCTTTTCCGCGAAATCGCAACCGGAGCGATCGTGCCCACGAGGCTTTCCTACGTCGACGTAGACGGCGACTCGTTCGAGGACCTGCTCGTCGTAGACGAGAACGGCGACACCATCTGGATGCTTCCCGGCAACGGCTCGGCAGCACTTTTCGGGTCTCCGGTCCCGTTGGCAGAAGCGCCTCTTCCTGCGGACGCCACCATAGCCCAGCTGGTTCCCGGAGGACTTCCCGAGCTCGCCGTTGTCAGCCGCTTGGACAACCGGCTCATCGTGTACCGCCAGGTGTCCCCCGGAGTTTTCGGGGTGACGGACGTACACTCGACAGGGCTCCTCCCGATCCGCGTCGTGGCGGAGGATTTCGACGGAGACTTCCTTCCGGACCTCTTGGTTCTCAGTAACGGTTCTTCGCAGGTGCAACTCTTCCTGAACGCGGGCGATGGGTCTTTCGAGCTCGGAGAGCAGGTGGCCGTGGGAAGCGGTCCGGTGGACATAACCGTCGCCGACTTCAATTCGGACGGGAAACCCGACTTTGCAACCGCGAACCAGGACGACGAATCGTTCGGGCGGGATACCCAAAGTGTGTCAGTGGCGCTGAACGGCGAGAGTCCACCCCTCACGCCGACGCAGACAGGTACACCGACGGTCACGGCGACCCCAACTTCGACCCCCACGGTCACGAGGACCCCGACGGCCAGTGCCACGCCGACACCGGCCGGGCCAGCGGACGGGAACTGCGACGGAGTCATCGACGGGGCGGATCTCGAACTCGTTGTCCACGCAATTTTCGGACGAGCCGCTCCTTGCCTCGTTCCTCCGGTAAGAGCGAACTTTCTCGTACTCGTGATTCGCAGCCTCGGGGAGCCACTTTGAGGCGGCTCGAGCGAAAATCCGCCCGCGGCGTTTTCGCTTGCGTACTGGCGGCATTCGGCCTTCTGATTTTCGTCCCGCAGGTCGAAGGACAAACGGCAACCCCCACCGATACTCCAACGGCAACCCCCACTCACACCCCGACCTCTACCCCCACCTCGACGCCTACCCTCACGCCCACCGCCACCCCGAGCTTCACGCCAACCTCGACTCCTACCCTCACCCCCACTCACACCCCGACCTCTACGCCCACCTCGACGCCTACCCTCACGCCCACCGCCACCCCGAGCTTCACGCCAACCTCGACTCCTACCCTCACCCCCACTCACACCCCGACCTCCACGCCCACCTCGACACCTACCCTCACGCCCACCGCCACCCCGAGCTTCACGCCAACCTCGACTCCTACCCTCACCCCCACTCACACCCCGACCTCCACGCCCACCTCGACACCTACCCTCACGCCCACCGCCACCCCGAGCTTCACGCCAACCTCGACTCCTACCCTCACCCCCACTCACACCCCGACCTCCACGCCCACCTCGACGCCTACCCTCACGCCCACCGCCACCCCGAGCTTCACGCCAACCTCGACTCCCACCCTCACCCCCACTCACACCCCGACCTCTACCCCGACCTCGACGCCTACCCTCACGCCCACCGCCACCCCGAGCTTCACGCCAACCTCGACTCCCACCCTCACCCCCACTCACACCCCGACCTCCAGCCCCACCTCCACGCCGACTGCAACGCCTACTTTCACGTCCACACCAACTCCCACTCCGCAGACGGTGATTATCGACGTAGGTGAAGCAACCGGCCTTGCCGGAACCGCTGTGGATGTCGTCACGACCCTTACCACGGACGGCCTCGCCGTGGCGGGGACAGGCAACGACATCACTTACGAAAACGACCGAGTCAGCCTGGATCCCAGCAACTGCGTTCTCAACCCGTCGTTGTCCACCAAGTTCTTGACGGCGAGCCAGATCTCGGTCGTCGGTAATCAAACCACGGTTCGAATCTTCGTCCAGTCGATCCCCGGTACGAACGACCCCATTCCCGACGGCGAGCTTTATACCTGTAACTTCTTCATCCTCGCGAGCACCCCACCGGGCACGTACCCGCTCGTCAACACGAACACGATCGCGCAGGACACCGACGGAAACAACATCCCGTCCGTCACGGGAGCCGACGGCGCGATCACCGTCTCCCTGGTGCTTCCCACGAATACTCCGACACCGACCCCGACCGTAACACCGACGCCGACCTCGACGGCAACCCCGACCGTGACACCGACCGCGACATCCACTCCTACCTTTACGTTCACGTCGACCCCTAGCCACACTCCTAGCGCAACCCCGACTTTCACCCCCACCGGAACCCCTACGTCGACCCCGACCTCGACTCCGACGGATACGCCGACTTCGACCCCGACCTCGACTCCGACCTCTACCCCGACCGGGACGCCGACTCATACTCCCACCGCGACTCCCACTTCGACTCCGACGAACACGCCGACGCAGACACCGACGGGAATTCCTACGCAAACGCCCACCGCGACCCCCTCCCGCACACCCACCTTCACCCCGACTTCTACCCCGACAACGACGCCAACGCGGACGCCTACACCCACCCCGACCGAGACGCCGACGAATACCCCGACGTTCACTCCCACTTCGACTCCCAGTCACACACCCACCCCGACTCCCACCTCGACACCCACCCGAACCCCGACCCGTACCCCCACGGCCACCGCAACCGAAACGCCGACGGCGACGCCGACATCCACGCCGACACACAGTCCTACCCTGACACCGACACCCACCCCCACGGCCACGCCGACGATCACCGCGACACCGACGACGACACCGACGCCCACGCATACACCTACACCCACCAACACCCCGATCACCGCCTTCATCGATGTCGGAACGGGAACCGGCCTCGCGGGTGGCTCGGTTTCCGTGACCGTATCCCTCACATCGTCGGGCCTTTTGGTCGCGGGCACCGGGAACGACATCACCTACCTGAACGACCGAGTGGCTCTCGATCCGAGCAACTGCACCCTGAACCCGGCACTCCCGAAGCTTCTCACGACAAGCACCATCAGCACGGTCGGAACCAGCACGACGGTTCGAATTTTCGTCCAGGGTCCCCCGTTGAACAACGATCCGATCCCGGACGGCCCCCTCTACACCTGCACCTTCGACATCCTGCCGGGAACTCCCCCTGGGACCTATCCTCTGTTCAACAGCAACACGATCGCGGAAGACCCCGACGGGAACCCACTGCCTTTCGTCAGCGGAAATGACGGCAGCATCACGGTGTCTCTCGTCGTTCCGACAGCGACTCCCACGGAAACCCCCACGGTGACGCCCACGCCCACGGTGACACCGACTCCCAGCTTCACGCCGACGAACACGCCGACGCCCACCCACACTTCGACACCCACTTTCACTTTCACCCCGACCTCGACCCCGACACCGACGCCGACCCCCACGGAAACGGCCACCCCGACGGTCACCCCGCCGGCGATCCAGATCAACCTGGGCTCGGGTCAGGGACTGGCGGGCGGCACGGTAGAGATCGCCGCTTCGCTCGTGTCCGTAGGAAACCTGGTAGCGGGCACGGGGAACGACGTCACGTATCCGAACGACCTTTTCGACCTCGATCCCACCAGCGACTGTTTCGTCAATCCCGCCCTCGGGAAGACGCTCACGGCAAGCGTCGTGAACGTCTCAGGCACGCAAACGACGTTCCGCGTCTTCGTCCAGGGCCCACCCACCAACGCCGACCCGATCCCGGACGGGGAGCTCTATCGCTGCCGCTTCACGATCCTCGCCGGAACGCCGCCCGGCACGTATACGCTGGCGAACACGAATACGATCGCCGAAGACCCAACGGGAGCTCCGCTCTTCCCCGTCGTAGGGGCCGACGGGTCGATCCAGGTCTCGTTGGTGGCTCCGACCTCGACCCCCACGGAGACGCCTACGCAAACTCCGACGCCGACCGACACTCCCACGAGCTCGCCTTCTCCGACCCCGACGCACACGGGGACTCCGACGCCATCCGCGACAGTGACGGCGACGGCTACTCCGACTCCTTCACCTACCCAAACGCCCGTATCGGTACGGATCGACATCGGGTCGGGCACCGGGGTCGCCGGAGGGACGGTTTCGATTGCGACGACCCTCACGACGGCCGGATTCCCGGTCGCAGGGACGGGAAACGACATCACGTACCAACACGCGTTCCTCTCGCTCGACCCTGCGGATTGCGTGGTCAACCCGTCGATCGGGAAGACGCTCACGGCGAGCGTCGTCGGTTCGGGACCCACGACGACGACGGTCCGGGTTTTCGTCCAAGGACCCCCCACGAACAACCAGCCCATCCCGGACGGCGAGCTCTACACGTGCACGTTCCAGATCTTGCCGAGCGCGCCGCCGGGAGTTTACGCGCTGCTCAACGGCACCACGATCGCGGAGGATCCCGACGGTGCGAGCATCGTCCCGGTGACCGGTGCCGACGGATCGGTGACGGTTTCCTTGTTGGCACCCACTGCGACCCCCACCGAAACACCGACGGTGACCCCGACTCCCACCGTCACCGCGACGCCCACGGTGACACCGACCGTTACACCGACGTTCACGCCCACCCCACCGGCCGTGGAAATCCTGCTCGGCGACGGCGTAGGGCTGGCCGGCGGTACGGTGGATATTCCAGTTACCCTGGTCACGGCAGGGCAACTCGTCGCAGGGACAGGGAACGACATCAGCTTCCCCAACGACGTCCTCTCCCTCGATCCGACCTCCGACTGTGCTCTGAACCCCGATCTCGACAAAACGCTGGTGAGTGCCGTCGTGGACGTATCGGGCACACAGACGACCGTTCGAATCAGCGTCCAGGCCTCTCCCACCCAAAACGATCCGATCCCCGACGGACTACTCTACACCTGCACCTTCTCGATCCTGCCCGGGGCGCCTTTGGGCACGTACGCGCTCCTGAGTTCGAACACGACGGCGCAGGATCCCGACGGCAACCCGATCGTCCCCGTCATCGGTGCCGACGGTAGCGTCACCGTGTCCCTCGTCCTACCCACCGCCACTCCCACGGCCACTCCGACGGAGACCCCGACACCCACGGAAACGCCGACGAACACCCCGACCCCCACCGACACCCCCACGCCCACGAACACGCCCACCCCGACGGACACCCCCACGCCCACCCCGACCCCCACGCCCACGGCGACGCCCACTCCCACGCCGACGGCCACGCCGACGCCCACGGCTACACCGACGCCGACTCCCACGGAAATCCCGCCGAGCTTGCGTATCAGCGCCGTCGCGAGCCGTGACCCCGCAGGGCCGGGAGAGCTCGTCACCTACACGCTGTCTTTCACGAACGCCGGAGGCCGTGCGATCGACGTGGTGGTAGAAGCCGAAGTCCCGGTGGGCGCGACGTTCGAATCCGCCGTCCCACCCCCTGCGTCCGCACCTCCCGTGGGAGGTTCGGGGACGATCCAATGGAACTTCGCCGAACTTCCGCACGCCGGGGCCGGCTTCGTCATGTACACGGTCCAGGTGGACCCCGGGCTACCCGACGGAACCGTGATCGTGAACACCGGTTACTCCATTTCCTCTTTTTCTTCGACTCCGGTCGGGGGTCCCGACGTGCCGACGACGATTCTGTCCCATAGACCCCTCCGCCTCGCAAAGTCCGACACGGCCGACCCCGTCCTGCCCGGAGAGACGCTGGCCTACGAAATCGTCGTCTCCAATCGAGGCACGACAGCCCTCGAGTCCGTCGTCGTCCGCGAGCTGTACGACCCGGACCTTACCTTCGTCTCGGCCGTGCCTCCGCCCGACGAGGGAACGATCGACCGCTGGACCTTCCCGTTCATTCCGGTGGGTGGGCACCGCAAGATCACCGTCCAGCTCCAAGTGGATCCCTCCGTTCTCACGGGAACCATCCAGAGGAACTTCGTCCGTGCCGAGGACTCGGCCGGGAACGTCGCCTCGATTTACCAGGACACCGTCGTGGCTTCCGAACCGCTTCTCGCCGCCTCGATCGACGACTTTCCGGATCCCGCGAGACGGAACCAGACGGTCAACTATGCCTTGTCCTTCGCGAACCTGAGCGACCACGACATGACGGGGGTCGTGCTCGTGGCCTCGTACGATCCGGAGCTGGCTTTCGTGACGGCCTCCCCGGCTCCCGATGTCGGCACGATCGACCGCTGGACCATCGGAACCCTTCCCGCAGGTAGTGCAGGCCGCATCTTCCTGAACCTGGCACCGGCGCCGGGCCTGGCCCAGGGAGAGGCCCCTCAAGTACGCATTGCCGTCCACGACGATTCCGGCGCCGGAGCAAGCGCTCTGGAAACGACGGTATTCACGGAAAGCCGCGCGCCTTACGTGCTCACCGTGACGGGCGTGCCCAAGAATCCGAGCCTCGGGGTCAACGCGACCGTCTCGTACGCGATCCGACTTCGTAACGTGACAGAAGGGACCCTCACGAACGTCACGGTAACGGACTTCCTGCCCCCGCCCCTTGCGTTTTTGAACGCGCTTCCCCCGCCGACCGAGGAAACGGGGAATGCCGTCGCCTGGGTGGTCCCCGACCTCGAAGCCGGGGAATCGAAAGTGTTCCTACTCCGCGGAGCCCTCGACCCCAATACGGAACCCGGGACGACGCTCGAGAACCTCGTCAGCGTCACCGACGACCAGGAGAACCTCGTCCATCTGTCCTTTTTGGGCCACGTACGGGGTATCAAGCCGAAAGGTCCGCCTCTCTCGCTTTCGATCGTCTCCGTTCGAAGGACGTTCCCGGGAAGCCAGGTCCGGTACACCGTCAAGGTGAAGAACAACACGTTGGCCGTGTCCGAAAACGTCGTCCTCACGGTCGTAGCGCCACCGGAGACTCGCTTCGTGCTCTCGACTCCGCCGCCCTCCTCGCGGAAGGGCAATACCTACACCTGGAACCTAGGGGACCTGATCAAGTCCGCGCAGGAAACCATCCGCCTCACCGTGGAGGTTCCCCCCGGCGTTCCACCGGGAACGCTGCTCTCGGCCGACGCGAGCGTCGAAGACGCGGCCGGAAACACCGCGTCTGGGACAGCGGACGTGGAAGTCGTGGAGAAGTGACCGCCCTCAGACTCGGCCGCCGCGCGTGAGGCGGTGGAGGTCCAGAATCCGGTCGAGCTCTTCGGGGGGCAGGAGCTTCTCCTCCAGGACCACATCGCGCAGGGACTTCTCTTCGGAAAGCGCCTTTTTGTAGATCCTTGCCGCTTCGTCGTAGCCGAGGACCGGGGCGAGCGCGGTCACCAGGGCCGCCGTACGTTCCGCATAGTAACGGCATCGCTCCACGTTGGCCCGGATCCCCGAGACGCATTTGTCGGCGAAGACCCCCGCGGCCGAACCGAGAATCTCGAGGCTCTCGAGGAGGTTGTAGGCGATGACGGGCATCATCACGTTGAGGTCCAGGTTCCCGTTCAGACCGGCCACGGCAATCGCCGCGTCGTTACCGATGACGTGCGCCGCCACCATGTTGACCGCCTCCGGGATCACAGGGTTGACCTTGCCCGGCATGATGCTCGACCCGGGTTGGGTGGCGGGGAGCTCGATCTCGAAGAGCCCGGTCCTGGGTCCCGAGGCCAGGAGCCGCAGGTCGTTGGCGATCTTCATGAACCCCACGGCGATCGTGCGGAGCGCACCGGACAGCTCCACGCAAGCATCGCGGTTCTGCATGGCTTCGAAAGGGTTGTCCGCCCGCCGCACCACGAGCCCGCTGAGCTTGCGGAGCTCGGCCACGACGCGCTGGCCGAACTCGGGGTGAGCGTTGAGCCCCGTGCCCAGGGCGGTCCCGCCGATGGGGAGCTCCGAAAGGTGCGCCCGCGTATTCTCGACCCGGGTGATTCCGTGGCGGACGACGCTTTCGTATCCGGAGAACTCCTGGCCCAGGGTCACGGGCACTGCGTCCTGGAGGTGGGTTCTGCCGGCCTTCACCACGTCCCGGAACTCCTCGGCTTTGGCGGCGAACGCCTCCGCCAGTCTCCGCAAACCGGGCAGGAGATGCGTCTCCACGGCGTCGAGAGCCGACAGATGGATCGCCGTGGGAAAGACGTCGTTCGTGCTCTGTCCCATGTTCACGTGGTCGTTCGGGTGGACGAGCGACCGGTCGCCTCGGGTTCCTCCCAGGATTTCGATGGCCCGGTTGGCGATCACCTCGTTCGCGTTCATGTTCGTCGAGGTTCCCGAGCCGGTCTGGAAGACGTCCACGACGAACTCTCCGTCGAACTTCCCTTCCGCCACCTCGAGAGCCGCACGCTCGATCGCGTTCGCCCGCCTTGCGTCGAGCAATCCCAGGTCTCGGTTGGCGCGGGCGGCCGCGGCCTTGATCCATCCGAGGGCACGGAGAAAGCGCCGAGAAAATCGGAGAGACGAGATCGGAAAGTTTTCCACGGCGCGGGCCGTCTGGGCCGCATAGTACGCGTTCGCGGGTACCCGCATTTCTCCCATGCTGTCTCGCTCGATTCGAAACTCCGCCATGGGCCCCTCCCGGTCGAAACGGAGCCTCAACCCTTGACGACGACCGCGGGTTTGAGCCTCACGACCTTCAGACTGATCCCCGCCTCTTCCATCACGTCGACGACGTCCGCGACGTCCTTGTACGCGAACGGCATTTCTTCGGCCAGCGTCCCCCGGCCTTGGTACCGAACGAGAACCCCTTCCTTGGCGAGTTCCGCCTCGAGGTCGAGGCCGCGACTTCGCCGCTTCGACTCGGCTCGGCTCAGCACTCTCCCCGCCCCGTGGCACGTACTGCCGAAAGTCTGCCGCATGGCCTCCTCCGTCCCCACCAGCACGAAAGAGTAACGCCCCATGTCTCCGGGAATGAGCACCGGCTGCCCCACCTCGCGGACGGCGGGAGGCAGAGCGGGATGGCCCGGGCCGAAAGCGCGCGTGGCTCCCTTGCGGTGGACGCAGACACGCTTGCGCACGCCGTCGACCTCGTGTTCTTCGATCTTCGCGATGTTGTGGCAGACGTCGTAAACCAGCCGAAAACCCAGGTCCCTCGGCCCGATCCCCAGGACCCTTTCGAAGGCCCGCTCCGCCAGGTTCATCATGACCTGCCGGTTGACCCACGCGTAGTTCGCGGCGCAAGCCATGGCCGCGAGGTACCGCTGCCCCTCGGGGGAGCGGATGGGCGCACAGGCAAGCTGTCGGTCGGGAAGCCGGATCCCGTACTTCTGCATCGCTTGGGCCATGACGCGCAGGTAGTCGTCACAGGTCTGGTAACCCAGCCCTCGGGAGCCCGAGTGGATAATGACCGTGACTTGGCCCTCCTCGAGGCCCAGACGGCTCGCCACGTCGGGTCGGAAAACCCGGTCGACCCGACCCACCTCGAGAAAATGGTTTCCCGAACCCAACGTACCCACCTGGGTCAACCCCCGCTTCAGCGCGGTTTCGCTCACGGAGTCGGAATCCGCGCCCGCCAGACAGCCACCCTCCTCCGTGTGCTCGAGGTCGTCCGGCGTCCCGTAACCCCGCTCGACCGCCCAGGCCGCCCCTCGCTCGATCAGGCGTTTTTCGTCCGAAACCGAGAGCTTCGGGATGGCACCCTCCGAGCCCACACCGCAGGGGATGGCCTCGAAAAGGGCGTCCGCCAACCGCTCCAGGCGAGGCTGGATTTCCTCGAAACGCAGCGACGTCGCCACGAGGCGAACCCCGCAGTTGATGTCGTAACCGACACCGCCGGGGGAAATCACCCCCTCCTCCAGGTCGACGGCGGCGACCCCGCCGATCGGGAAACCGTACCCCAGGTGGATGTCGGGCATCGCGAGCGAGTAGCCCACGATGCCCGGAAGGTGCGCCACGTTGACGACCTGCCGGAGACTTTCGTCCTTCTCGATGTCCCGAAGAAGCTTTTCCGTGGCGTAAATCCGGCCGGGCACTCTCATCCCGCCGGATTTCGGGATTTCCCAGACGACTTTTCCGACCCTTCGGAGAGGAACGGGCTCAGACATCGAACGTGATCCTCGCCTCCCAGCCGTTTTTTCCGGCCCTCAGCGTGAGACCGTGGTACGTCACGGCCTTGATCTCGCGTAACAGCCGATCCCGGCCGGACCGGAACCGGTGGCCGGCAACGGTCGCCTCGAGTTCCCGGTCGCCTATTGTAATCATCGGGACGTCCGTGACAACGAACCCCTCCGCGTAGAAATCGGAGAGGAGGCGGGAAAGCCACTCGTGGAGCAGGTCTTCCCGGTCCTGCCCCCGTACCCGCACGCCCCTCGTTTGCTCCTCGGTACCGTCCCCCTCGACGAGCAAGGCGAAAAGCGCCAGCGCGGCGTGCCGGAACACTTCGGCCAGGTCTCGGCCCGAGACGGAGATGGCGAGATCCCCGGTATGGTCGAGCTCTTCGTAGTAGTCGGCCACGGAAAGGGATGTTACTCGGGCATCTCGCGGCGGGTCAACGCGCCCCCCTTATTTCTCGTACCGAACCAGGGAAAACACGGGTACGGGTTCCAGCTTTCTCCGGCCCCCGAGCGCGCCCAGTTCGACGAGAAAGGCGCACTCCACGACACGGGAACCGAGCTTTTCGACGAGCTCGACCGTCGCCCTGGCCGTGCCTCCCGTCGCCAGAAGGTCGTCGACCACGAGCACCCGTTCGGGGGGGTGCAAAGCGTCGCGGTGGATCTCGAGGCTGTCGACCCCGTACTCGAGCTCGTAGGACGCTCGGAGTGTCTCGTGGGGCAGCTTGCCGGCCTTTCTCACGATCGCGAAACCGCACCGGAGAGCGTAAGCCACCGCGGCTCCCAGAATGAAGCCCCGGGACTCGATTCCCAGCACTTTGTCCACCTTGCCGCGATATCGTTCGGAGATACGGTCGACGGCGAAAGCGAACGCCGGCCCGTCGGCCAGGAGCGGCGTGATGTCCTTGAACACGATCCCCGGCTTGGGGAAGTCGGGAATTTCGCGGATGAATCGACGCAGTTCCTCGACGGTCATGAGCCCGGGACGGTCCCCTTCCAGCACGCAGGTCGGCGCGCGTCAACTCCCCGCGTCACGGAGCGCGATCTCCCGTGGCAGCGGGGCCAGAAACTCCAGGGGGTCCCTCGGGACGTTCCGGTACCGAATTTCGAAGTGCAGGTTCGGGCCCGTGGTCCGACCGGAATCGCCGACGGTGGCGATGACGTCACCCTTGCGGACGAATTCACCCTTGCGCACGTGGTTTTCGCGGTTGTGCGCATACAGGGTCACGAACCCGCCGCCGTGTCGCAAGACGACGAGACGGCCGTAACCGCGTAGCCTCTCGGAGTACAGGACCCGCCCGTCGGCGACGGCGCGAACGGGCGTTCCTGCGGGAGCCGCGATGTCGATGCCGTCGTGGAAGGACCGGCCTCTCGGGCCGAAGGCCGAGGTGAGAACCCCCCTCGTCACGGGCCAGGCCAGCGATCCCCTACCCGGCCGCGGAATGTCCACCTCCTCACGTTCCTCGCGCCGCTTTCGGGTCGCGCCCGGGATCAAGAGCTTCTGACCGGGAAAGATCCGGTCCGGGTCCCGGAGTCGGTTTTTCGCCGCGATCTGCCGGTAAGGAACCCCGTAGCTGCGTCCGATCTCGGAGAGAGTCTCTCCCGGGCGAACGACGTGGTACACGCCTCGTTTCGCCCCGCATCCCGACAGGACGAGGAGCCCGGAAACCACCGCCAGTTTCGTCCACCACCCCACCGCGTCGCCGTCAGCGCCAGTCGAGGTCGAGCTGCGCGATCGCGTCGAACGAGGCGTAGTTCGTGAGGTCCAGGTGCAAGGGCGTGACGGAAATCATGCCCCGCGCGACGGCAGCGAAGTCCGTCCCTTCGTCTTCCACGAAACCCGCCTCGTCGCCGCCGATCCAGTAGTATTTCTTGCCCCTCGGGTCGGTTTTCTCCACGATGGCGTCGCCGTAACGACGCTTACCCATCCGGGTGAGCGCCACGCCACGAACCAGCTCGCTCGGCAGGGCCGGAACGTTCACGTTGAGCAACGTGTCGGGAGGAAGTCCCTTCTTTTCGAGAGCGCGCACGAGTTTTTGCGCGAACTCCGCCGCCGCTCGAAAGTCGAACCGTTCGCGACCCGCCACGGAAATAGCGGCGGAGGGAATACCCAGAAGTGTTCCCTCCATCGCGGCCGATACCGTGCCCGAATACGTGATATCGTCACCGAGATTGCTTCCGTGGTTGATCCCGGAAAGAACGAGATCCGGGCGCCGGTCACGCAGGAGCCCGTTGACCGCCAGGTTCACGCAGTCCGTCGGAGTCCCGTCGACCATGTAGTGTCTCTCGTCGAGCTGCTCGACTCGAAGCGGGCGGTGCAGTGTGAGCGCGTGGCTCGACGCACTCTGCTCCCGGTCCGGCGCCACGACGTAGACCTCCCCCAGGGGAGACACCGCCTCCTCGAGGGCACGAAGTCCCGCGGAGTGAATCCCGTCGTCGTTGCAGAGAAGGATCCGCACGAAACCAGGCTACCACCCGAGCTCGGCGGCAGGCAAATCGCGTTTCAGGCTTGACGCTCGGAAGCTCTCCGACTAGTCTCCGCTCCGGCGGAGTTCGCGAACCATGGAAAGAAGTCGAGCCTTCGAAGCTCTGGTGGTCACGCTGGGCGGACTCGGAGGGGCCGCCCTGGCCTTGCTCTTCATCGTCGTGGGCCATCTCGTGGCGGGAGGCTTCACGGCCCACTGAGCGAGAAAGTCGGGGCGGCGGGATTTGAACCCACGACCCCCTGCACCCCAAGCAGGTGCGCTACCAGGCTGCGCTACGCCCCGAAAAAAACCGTAGACGCACCTAGCACGCCGCCGTAGCCCAGGCAAGCCGGCTTCGGGACACCGGCTTCAGGACAGGAGTCTCCGCAAGGACTCGAGTTCGCGCCGAATGTACCGGAGAAGCCGGAGGTAGCCGTTTCCGCCGGAAGCTCGGCCTTTTCCGGTGGCTTTCCGCTTCCCCTGCCGGAGTCGTTTTCGAGCGCCCGCGATCGTGAGCCCCTCGTCGTAGAGGAGACGCTTGACTTCCCGCAGGGCTTCGATGTGTTCGGGGGCATAGAGCCGGTGGCCCGAGGGGGTCTTCGAGGGCCGCAACATGGGGAACTCTTGTTCCCAGTAGCGAAGGACCGAAGGTGCCACACCCAGCCGCCGCGCGACTTCGCCGATCTTCAGGTAACCTCTCGTCTCTCGCGGACCGGACCTCGTTTTCATTCGCCTGCGGGCCGCGAGTTCATGAGCCGCTTGAGAACGGGGCTGGGCTTGAAACTCAGGACCCTCCGACCGGCAATGAGAATTTCCTCGCCCGTCTGGGGGTTCCTGCCCTTGCGAGGTTTTTTTTCGTGGACGACGAAGTTCCCGAAGCCCGAGATCTTGATCTTCTCGCCCCTCTCCAGGCTTTCCTTCATCAGCTCGAAAATCGCGTCCACGACCTCGCTGGTTTCCTTTTTCGAGAATCCCACCTTGGAATAGATGCGGTCGACGATGTCGCTTTTCGTGACGGTCACAAGCACACCTACCGCCGGAGTTCCACGCCGAACCGTTCCGTCAGAGCCCGGACGAGTTCCTCGTGCACGGCGTTCACCTCCTCGTCCGTCAGGGTTCGTTCTTCGCTCCGGTAAGTCACCGAGTACGCGAGGCCCTTCTTTCCCGCCGGGACCGGCGCACCGCGGTATTCGTCGAAAACCCGCACGTCCTCCACCCACGGATGACTACGGCTTCGCACGAACTCCAAGACCTCCGCGGACGCGAATCGATCCGGTACCACGATGGCGAAGTCTCGCACCACGGCCGGAAACCGAGGAAGATCCCGAAAACGACGTTCGCGACCGTATCCCACGAGAAACTCCACGTCAATCTCAAAGACCCAGCACGGGTGCGGAATCTCCCACGCCTCCAGGACGAGCGGATGGACCGCCCCTAGCACGCCCACGAGCCGACTTCCAGCCCGAATCTCCGCACCGAGCCCGGGATGAAGAGCCGCGCACGTGGCGGCCTCCCAGCGAAGGCTCCCGAGTGCCGGGCCGCACACGAGCTCGGTCGTTCCCTTCAGGTCGGCGAACTCCGCGGCGCGTCTCCCCACGAGTCCTTCGGCGGGAATCTCGCCCCGCAAAACGCCCCCGAGCTGTGTGCGTTCGTGGAACCCGTCCGACCCGGCCCAGTAGACGCGCCCGAAGGCAAAGAGTGCCACCGAACTCTCTCCCTGGTGAAGATTCCACCGAACCGCATCGAGCAACCCGGGAACGAGAGACATTCTCATCTCGTTCTGCTCGGCGACCAGGGGATTGCGGAGCCTCACGGGAAGAGCGCCCCCGGGAGCGAGGAAGCGAAAGCGCGCGTTCGTCGACTCCGATGCGAACGGCAAGGTCATCGTCTCGTTCCAGCCCAGGTGCGCGAGCAGCGCCCGGAGCTCTTTCACCTTGCGGCGAAGCGGCGTGTCTTCCCCTCGGGTGATTTCGCACCGGGGCAGGCTCGTGGGGATTTCCTCGTAGCCGGCGACACGCGCCACTTCTTCGACGAAGTCGATCTCCCGCGTCAGGTCCGAGCGATAGGTAGGCGGAACGACGGAGAGAGCTCCCCGCCCCCCACCCTGAACGGTCACTCCGAGCCGACGCAGAATCCCGACCACACGCCCGCGGTCGACGGGCAGGCCGAGAAGGTCTCGCACTTTTTCCAGCCTCACGCGCACGGGGGCGGGCCGGGTATCACCGACCTGCACGTCCACGGCAGCACCGGTGGGATGGCTCCCGGGGATTTCTCGCCCGAGGAGCTCCACGGCCCTTTCGAGCGCCGTGACGGTCCCGCCGATATCCACCCCCCGTTCGAACCGGTACGAGGACTCGGTGAGGAGACCGAGACGCTTGGCCGTCTTCCTTACCCGGACCGGATCGAACCACGCACTCTCCAGAAGAATCCTGCGCGTGGACGGCTCGATCGCGGTCCGGAGCCCCCCGAGAATCCCGGCGAGCGCGACGATTTCCTCGCCGGTCGTGATCGCGAGATCCTCCGGTTCGAGCACGTACTCCCTACCGTCCAGCCCGGAGAACGCCGAGCGGGCTCCGGCGTAGCGAACCACGATGGAGGGGCGGGGCAGGCGGTCGTAGTCGAACGCGTGGAGCGGCTGACCGAGCTCGACCATCACGTAGTTCGTCACGTCCACGACGTTGTTCACCGGGCGCAGGCCCACGGCGGCGAGCCGCCACTGCATCCAGAGCGGAGCCGGTCCGACCGAAACCTCTTCGACGAGCCGCGCCGCGTACCTGCGGCACGCGTCGGCCGCGTCGATCCGCACGGAAAAAGGGCCGGGCCCGGGCGGACGCGCCGCGGCCACCGAGCGCCGCTTGCGAAGCCTCGCCCCTGTCAGGGCACAGAGCTCGCGCGCGAGTCCCAGGACGCTCAGACAGTCGCCACGGTTGGGGGTGACGGAAACTTCGAGAACCGTGTCCCGGAGGCCGAACAACTCCGCGAGCGAGGTTCCGACGGGCGCGTCTTCGGGAAGCTCGAGCGGGCCGCCGCCCTCGTCGCCGAACCCGAGGTCGGCGGCGCGGCAGACGATTCCCTCCGAGCGCATCCCTTCGACGTCCCTCGCCTCCACGGTCGAGCCCGTGGGAAGCCGAGTACCGGCGCGGGCCAGCGCGAACCGGCGCCCTACTCCGAGTTCCCCGGCGGGCCGGACCACCCGGCAAAGCTCGGGGCCGCCGTCGCGCAGAAAGCAGACCTCCCACCGCGCCGAGCCGGGATGAGGCTCGAGTCGAACCGCCTCGGCCACGCGGACGGCCTCGAGCTCCCGCCCGATTTCCTCCACCGCTTCGACTTCGAGTCCGGCCCCCGTCAGGCGGTCGACGATTTCGTCCGGCTCCAGATCCCCCTCGAGCAGCTCTCGGAGCCAGCGCAGCGTGACCTTCATCGCGGTTCAGAACTGACGGAGGAACCGAACGTCCCCCGAGGTGAAAAGCCGAATGTCGTGGATCTGGAACTTGAGCATCGCGATGCGCTCGACGCCCAGGCCGAACGCAAAGCCCGTGTACCGTTCCGGGTCGTAGCCCACGAAACGAAACACGTTCGGGTCGATCATCCCCGCTCCGAGAATCTCGAGCCAACCGGTTCCCTTGCAAACGCGGCAGGCTCGGTCCTCGCCTCGGCACCGAAAGCACCGAATGTCGACTTCGGCACTCGGCTCCGTGAAGGGGAAAAAACTGGGGCGAAAACGCACCCCGGTTTCCTCCCCGAACCAGCACCGCAAGGCGTAGGTCAGGATCCCTTTCAGATCCCCGAAGCGGACGCCGGAATCGACCAGGAACCCCTCCACCTGGTGGAACATGGGGGCGTGGGTGAGGTCGCTGTCGTGGCGGAACACCACCCCGGGAGCGACGACCCGAAGCGGGGGCTTTTCCTTTTCCATGACCCGGATCTGAACCGGTGAAGTATGGGTCCGCAGGAGTCCGTCGCCCTCGAGAAAAAACGTGTCCTGCATGTCGCGAGCCGGGTGCTCGGGGGGAAAGTTCAGGGCCTCGAAGTTGTGGTAGTCGTCCTCGATCTCGGGTCCTTCCTCCACCCGAAAACCCATCGAGACGAACGTTTCGACGATCTCCTCCATGACCTGGCTCACGGGATGAACGTGGCCGAATGCCGGCCTCGTCCCCGGCAAGGTGACGTCGACGCGCTCCTCTCGAGCCTCCGCGAAAGTTCCGCCCTGCGAAACTCGTCTCGAGCGGCTTCGATTCGCTCTTCCAGGGTGCGCTTGGCGGCGTTGAGCAAAGCTCCGAGCTCGGGCCTCGCTTCGGGCGGAAGCTGACCGAGCCGCCGGACGAGCTCGGTGAGCCTGCCTTTGCGCCCGAGATACCGGACGCGCACGTCCTCGACGGCACGAAGGTCCGAACAGCGAGCCAGATCCGCCAGGGCTTCTTCGCGAACCCTCTCCACTTCGGCCCGCATGGGATCCTCCGGGAGACGACCGCCAGCCGTCGAGGGCGCGAGCCGCCGCCGTTCAGGACGGCGCCTGAGCTCTCGCCTGCGCCGCGATTTCCGCGAAAGCCGCCGGGTCCCGAACCGCGAGTTCCGCGAGCGCCTTGCGGTCGAGCTCGATCCCCGACCTCTTCAGCCCGTGAACGAGCCGACTGTACGAGAGCCCGTGGAGGCGGCACGCGGCGTTGATCCTGACGATCCACAACGAACGGAAGTTCCGCTTCCTGGCCTTGCGATCTCGATAGGCGTACGTGAGGCCCTTTTCCACGGTTTCCCGTGCCTGTCGGTACTGCCGGCGGCGGCCGCCCACGTACCCCTTGGCCATTTTCAGGATCTTTTTGCGCCGCTTGCGGGCCTTCGTTCCTCGCTTGACTCGGGGCATCTCTGCTCGCGCTCCTCTCCGCTCCGGGCCGCCGGCTCAAAGGTACGGCAAAAGCCGGCGGATCGCCTTCGCGTTCGTGGTGTCCACGAGGGCCGGCTTGCGCAGCCTCCGCTTCCGCTTCCGGTTTTTCGTGCTCAGGATGTGGCGCCGGTAAGCCTTGGCTCTGCGGATCTTTCCGGTCGCCGTGACCCGGAACCGCTTCGCGGCACCCCGCGACGTCTTGATTTTCGGCATGGCGTGCTTCCTCCGCTCCGGTTCAGTCGGGAAACCGCTCCGCCTCCTCTCGGAGGCGACGCAAGAACTCCGCCACGGGAACGACACCCTCGTTGCCCCGTTCTCGGCTGCGCACCGAAACGGTCTCGGATGCCGCTTCCCGATCTCCGACCACGAGCATGTAGGGAACCTTTTCCAGCTGCGCCTCCCGCACTTTCCAACCCAGTTTTTCGTTCCGGTCGTCCAGCGTGACCCGCCAGCCTTCGCCGCGCAGGCGCTCCGCGAGACGTCTCCCGAATTCCTGCTGGCGTTCGGTCAGGGTCAGGATACGCACCTGTTCCGGAGCGAGCCAGAGCGGGAAGGCCCCGCCACAGTGTTCGAGAAAAATCCCGAAAAAACGCTCCACGGTCCCGAGAATCGCACGGTGGATCATGACGGGGCGCTCGAGAGAACCCGAAGCGCCCACGTAGGTGAGATCGAAGCGCTCGGGCAGGGCACCGAAGTCGAGCTGGATCGTCGAGAGCTGCCACGGCCGGTGGAGAGCGTCGAAGAAATGGAAATCGATCTTCGGCCCGTAGAAAGCGCCTTCACCGGGACTCACCTCGAAAGCGACCCCGGCTTCCTCCAGGGCTTCGCGAAGCGCGGTCTCGGCCCGCTCCCACATCTCGGGGTCTCCCAGGGAGTCCTCGGGGCGCGTCGAGAGACAGACGCGGCGTTCGGCGAAACCGAACCGCCGCGACATCTCTTCGACCATCCGGAGCAGGGAGAGAATCTCGCCCCGGATTTGCTCCGGCGTGCAGAAAATGTGGGCGTCGTCCTGGGTGAAGCTGCGCACGCGAGTAAGACCGTGCAGCGTGCCGGACCTTTCCGCCCGGTGGAGCCGGCCGAAGTCGGCGTACCGAACCGGCAACTCGCGGTAGGAGCGGCGCCGTAGCGCGTAGAGCAAGCAGTGGCTCGGACAGTTCATCGGCTTGATGCCGAACTCCCGGCCCTCGACGTACGCGAAGTACATGTTCTCGCGGTAGTGGTCGTAGTGCCCGGAGCGACGCCAGAGCTCGCTGTCGAAAATCTGCGGCGTGACGACCTCCTGGAAGCCGTAACGGTCGTTGAGCCGCCGCATGAAGTCGACGAGAGCGTTGTAGACGAAGGCCCCTTTCGGGTGGAAAAACGGGCTGCCGGGTGCGATCGGATCGAAACTGAAGAGGTCGAGCTCCTTGCCGAGTTTCCGATGGTCTCGGCGACGCGCTTCCTCGAGGAGCTCGAGGTGGCGACGGAGCTCCTCGGCGGTCGGGAAGGCCGTGCCGTAGATCCGCTGCAGCATCTCGTTCCGCTCGTCTCCACGCCAGTACGCGCCGGCCACGGAAGTCAGCTTGAAGGCCCCCATCTTGCCCGTCGACGGAACGTGAGGCCCGCGGCACAAGTCCACGAACTCCCCTTGCCGGTAGAGCGAAACGACGGGATCCGGTATGCCCTCGAGGATCTCCACCTTGTAGTGCTCCCCCATCCGGCGGAAGAGCTCGATGGCTTCTTCTTTGGCTACTTCCTCGCGGCGGACCGGGAGGTTTTCCCGCACGATCGCCCGCATCGTTTCCTCGATCTTCTCGAGGTCCTCCGGAGTGAAGGGCTCGTCCCGTTTGAAGTCGTAGTAGAAACCGTCCTCGGTGACCGGCCCGATCGTCACCTGTGTCTCCGGAAAGAGCCTCTTGACCGCCTGCGCCATCAGATGGGCCGACGAATGGCGCAGAACCTCCACGCCCTCGGGGTCCTCCGGCAGGACGGGAGCCACGACGGCGTCTTCCGTGAGGCCCCGGCTCAAGTCGACGATCCGGCCGTTCAGCCGAGCTGCGACGGCACGTTCGGCGCCCTCCGGGTCGAGGCGGGCCAGGACTTCGGCCACGGGCGTACCGGGCTCCACGAGCTCTTCTTTTCCGTCCAATCGCACCCGAACCCTGTCCATGACCGACTTTCGCCGACGCCCGGCCCGCCGTCTCCGAAGGGGACCGAACGCCGAGCGGCAGATCTCCTCCCGCGGTGGAGATGCTGCCTACCCGGCGTCCGAAACGAAAGTGGTAGGCACGGGCGGGATCGAACCGCCGACCTCTTCCGCGTCAAGGAAGCGCTCTCCCACTGGGCTACGTGCCTCCACGAAAATCCGGACGTGAAAGAACCAGCTACCAAGTTCGCCCCGAAGGGTCAAGAAAGCCCGAACCCTACCCGGACCCCCGGCCCTCTGTTAGAAGCGCCCCACGGATGTCGCGCCAGCAGGTCTTCGCGGCCTTCTTCGTCCTTCTCTTCGCAACTCTCCTCTACCACGTCTACCGGCTCTTCGCCCCGTTTCTCACCCCGCTCTTCTGGGGAGCGCTGCTCGCCCTGGTCTTCTACCCTCTGCAGGCCCGCCTCGCGCGGCTCCTTCGCAACCGCGACGGTCTGGCCGCTTTTCTTCTGACCGCGGGAGTTTTCTCCCTCGTCATCGTGCCGGCGATTTTTCTCGCCACCGTGCTCGTGGCGGAAACGGCCGCCGCCTACCGACATCTCGAACGAGCGCTGACCCAAGGGGACTGGAGGACCTGGACCGAAGAGTTCCGAAGGCTGGCCGAGAAGTGGCTCGGAGAGCGACCGGCTCTCGAGGCGTGGGTCCGAAGCATCGACCTGCCCGCCGTGCTCCTGCGGCTCACGAATGCCGTCAGCAGCTTCGTGGTCTCGCGGGTCACCGACGCGTTGCGCAACGCGGTGGGCTTCGTCACCGACTTCGTGCTCACCGCTTTCGTCCTCTTCTTCTTCCTGCGAGACGGCCCCCGGTTCGTCGGGAGCCTGCGCTCGGCCCTTCCGATGGAAACCGGGCACAAGGACGTCGTGCTCCGCCGCTTCGCCGACACGCTTTTCGCCGTGGTTCAGGGGGTCCTGCTCACCGCGCTCGTCCAGGGGCTCGTGGCGGGGTTCGGCTTCTGGCTCGTCGGGCTTTCGTTTTCCGTCCTGCTAGGTTGCCTCACGGCGTTCCTGGCCCTTTTCCCCTTCGGGGGTTCGCTGGTCTGGATGGGCGCCGTCGTTTTCCTGCTCCTCTCGGGGGCCTGGGCCAGGGCCCTCGTCCTTCTCGCCTGGGGCGCGCTCCTGGTGAGTAGCGTCGACAACGTGGTCCGCCCCCTGGTGATCGGCGGCAGAACTCAGATGTCCACGCTGTTTCTTTTCTTCGGGATTCTGGGCGGGCTCCAGGCGTACGGCTTCCTCGGAATGTTCCTCGGACCCGTGCTGCTCGCTACCCTCGTGGCGGTCGTCCAGATCTTCCGCGAGGAATACGGGCTCCGGGAGGAGTCGGGCTGACCTAGCGGTCCACGGCGGCGAGGGGGCAGCCTCGCTCGCCCACGGTCGCGTAGCTCATCCCGGAGAACGCGGGCTCGGCGGCGGCCAATTCGGCGAAGACCTCCTCTGCCGTGGCGAAACGCTTCGGAGAGCCGAGGCGTTCGGCGATCCGAGCGAGGACCCACCAGCCGGGGCGGGCGTTCCCGGGCGGCGGAAAAGCCTCCCGGATCCGTTGCACGCGACCGCCACGGTTCGTGAACGTACCGTCCGTTTCGGCGAAGGACGCAACCGGCAGAGCCCAGTCCGCCTGCGCGAGCGTCGCGTGGCCGCGGAAATCCGCCGCCACGAGAACCCGAGTCTTCCGGCGGAGCTCGCGCAAGCCCTCCGGCCCGAGAACGGGTTCGAGGTCCCCCCCGAAAACGAACAACACGTCCCGCCGACCCTCGAGAAGGGCTCGCCGCAATGCCTCGACAGGCACGAGCACGCCGAGCGCGGCGAGGCCCCGCGTGTTGGGGTTCTTGTCCGCGTCCCGCAGGAAGTCGTCCCGGGAGGCGTTCTCGGGCGACCAACTCACCCCGTGGAGGTTCCCTCCCCCGAGGAGCTTTCCGAAGATTTCGCGCAGGAGGTACGCCTCCTCGTTCGTCGCCCGCGCGAACACGACCGCCTCGGCACCCTCCCGGAGAAGTCGCGGGACCTCGGCGAGGACGGTTTCCCAGTCGCAGCGCAGGACGCTCTCGGCGTCCCGTCGGAACGGCTCGAGAATTCTCTGTTCTCCCTGGTAGGCTCGGTAGCCGAGCCGTCCCTCGTCGCACATCCACCACGTGTTGACGTCCGGGTTGTAGCGGGGGCGGAAACGGTAGATGCGTCCTCGCAGGTGGTGGATGTCGATGTTGCACCCGGTGGCGCACGTGGGACAGACCGACGGAGTTCGCTGCAGGTACCAGACCCGGGCGCGAAAACGAAAATCTTTGCTCGTCAACGCTCCGACCGGACAGATGTCGACGACGTTGCCCGAATAGGGATTGTCGAGGCGGCGACCCGGGAACAGGTCGATCGTGACGTGATCGCCGCGCTCGAAGAGGCCGAGCTCTCCCGTTTTCGTGACCTCGTCGCAGAAGCGGACGCAGCGCGTGCAGAGGATGCAACGCTCCTGGTCGAGCATCACGAGCGGGCCGATGTCGAGAGCTTTCCCTTTGTGGACCTTTTCCTCGAGCGGCACGCGACTCGGCTCGAGGTCGTAGTCCATGTAGTAGTCCTGGAGCTTGCACTCCCCGGCCTGGTCGCAAACCGGGCAGTCGATGGGGTGGTTCACGAGCAGAAATTCGAGGACGGCTTGCCGAGCCCTGCGGACTCGCTCCGTCTGCGTGCGCACGACGAGCCCCTCGCTCACGCGGGTGTTGCAGGCGATCTGCAGCTTCGGGACCTTGTCGATCTCCACGAGGCACATCCTGCAGTTCCCGGCGATGCTGAGACCGGGGTGGTAGCAATAATGGGGGATCTCGATCCCGAGCCGTTCCGCGGCCTGGATGACGTTGAGTCCTTCTTCGACTTCGACCTGCCGGCCGTCGATTTCAACCTTCGGCATGGGCGAGCCTCTTCGGACAACCGTCCAGACGGACGTGTTCTTCGAACTCGGACCGGAACTTCGTGACGAAGCTTCTCGTCGGCATGGCCGCGGCGTCCGCGAGAAGACAGATCGTGTTGCCCATCATGTTGTCGGCGATCCGGAGCAGGAGGTCCACCTCGTCCGGCCGAGCTCCGCCGAATTCCAGGTGCTCGAGTACCCTCTCGAGCCACCCCGTCCCTTCGCGGCACGGCGTGCACTGCCCGCAGGACTCGTGGTGGTAGAAGCGCGCGATGACCCGGAGCGCGTCGACCATGCACGTGTCCTCGTCCATCACGATGATGCCGCACGACCCGAGAAGCGATCCGGCCTGCGCCACCGAATCGAAATCCATGGGCACGTCGATTTCCTCCGGAAGGAGAACGGGGACGGAAGAACCACCCGGGATCACGCCCTTGAGCTTCTTTCCCCCCGGTATCCCTCCGCCGAATGCTTCGCCGTAGACGAGCTCGCGAAGCGAGATGCCCATCGGAGCCTCGTACACCCCGGGCCGCTGGACGTGACCGCTCAGGCAGTAGAGTTTCGGGCCCGGACACTTCTCCGGTCCGATGGCGCGAAACCACTCGGGCCCGCGTCCGACGATGAGCGGCACGCAGGCCAGAGTCTCGACGTTGTTCACGATCGTGGGACAGCCGAAGACGCCCACGGTGGCGGGAAAAGGCGGCTTGACCCGCGGGTAGGCTCTTTTGCCTTCCAGGGACTCGATCAAACCCGTCTCTTCGCCGCAAATGTAAGCCCCGGCCCCCCGGTGGATGTACACCTCGAGGTCGTAACCCGTGCCGTAGATGTTCCGGCCGAAGTGGCCCGCCGCGTAAGCTTCGCGCAGAGCACGTTCCAGAATCGCCGCTCCCCGCGCGAACTCTCCCCGAATGTACACGTAGGCCACGTGAGCCTGGATGGCGTACGCGGAAATCAACGTACCCTCGAGAAGCAGGTGGGGGTTGAATTCGATGATCTGTCTGTCCTTGAAGGTACCGGGCTCGCTCTCGTCCGCGTTCACGCACAGGTAACGGGGCTTCGGGGAATCTTTCGGAAGAAAACCCCACTTGACGCCGGTCGGGAATCCGGCGCCCCCGCGTCCCCGGAGGCCGGACACCCGGACCATTTCCACGATCTCGGCCGGCGTCTTCTCCCGGAGCGCCGTCCGTGCCGCCGTGTAGCCACCGTCCGCGACGTAAACCTCGAGCCGATCGATGCCCGGCACCTCCTCGTGCCGCAGGAGAACCTTCTCGCCCATCAGGAACGCAAAGGATCCGGGACCGGTTCGACGAGCTTCTGTCTCTGTTTCTGGATCTTGTTCTGCAGCGCGATCAGGGCGTCGAGGACGGACTCCGGACGCGGAGGGCAACCGGGCACGTACACGTCCACGGGAATGATCCGGTCGATCCCCGGGAGCGTGGCGTAGTTGTCGTAGAATCCCCCCGTGGAGGCGCACGCACCGAACGAGAGGACCCACTTCGGCTCGGCCATCTGCTCGTAGACGCGCCGGAGGATGGGAGCCTGCCGCATGCTCACCGTTCCGATCACCATCAGAAGGTCCGCCTGCCGGGGGGTGAAACGGGGCAAAAGAGCACCGAAGCGGTCGATGTCGTACGGGGACATCGAAAGCGACATGTACTCCATGGCACAGCAGGCCGTCGCGAACGGGTAGGGAAAAAGCGAGAATTTTCGCGCCCACGCGACCGCCTTCTCCACCCGCGTGAGGACGACACTCTCTCCCAGGAGCTTTTCTTCGCCGGTGGTGCCGTGCACGGGGAACCTCCCAACTGGAGTCGAATCCAACGTATCCCCTGCCCCCGGCCCAGTCAACGAGTCCTTCCCCCCACCGGCGCTGCCGGCTAAAAGGTAGTCCCGGTGGTGGCGTGGCTTCACATTCTGGCCCTGGGAACCTTCTTCGGTGCCACCGTTCTTCTGCTCGCTTTTCTCTCCGTGGAGTCGAAAGAAGCCGGCTCGCGGCAAGCCGAACTGGCTCGCTTGCTTCGCGTCTACGACCCCGTGGCCATCGGGGCGCTCGGCGTCCAGATCGTCACCGGGGCCGTCGCTCTGACCGAGTGGAAGGCGAGGCTGGGAAAGGAGTTCTACGCACAGCTCGGGAGTCTGCTCGCCGGAAAGCTCGCCCTCGTGTTCTTGCTGGTCCTGGCGTCGACCTACCTGTGCCTGGGTCTGGGACACCGCTTCGTCCGGGCCTTCGAGGCCGGCGAGCCCCCCGACGAGCTCGGCTTCCGGTCCTTCGAGCGAAGGATGAAATTCGTCTCGGCGCTCGTCCTGGGACTCACGGCCTGGATCGCCTGGCGTTCCCTGGACTTACCGTGAGGGGAAAAGGGAGGGAGGAAGCATGGGAAGCCCGCTCCACCGTTGCTCGACGACGCACCCGGCGGCGGCAGGTCCCGGTCGCCCCGAGCGTCGACGCACTCTCTAGGAGGTTCGTCCGATGGCCTGGATTCCGGACACTTCGGAGCGCGTCCGGTTCGACGCGCGGAAAATGCAGAAGTGCAACCTGTTCACGACCGAGCATTTTTTCTGCGACCTCTACGCCTTCGAGCCCGGACAGGAACAGACCGCCCACGCGCACGCCGGCTCCGACAAGGTCTACTTCGTGCTCGAAGGAACCCTCGAGATCCGGCTGGGCGAACAAACGCGCACCCTCGGGCCACGCGGTGCGGCACTGGCCGAGGCCGGCGTCGCGCACGCCGTGCGCAACCCGGGGCCCGGACGAGCGCTCGCCCTCGTCTTCCTGTCACCTCGCCCGTGACGAGGTTTCTTCCCGCCGGGACGGGTGGTAGAGAACGAGGCGAAGGATTCTTTTTCGGAGGCCTCCCCCCATGAAGATCAGCGCGACCCAGCTTCGCTCCGGCATGATCATCGAGCACGAGAACGACCTCTACAGGATCCTGCAGGTGACCCACATCACACCGGGAAACAAGCGAGGGATCGTCCAAACGAAAATGCGCAACCTCCGGACGGGCCTGCAGACCGAGAACCGGTTCCGGTCGGAAGACAGCATCGAACGGGTTTCGCTCGACCAACACGAAATGGAATTCCTCTACGAGGACAACGGTATCTTCCACTTCATGAACACCGAAACCTACGAGCAAGTGGAGCTTCCGGCCGAAACGCTGGGCGATGCCGTTCGCTTCCTCGTGCCGAACTCGCGGATCGCCGTCGAATTCTACGAAGGAAAACCGGTCGGCGTCAGCTTGCCGAAGACCGTCGATCTCCGCGTGGTCGACACCCCGCCCGGTCTCAAGGCGGCGACGGTGACGAACGTGCTGAAGCCGGCCACCACCGAGACGGGACTGGTCGTGCAGGTTCCGAGCTTCATCGACGTGGGCGACGTGATCCGGGTGGACACCGAGACGGGAGAGTACCTCTCCCGGGCCAAGTGACCCCGCGGACGGGAGATCCGGATCGGGGCGCCCATGGATCGGCCGAGGCGAGACGAGGCAGCCTGGCGTTATCACGAGCTCACCAAACACAGCTGGGAGCGCATCCGGCGCCACCCCCACGTGCTCGACTGGGAGAACATGCCGAGGCCCTTCAAGCGGTACGTCGGCCTCGAATCACTCCCGCTCCCCAGGGATCTCCCCCCCTCGAAGCAGCCCGCACTCGTCTCCCTTCGCGAAGCCGGCGAGCCCGCCCCGCTCGAGCTGCCACTGCTCGCGAAAATTCTGCTTTTCTCGGCGGGCGTGCTCCGGAGAAAACGTTACGCCGGAGGGGAAATCGCCTTTCGCGCCGCGGCCTGCACCGGGGCCCTTTACCACGTGGAGCTCTACGTCGTTTCGGGCGACCTCCCGGGACTCCCGGCCGGAGTGTACCATTTCGCCCCCGACACGTTCTCCCTCGAGAGACTCCGATCCGGGGACTTCCGCCGCTTCGTCCTCGAAGCCACGGCGGACGCACCCGCCGTACGCGACGCTCCGCTCGTCCTGGCGCTCACGAGCACGTTCTGGCGCAACGCGTGGAAATACCGGGAACGGGCCTACCGCCACGCGTTCTGGGATTCGGGCACGATCCTCGCGAACCTCCTCGGGGTAGCCAACGCGAGCGGTGTCCCGGCGAAGCTGGTGCTCGGTTTCGTCGACCGTGAACTCGACCGCTTGATCGGCGTCGACGGAGAACGGGAAGCCACGCTGGTTCTCGTTGCCCTCGGCACGGGAGCCGAACTTCCGCCCTCCGCCCCCGAGGTTCCTCCCCTCTCCGTGCCGACGCTCCCCTATTCGGAAAAGGAAGTGGACTATCCCCTGATTCGAGAGACCCACCGAGCGACGTGCCTCGAAAGCCCCGGGGAAGTACGCGCCTGGAGAGAGTGCGCGTTCGCGCCGCGGCGCTCTCGCTCGGAGTCCCCCCCGGCCCCGGGGGTTCGGCTCCCGAGGCTTTCCGCCCCGCCCGGGGACCCGATCGAGGCGGTCGTCCGAAAACGCGGCTCGACGCGGGTCTTCGCCCGCGTACCGGTGGCGTCGGAGATTTTCGGAGAGGTCCTCGCGTCCTGCCCGGTACCGATCCCCACGGACCTCGGAGATGCCGGGGTGCTCTCCGACCGGTACGTGCTGGCCCTCGGGGTCGACGGAATCGAGCCCGGGGCTTACGCCTTCGACCCCGACTCCGGGGAGCTTCGACTCCTCCGCCCGGGAAGGTTCCGGGCCGAAGGCAGGTCCCTGGCCCTGGGGCAAGCGCTCGGGGGAGACGGAGCCTTCGACCTCTACTGGCTCGCCGACCTCCGAGCGGTTCTCGGGCGACACGGAAACCGAGGCTACCGTGCCGCGCAGCTCGCCGCGGCCATCGAAGGGGGGCGTGCCTACCTCGCTTCGTTCGCGCTCGGGATCGGGGCGACGGGGCTCACGTTTTTCGACGACGACGTGAGTGCCTTTTTCGGCGTTCCGCAGAAGGCCGTCCTTTTCCTGACGGCGCACGGTCATCCTGCTTCTCGCAGGAAAAGGGCCGTTCCTTGACTCCCGTGGCCGGCTCGTAGAAGGCTAGGCGCCGGGGCCGATGGCCGAGGAGGCGCCTATGCTGTCCGACGAACTCATCGACGAAGAACAGCGGATCGCCGAAGAGGCCGCGCAAGTCGGGACCGCGATCCTCACCAAACCGATCGGGCTCATCCAACATCCGGCCGTGACGGTTTCGCCCTCGGCGTCCGTCGCCGAAGCGGTCCGCCGGATGGTGGAACACAAGGTGGGCTGCGTGCTGGTGGAGGACGGCGGAAAGCTCGTGGGCATTTTCACCGAGAGAGACGTGCTGGTCAAAGTCCTGGCCAAGGTACCGCCCGAAGCGACTCGTGTGGGAGATCTGATGACGTCGGACCCGGAAACCCTACCGCCGGACGCGAAGATCGCGTTCGCCCTCAACAAGATGAGCGTCGGCGGTTTTCGTCACATTCCGGTGGTCGAAGCCGACGGCAAGCCGGTGGGGGTCGTGAGCATGCGCGACATCGTGAACTACGTCGTCGATCTTTTTCCCGACGAAGTTCTCAACCTACCGCCCGACCCGAGCCTCCAGATCAGCCGAACACGAGAGGGTGCCTGAGCCGAAGGGAGTCGCTTCCCCACTCGTCGGATCCACCTCGAGGAGCTCCCAGGAACCCGGGACGGACCAGCGAGGGTCCTTCGGAGACACGCCCGCGAGAGCGAGCAACCTGCCGCGGTCGAGCCAGACGAGATCGAGAACGGTCCGCCCGGGTAGGCGGATTCGGCGGACTTCCCGCGACGGCTCGAGTACGTAGATGGCTTCTTCGTCGCGGCCGGCCCCCGCTACGAGGGCGAGACGGCCCTCGGTGGGAAGAGGCCGAGCCACGGCCCGGATTTCGTCCGCGCCGTACACGATCGGACGGACTTCCCCCTCGGCCGACACGGCCCGGAGGCTTTTGCCTTCCTCACCTGCCGTCAGGACGTACACGACCTCCCCTTGCGAACCCGGAAACACGGAGACCACGGGATCGGCGAAAACCGCGACATGCCGGTCCTCGATCCCGCTCGCTTCCGCGAAGCGAAGCTCGAAAAGGCCTCCCCCGTGCTCGACGACGTAGAAAAAAGCTCCCCCGCCTGTCGGACTAGGAAACCGTACCGAGCCGCTCGCGACCCGGACCGTCCGCTTCTCCCAGCGGCCCCCCTCCCACCGAACGATCCGGCGCTTCCAAGCCGCCCAGATCCCGGCCTGCGAAACGGCGGGGTCGTGCCCGAGGCCGAGCCAACGTCGAGTGGAAAGCGCCGTATCGACCAGGAGAAGCCCGGCACGCCCCTTCTCCAAGCGGATCGGAACCACCCAGCGCCTCGTGTCGACGGCTCGGGGGCGCCCCGCGGCTTCGAACTCGAGTTCCACTCGGGTCGACGAACCGTCGGAACGGAGCACGGTGAGACCCGTTCCTCCGGAGGGCACGAGCAGACGGTCCGTGACCAGCAACGTGGACTCCGGGCCGCGAGCCAGGTACGTCGGACTCACGCAGAAAGGGAGGCGGTTCGAAGACCGGTCCGGGTCGGGCCAGCGAACCAGCGGGTCGGCGACGAGGGAGCGGACGTCCCCCGTACGGGGAACGGTCCCGCCCACGGCGAGCCGTATCGTTTCCGCCCCTTTTCGACCACGATCGACCAGCACCTCCACGGTCGGCACCTCCTGCCGGGGGAAGCGGTCGGAAAGAACCCACCCGTCTTGTCGTTCCTCCCAGAAGAAATCCGTGGCGAAGGGAGCGTAGCCCCATTCGCGAAAGACGGCCCGCGCTCCGCCGTCTTCGGGTAACGCAGCCTCGAGATCTTCCCAGCGGAGGGTTTTCCCGAAACGGGCCCTGCGGAGGTCCCCGAGCAGGGAAAAGAGCCTTTCGTTACCGAGGACGGTTCCCAGGACACCGAGGAACATGGCTCCCGCGTGCCGAACCCGTTCTTCGAGCTTCGGGGAGAACGCCAGCTCCCAGCCCCGTAGACTCGTGAGAGCACGACCCGCCCTCGCCGAGCGGGTCGCCTCCAGGCGGAGCTCCGCGGCGCGATCGCGTCCGAGCACGGTTTCGAGCACGGCCCAGGAGCTGAAAAGCCCGGCCGACCGCACGGCCCCGGCCCCTTTTCCCGGAACCCACACGAACGCCTCGCTGCTCCACCACGCCGCAGCGAGCTCTCGTGCCAGCGCCGGATAGAGACGCTCGGGTTCCGAAGAGTCGCGGAGGGAGACTTCCACCAAACCCCCTCCCACGTACCTCGAGCGGCGGGCCAGGGGATTCACGTACGCACCCGCGCCGGAGAGACCCGAAGGGCCGAGGAGCTTTTCGTATTCCGCGTACACCCTGCGAAAAGCCTCGCGGAGACGACGTCCGGCCCCTTTTCGGTCCGAGGGAAAGCGAAAAAAGCTCGAAGCCACGCTTCCTCCCGCTTCCCCGACCGAGCCGGCGGTCAGGGCAACGAAAGAAACCCCGAGAACCGGACGGTCGAAACTCCAGCTCCACGAGGTCACGCCGTAGCCCAGCTCGCCTCGCCCGGGCGTCCCGGTGTGAAGAACCTCGTAGGCGGAAGGCAAAAAGACGCGAACGTTCGTCCGAGCGGGAGCTACGAACGGAGGTGCCGGATACCAGTCCGCGTAAGCCGGAAGAAACACGGCTCCTTCTTCGACCCGACAGTCTCCTGCCCTGCAGTGTCCCTCGAATTCGACGTCCACCACGAGCTCGGCCTTCTCCCCCGCCGGCAAGTTCGGAAAGGCCAGGACATTCCCGCCCAGTCGAGTCCAGGCGACAGGTCGACCCGCGACACGAAAGGCACGGACCTCGATGCCGTGTCGAAGACGGAAGAGGATGGCTCGTGACCGAAGGGGCGTCGAGGCGCGCCAGACGGCGTGTCCTCGCAGGAAGGCCGAAGCCGGGTCCACCAGCACCTCGAGGTCGAGCTCCCACTCCGAAGGCCGGAACGCACGGCCCACGGCCTCGCCGAGGAACTCGGGGACGGAAACCGACCCCTGGCGTACGGCCTTCGCGTAGAGAGACGAGGCGAGCGTGCCCAGAAAGAAGACCCACGCCGACTTCTCCAGTATGCCGCGGAGCCACCGCATCGCCGCACCGAAGACGCGGACGATAGGGAGACGAGTCGTCCGTTGTCAACCCGGGCTCGACCACACGCCGACGAACGCAACTCCTCGAACTTCCGCCTGAGCTCCGGGTTTCCGAGGCCGACCCAGGCCGGCCGCAGGTCGCGGAGAAACTTGCAAGCCTCGTCCGCCTTGTTTCGCGCCACGAGGAGTCGGGCGACCTCGTACCGGGCCTCGTACCAGACGGCGTCACCCGGGCTCGATCGTTCCGCCAGAGCGCGCCAGGCCGTTTCCGCGCCCTCGAAGTCCCCGCTCCGCTCGAGAACCCGTCCCAGACCGGCGAGCGCGCGCCGGCCGAGCCGTGGATGGTCCCCGAGCCGCCGGTACAGCTGCGCCGCCTCTTGCCACTGCCCGTTCTCCTCGTAAAGCTCGGCCCGACGGAACGCGATCTCGTCCTGCGCACCGGCACGTTCGGCCACCCCGAGAAGGTGGAGGGCTATTTCCCTCGCCGTCCGGGCGTCGGGACCTCGGAAACGGTTCGCCGCCCGGCGGAAGCGCTCGGCCAGGCTCTCGAGCAGCTCGGGCTCGACCTGCTTCCAGAAAGCGGCGCTCGGTTTCTCGAGCCAGGTCCGTGCCTCGGAAAAACGTCCGAGCTCGGCCAGCGCCTCGAGCCTGAGCCGCACCACGGCGGGCAAGAGGTCTTCGCGTTCGGGAAAACGACGTTCGTAACCGTCGAGAACCCGAAGGGCATCTTCCTCTTTTCCCACGGCCCGGTAGTAGGCCGCGGCCAGCGGGAGAAATTTGCCGCGGATCTCGTGGAGCTCCGCGTCGTCTTCGGCCCCTCCCTGCAGCTCGCGCTCGAGTCGCGCGACGAGATCCCCGATCTCGGAGAGCCGCTTTTCCCTTTCGAGCCTGGTACCTTCCCGGCTCCGCCATCGTTCGAACTTGCACTGCAGGCGGCCGAAAAGTGCCCGGCGCTCGAACGCCGGGTCGCCCGACACACGTTCGTACCAGGCTTCCGCCTCGGCAAAGCGACCCCGAGCCTGCTCGAGCTCGCCGAGACGGTAGTAAGCCTCGAAGGCCTTCGGGTGTCTCGGGTCGGCTTCGACGTAGCGGAGCGCGGCCCTGTAGAGGTGCTCCGCGTTCTCGGGAGCGGGGGTGGCGGCCGCGGCCTGTTCCCACGCCTTGAAGGCGAGATAGCGAGCGGCGGCAGCCTCCCGTTCTCCCCCTTCGGCCAGGTAGGTTTCGAATCGAGCGGCCGCCTCGGGGTAGCGACCGAGCCGAAACTCGACGTATCCGAGCAGGTAGGTCGCCTCGAGTTTCCGCTCCACGCTTTCGGGCTTCCGGAGGTAGCGCTCGAGAACGGTGCGAGCGCGCTCCCAGGAAGCCTCTTCGACGAGCTTCTGCGCCGTGGTCCAGAGGAGAAACGGGTCCCCCGACTCCCCGAACCACGCGGACGGATCCTTCATCTCGGCGATCAAGCCCTGCACCCTCTTCTCCCACGCCCCCCCGCGAGCGCGGAGCCAGCCCAGCTCTCGAACCACCTCCCGCCGCACCCCCTCGCTCGGTTTCCCGCCGCCCGCCGCACCCAAAAGAGCGCGGACACGGAGGTAACGAAGCATCGTTTTCTGCTCGGGCGAGAAGTTCTCCCCTTGCTCCGCGAGCAAACGACGGCTCTCTTCGGCGGCTTTTCGGAACTCGCGGGCCGCGAGCCGCGCTTCGACCAGCGCGACCGCCGCCTTGGCCCGCTGCTCCGCGGACGCCACCGACGAGCGGACGACGTCTTGCAGGTCTCGCGCCGCCGCTCCGGCATCCCCGAGCTCCAGGGCGCAGAGCGCACGGCCGAGGCGGCTTTCCACCCGCAAAGGAGTTTCGCCGTCCCCGACCGCGAACTCCTGAAAACCGGCGCGGGCCTTCTCGAGAAGGGCCTTGTTCTTTTCGCCCGCGTAGAGCCGAGCGCCGTAATAGGAGACCCAGTTCCGAAAGTAGAGGGCCCGCGCCGCCAGCTCCTGCGCCGTGCGCCAAGCCTCGGTTTCGTAGAGGGCTTCGAGGTCCCCGTCCGCCTCGATCACTTCCGCGACCATCTTCTCGGTTCGCGCCCGGTAAAGTTCGTAGAGGCCGTCGAGCGCCGAGGAAAGAGCCTCGTGCGCGGCCCGCAGCGAGGCATTCCGGAGGTCGGCTCCGCGTCCGAGCCTTTCCTGCACGGTGCCCACGAAACGGAGCGAGAGGTCGGCGAGTCGCTCGAGGAGCTCGGCGTGAACCGCGGGCTCCGCCGAAGCCGCGGCTCGGAACTCGGCGGCCAGTGCCCGTGCCTCTTTCTCGAGTGCGGCCGGCGACACCGCGAAAGCGACCGAGGGAAGGACGATCCAGAGCGCTGCGAGAAACTTCGCCATCGCGGGAGCTCAGGAAAGCTCCTCGAGAAACCGGTCGAGCTCCACCTTCCAGCGCTCCCCGAACGTGAGCACGACCACCTCGCGCACGAGCCTCTTTTCGTCCTCGAGCGCGACGCGCTCGCCGCCGCCTTCGCGTGCGATCTCCTCGAGCACTTCGGCCGTCTTCCGGTAGTGCTCCGGCATCGGCGACGGCCGGTACGGCTCCCGGCCGTGGAGCGAGCGCCAGAGGAAGATGTCGTGCTCGTAGTGGAGTCGCTTCGTCACGTCGATCGTGCTCACGTACCCTCCCTGGGAACGGAACTCGCGCACGAGTTCGAGGACGTCTTCCTCTTCCCAGGGATGGGGAGGCGAGCCCGCGACGAGCACGACGATCTTTTTCGACCTCTTCCGCCACGAGAGCTCGCGGATCGCCACCTCGAGGGCTTCGAAGACGGCTTCTTCCCAGTCGCCGCCGCCCGAGGCGCGGACGTGGCGGAGAAATTCCGTGAGCTTCGCGGTGTGGAAGCTCAGGTCCGTCCACCGCACCACGTACTCGTCGCCTTCGTCCCGGTAGATCACGATTCCGACCCGGGTCGTGGGGACCATGCGCTGCAGGACTTCGACGAAGGTCGAGAGCTTCGCCTTCACCTCGTCGATGGCGAACTGCATGCTTTCCGTCGTGTCGACGACCAGAGCCACGTCGAGACCGACCTTGCGCAGTCCCCCCACGTAGTCTCCGAAACCGCCGGCTCCGAGTCCCGCCACGATGCCGCTCCCGTAAGCGAGAGGGAGGGAGTCGTTCGTTTTCGGCCCGCGCCCGAGCGTGGGCCCGATGGCCCCGAGCGGGGGGAGCGCGGTGGCGCGAACGTTCTCGATCCGTGGGGCCGCGGGGGCCGCCCGGGAGGCTTTCGCCCTTCCGACCCGCAGCGCTCCGGCGAGATCCCTCAGCGACGGGATGCCCTCGAAGTCCTCGTCGCCGAAGGGGCTTTCCACCTTCACACCGATGCGCTCGACCCGACGTGCGATCTCCAGGGTCACGGTCGCGAAAAGAAGGAGAAGCCCCGCGTGGACCAGAACGGCCAGGGCGGCGAAGCGCAGAGTCTTCGCCCGCTCGCGTGGCGCCCAGGGATCGATTTCGTACGCAGGGTGCGGGGCGTTCGTGGTCAATCCTCCGAGTCCCCTGCACGCTCGGCCGCGATCGCGATCTGCGCCGCCCCCGCGGCCTGGGCGATCGAGAGAATGCGCACCGCGTCACCGAAGAGCACGGACCGATCGCCTTCCAGGACGACGGGAATGTCCGGCCGAGCCGCGAGTTCCTCGCGGAGGCGTTGCTCGAGTTCGGCCGCAGTCACGGCCTCGGCGTTCAGAAAAAGCTCGCCCGACGGCGTCACGGTGATCGTGAGCTCCCGCGGTTGCGTGGCCGTTTCTTCCACGCGGGGCAAGGTCACGTTGGCGCCCGACTCGACCATGCTCGCGCTCGTCACCATGAAGATGATGAGCAGCACGAGGAAAATGTCCGTGAGAGGCGTGATGTTGATCTCGGACACGATGGGCGACCGCGCCCGGCTCCTGAGACTACCGAGGGCCATGGTTCCTCCTGCCCAGATGGATGGCGTCGATGACCCGGTTCGAAGCGATCGTGAGGGCGGCCTCGATCCTCTCGATCCGCGTCTGGAAGTAGTTGTAGAACACGACGGCCACGATCGCGACGGCGAGACCCATGGCGGTGGCGACGAGGGCCTCCGAGATTCCCGCGGCTACCACCGAAAACCCACCGCTTCCCATGACGGCCATGTTGTGGAACGCTTTGACGATCCCGATCACGGTGCCGAAAAGGCCGATGAAGGGGGCACTGGCACCGACCGTTCCCAGGACCCAGAGCGGGCCCTTGAGCGCCTCGAGTTCCTCGAAACGCTTTTCTTCGGTCAGGTCGGAAAGGTACTCGAGCGAATCGCTCTGGTGACGCGCGAGGACGTCCGAGAAGATCCTCCCGGCCGGCGTCGTGGATTTCGCTTCGGCGGTGCGGAGCGCCGCCTCGAAGTCTCCCCTCTCCAGGACGGGGCAGACGGCCCCGGCAAGCCGCATCGTTTCCGAAACGAGGTTGCGCAGCGACCAGAAACGCTCGAGAACGATCGTGACGGTAGCCACGGAACAGGCGATCAGGGGATAGGTCGCGAGCCACCCCTGCTGGATCATGTCGAGAACGCTGAGGGTTTCCACGTGCTCCGTTCCTCCCGGCCGCACGATCGCGGCGAGCTCCGCGGATTGCGGGCGATCTTGCGGCCTTTTCCGAACCTTATTCCTTAGCCGCCCCCGGAAAAGCGAGCAACGGTCGGCGGGTCCGGGGCACGAACCGTCCGGTCGAAACTCGCGCCCGAACGGTCGAAGCCGTCCTGTGCGGGCGTGCGAGGGAGGCGCGGGGCCGGCTCAGCCGCCGCCGGTCGGGCCCGGCTTCCCGCTCTGGGGCCCGATCCAGAGCTCGCCGCCCTCGAAGAACTCTTTTTTCCAGATCGGGACGGTTTCCTTCAGCCGGTCGATGGCGAAGCGACACGCCTCGAACGCCTCTGCACGGTGGGCCGCGGAAACGGCCACGACGACGCTCGGCTCGCCCACGGGAACGACACCGACCCGGTGCACGATCGACACGCGCTGTACGGGCCACCGCTCGCGGACCGCCACTGCGATCTTTTCCATCTCCCGCAGGGCCATTTCCCCGAACGCTTCGTACTCGAGCCGACGCACTCGCCTTCCTTCGTTCGTGACCCGCGTGGTCCCGACGAACACGACCGTGGCACCGGCCGAGGGCGCCGACACCGCGCGCACAAGAGCCTCCACGTCGATCGGGGTCTCGACGATCTCGCACGACGACGGCGCGCCTCCGCTGACGGGGGGAATCAACGCGACCTCGTCTCCCTCGCGAAGGACGGCCGCAGGGTCCGCGTACTCCTGGTTCAGCGCGAAGGAAAGGGAGCACCCGAGGCGCGAGAGCTCCGGACTCCGCTCGAGGAGCAGCTGCCAGAGCTCGCCGAGCGTGGCTCCCTCGGGGACCTCGAGCACGTCTTCGCGTCGCCCGAGGCACTCCCGCACCGAAGCGAAATAGCGCACCCGGACCTTCACCCGCCCCCTCCCCCTCGGACGAGCCAGACGATGTGTCCGAGCTCGGGCAGCACGAGCTTGGTCATGGCGAGCTCCACGGCCGCCGTGGAACCCGGAAGGGAGAAGACGACCCAAGGCCCGTAGACACCGGCGGTCGCCCGACTGAGCATCGCAGCCGCGCCGATCTCCTGGTAGCTCAACATCCGGAAAAGCTCCCCGAAACCCTCGAGCCGCTTGGTCAAAAGCCCGTCGACGGCTTCGAACGTGGAATCCCGCGGCCCGAGCCCCGTCCCGCCGTTCAGGACGACGGCCTCGATCTCGCGAGAAAGGGAAAAGAAGACGGAGCGGACTCGCTCGGGCTCGTCGGGAACGACCGTGTAGAAGGAAATCGTGTGTCCCGCGCCCTCGAGCAGCTCCCGGATCCTGGCTCCGCTACGATCGGTGTCCACGGTCCGGGTGTCGCTGACCGTGACGACGGCACAGCGGACGTGCTCGATCCGCCCCGCGCGGTGTGCGTCCATGATCCCCGGACGTTACCACGGCGCCTTCCGGGGAAAAAGACGACACTAGGAGAACCACGACGGCCGCTCGGCCAGGAGCTCGTGGACCATGGCCTGGATGCGGCGGCGGACCTCCTGTGCCTTCTCGTAGAAGACTTTCGGGTCCGGATCTCCGTCCGGAATCTCTTCGTGGATGCGAAGGGGCGGCCCGAACCGAATCCACCACCGCGACGGCAAGGGAAGAGCCCCGAGCCCGCCGAAAAACGGGAAGAGGGGCGTGACCGGAACGTAGGGAACCCCGAACCATTTCCCGATGGGACCGAGCCTTTCCCAGCGCAGGAGGACGGGATACGTCTCTTCGGCACCCACGACGGCCACCGGCACGACGGGAGCTCGGCAGGTGAAGCCGAGGCGGACGAATCCCGACCGGAAGGGCTGCAGGCGATAGCGCCGGCCGAACCCCTTGGAAAGGCCCGCGACGCCTTCGGGAAAGAGCCCCACGAGCTCGCCGAGCTCGAGGAGCTTGCGGGCATTTTCGAAGGAAGCGGGGACGGCTCCGAGCTTCGGATAGAGCGAGCGAATGCCGGGCATGGCCGTGACGAAGCGGTCGTACAGGAAACGGACCAACCGCGGCCTCCGCGCGCGAGCTTCGACCGCGTAGGCGATCATGAAGGCGTCGAGGGGAATGGCTCCCGAGTGGTTCGCCACCACGATCGCAGGACCCTCGTCGGGCACGTACTCCGCGCCCGAAACCCGCACCCTCCAGTAGCGCTCGAAAAAAAACCGCACCATGGGACGGGCCAGTTCGTGCGTCCGTGGATCGTACCCGAACGGGTCCACCGCGAGCCGGCCGGCGGAACCCGTTCCCGTCTTCGTTTCGACCTTGCTCACTTCCCTCCGACCGAAAGCGGAAGGACGGACTGCCATCCGTCCGAGCGACCCGGCCTTCCGGACCGCCCGCGAACCCTCCACCCTCGAGCCTCTTCTAGCGTCCCCGAGCGGGCGAGTCCAACGTCTTTGCGGCCGGCTTCGCATTCCCGCACGGCCCCTGCCAGGGCTCGTCACCGGAAGCGGGACAATCCGAGCGCGGGAGTGCGCCAAGGCCACGACTCGCATCGGCTCCGGCGAATACGGAGGCGGGACCGCTCGAGTGGTACACGTTTTGCGGCCGACGCGGGCCAGAGTCGCTTCTTTCCGCCACGCAAAGGCACGACGCACTTGGAAGTCCAAGGCAAAGTTCTTCCCGCTCTCGACCGACTCGAAGCGCGGCTCCCCGAGGACGGGACCACGCCCCGGACCGAGCGGCTCCGAGAACTCTCCCGCCTCCTCCTCGATCTACCGGAGGTGAGGGGCGTAGCCGTTCTCGGGTTCCCTCCGGGAGAGGCGCGGCTCGGTCTCCTCGCCGCGGGCCCCTCCGAGGTTTCCCCGCTGCTCGGCGGTACGGCGCGGTGGGAGATCCCGGTGCGCAGCCTCCGCAATCGCCGGATCACCGTCATCGAAGAAGCCGATCGCAATCCCTTCGTCCCGCAGAACTTCCGGCAACTCTCGCCCGAGGGACTCACGATCGCCTGCCTTCCGGTCTACGACACCCTCCGGCCTCTCGGTGCCGTGGTCCTTTTCGGTGGGCACGCGCACGCCTTTCCCGACTCCTTTCTCGCCGAGCTGGGACGAAGGCTCGCCTGCCACGCCCGCTCGCTCTTCCTCGACAAAGAAGAAGAAAGCCCGGCCGAAATTCCGGCCGCGGCATCGCGCTCGTCGCCCCCGCGACCCGTCCGGCCGGTCGCCGACTCCCCCGAGAGGGAAGACGGCACGAGCCGGACGATCCTTTCGAACCGCGTCCGGGAACTCGAAGAAACCGTGCGCTCCCTCCGCGAACGGACGGCGAGTCTCGAAGACCGGGTGCTGGCCGCCGAGTCGGACCGGGCGCGCGCCCGGAGGATCGCCGACGCACTGCGCACCGAGCTCGAACGCGCACGGGCCGAGCTCGCGAACGAGCGGGACACGAGAGAGCACGAACTCCGCGACCTGCGCGAACGGCTCGCCTCGGCGGAGGCCGAAAAGAGGGCCCTCGGAGAGCGCGGAGACGCTCTCCTCCGCGAACTCGAGCGGCTCGAAGCAGAGGTCCGCCGCGCCGAGAAAGAGCTCGCCGAAGCCCGGACGTCCCACGCGGAGAAAGTCGCCGAACTGCTGGCGGAACGGGAGCGGTGGCGGACACGCGCCGAAGCGGTGGAACGAGACTACCGGGAGCAGACCGAGCGACTTCGGGTCCTCGAACGCAATCACCGCGCGGCTACCGCCGCGCGGACGACCGTCTCGAACCAACTCCGAGCCCTGAAGGTCCAGCTCGAGGAAGCCCTCGAACGGGAAAATCGACTCCGGGAGGAACTCGCCGTCTCGGAACACGCCCGTCGCGCGGCGGAGTCGCAGTCCCGGAATTTTCGGGACGAGCTCGAGCACGAGAAAGCGCGCTGCCGTACCCTGCGGTCCGAACTCGACGGCGCGGCGCAGCTCCGCGCCCGGCTCGAAATGCTCGAAGCGCAGCTCGCCGAACGCGAACGGCAGCTGCGCTCCGCCGAGGAAACCGCCCGGGAGCTCCGGGAAGCGTACGAACTCGCGGAACGGGAACGGTGCTCGAGCGAGGAGGAGCGCCGACGGCTCGAGGACCTTTGTGCCCGGCTCCGCCAGGAAAACGCCCGGCTCGAGCTCGAGCGGGACGAGATTCGAGACCACCTCGGCCGGCTCGTCGAGGAACGGAGCTCGGGCGAGGAGGAGCTGAGAGGGGCCGTCGAGGAGTCGCGCCTCCGGGCGGAAGCCGCCGAAAAGGAGCGGGACGCCGTCCTGCGAGAGCTGGAAACCTTTCGCGCCCGACTCCGAGAATCGGAAAAGGCGCTCGAAGATCACCGGCGTTCTTCGGAGCGGTCGGCCCGGGAGTGGCACGAGCAGCAAGCACGACTCCGAAGCACGATCGACTCCCTTTCGCTCGAAGCCGCCCGCGCCCGGGAAAGAACCGAGGTCGTCGAAGCGGCCCTCCGTGCGGCGGAAACGGAACGCGAACAACTCCGGGCCGAGCTCGAGTCCCGCCGAACGGCGGAGGAGAAGCTCCGGGAGGAGCTGGCGACGGCCCTGCGGGCTCTCGAAGAGACCGAGCGGATCCGCCGCGAGGGAACCTCGGAAGAAGTGGAGAGCCTGCGGGAGCGAATTTCCGAACTCGAAGCCTTGCTCGCCGTGGCGAGAACCCAGGCCGAGCAGGAACGGGAGCGGGAGATCACGGCGCAAGAAAAGGCCAGGCGAGCTCGGGAAGACCTCGACGCCGTGCAGCGCGAGCTCCTCGAAACCAGGGAAATCCTGGGGGAGGTCCGCCGCCGGCTCGAGCTGCGGGAGCGGCAAATCTCCGAACTGCAAGACGCCTCGGTCCGCCAGCAAGCCGAATCCCGGGCCCGGGAGGAAGCGCAGCGAGCGGTCGTCCCTCGCCTGGAAGCCAGGGTCGCGACGCTCGAGCAAGAACTGTCACGGGTACGGCAAGAAAAGGACCGCGAAGTCGAAGCGGCGCGCGCGCTCGCCGCCGCCGAGCGCGCGGAAAGCGAGGCCAAGGACGCGGAAATCGAAAAGCTCCGGGCGCGCATCGAAGACCTCGAATCGAGGCTCGCGAGCGCGGAAAAAGCGAAACCGGACCTGCCCGTCCCGGCACCGTATCGCACGCTCGAGATCGAGCGATCCGGGGGCGCACGCAACGACACCGTCCCGGCGCCCGAGCCTCCGGGGGAAGCCACCGAGCCCGTCTTTCTCGTCGACACTCCCCCGCTTCGAGAGGAGGCTCGGGCGGCCCTCCAGGCTCGCGGGTTTTCCGTCACGGGGATCGACCTCGAAGGTGCGACGGACGAACTCGCCCGGCGGAAGGCACGCCTCGTGCTGTTCAACCTCGCGTCCGGAGCGGCAGCGTGGAACGAGCTTCGGAATCTCCGGGAGCGCGTCGCCACGCGGGACATCCCGCTGCTCGTCTACGCCATGCTGCCGGATTCACCCTGCGGTTTCAGCTTCGCCGGTTCGGACTTCCTCCCGTGGCCCTTCCCCCCTTCGCGAATCGTGGAGCGGGTGCGAAAACTCCGGCCGGACACGAGACAACTGCTCCTCGCGAGTCCCGACCTCGACGCCGTCACACCGCTGCGCGAAGCCCTCTCCAAGGCCAGATTTTCCACCTCCGTGGTCCTCGAAGCTCGCCAGGCGAGAGAAATCGTGGCCGGGCTACGGCCCCACGCCGCGATCCTTCACCTGGTACCGCATTCTCCGGAAGCGCTGCGGATTCTCCTGGCCTTGCGCTTCGCGGGCGGGGACCGCGAGCTCCCGACCCTCCTCCTGCTCGACCACGCGCGCCCGGAGTCCTCGGTCGCCCGCTTCGTCGAGGAGCTCGTCCGCCACGGCACCCTCGACTGGCACACCTTGGCCACGGAAGTCGAGCGCGCGTGCGTCAGCCTGCCCGCCGAGTGCGGAGAATCTCGCGGGCCAGGGCAGGAAGGTCGGTGACGAGACCGTCCACCCCCAGGTCGAAAAGCGCCTCCATTTCCGCCCGGTCGTTGATCGTCCACGGGTGCACTTCGATCCCGAGCTCGTGTGCCGCGCGGACGCTTTCCGCCGTCACGATGTCGCGGCCGCCGAAGCGCACCGGAACCTGCAGCGCTTTTCCCGCCGGCCGGTAACCCGAAAAGTCCTCGCGGTCGAGTCGCTCGAGGAACTCGACGACCTCGCCGACGGGAAAGCCCGTAGCGATCCGGTCTCGCGCATGGCGCCGTATCTCGCGCATGACCGAGTCTTTCTCCGCAGCGAGAAGAACTCGGGTCGCCACACCGAAGCGCTCGACCAGGGAAACGACCTCGCGGGCGATCGGCGGGTCTTCCTGTTTCACCTCGATGTTGAAGCGGGCATCCGGAAACTCCGCGAAGACCTCCTCGAGACTCGGCACGCGGAGGCCTCGGCCTCGGAAAGGGTACGACGTGCCGTCGCGGGTGAACCGGTAGCCGGCATCGAGGCCGCGGACTTCTTCCCACGACCGGAGCCGGACCTCTCCCGTCCCGTCCGTCGTGCGGTCCAGGGTCGGGTCGTGCAGGACGACGACCACGCCGTCCCGCGTCGCGTGCACGTCGAGCTCGAGAACGTCCGCGCCGCACTCGAGCGCCTCGCGGAACGAAAGCAGAGTGTTTTCCGGGGCCGTACCGGCCGACCCGCGGTGTCCGAAAACGAGCGGGCGTCGCGAAAGGTCGAAGAGCATCGCCGGAAACCTAGCAGAAAAACTCCCCTGCGACACTCGCAGGCTTGACTTTCGTCGGGCGCCGGGCTTGCTCTCGGGGAGGGAGCATGGGTGGCCGGAAGGTTCGGTGGATCGGGTGGGCGTGCGCCGTGGTGGCCTCGACGGCCTTCGTTCTCCGCGGAGCTCTTTCGGCCCCGGTTCGTCTTCCGACCGAGGGGGTCGTCCTGCGGATTCCGCAGGGCGCTGCGACCCGCGAGGTCGCTCGGCGTCTCGTGGCGGCGGGGATCGTGCGTTCGGAGTGGGCGTTCCGAGGGCTGGCGCGCTGGAACGGCAGCGACCGCCGGCTGCGACCCGGCAGCTACCGTTTTTTCGGACTCGTCCGACCGTCCGACGTTCTGGCGGCCCTCACGGCGGAGGAGAAAGCGCCGCTACGCACCTTCCCCGAAGGGCTTCGGGCCTCCGAAATTTTCGCCCTCCTCTCCCGGATGGGCTTCGGCAGCGTGGACTCCTTCGAGTCGGTAGCCCGCTCCCCGGCTTGGCTCCGAGCCATGGAACTGCCGTGGACGGGCGTCGAGGGTTATCTTTTCCCCGACACGTACGCGTTTCCGGAAACCGCCGAGCAGACGGAAATCCTCTCCCGCATGATCGACCGCTTTCGGGAACGCTTTGCGGTGCTCGAAGCGCCCCGGAGGCGTCTCGGGCTCACGGTGCACGAAACCGTCACGCTGGCTTCGCTGATCGAAAAGGAAGCACGGATCGATTCCGAGCGTCCGCTGATCTCGGCCGTTTTCCACAACCGGCTTCGGCTCGGGATGCCGCTCCAGTCGGATCCCACGGCCGTGTACGAAAGGGCGGCGTTTTCCGGTCCGATCCGCCCCGAAGATCTCTCCTTCGAGTCCCCTTACAACACGTACCTCCGCCCGGGGTTGCCCCCCGGCCCGATTTGCAACCCGGGTTTCACCTCGCTGGAAGCCGCGGTGCATCCCGCCTCCGTCGACTACCTCTACTTCGTGGCACGAAACGACGGCAGCCACGAGTTCTCGGCGACGCTCGCGGAGCACAACCGCGCGGTGCGGCGGCGGACCGCCGGGCGCGGTACTTGACCCAGCCGAGCCTCTGGGCTCAAAGGCTTCGCCGTGGCCGAAGCTCTCTCCCCTTGCTGTCGAAAAACGCTCGACGACTTCCGCCGCCGCGTGCGCAACGCCTGCACGAGCTACCCGGTGATCAAGGACGTCCCTTGCGAGGTCTGCCGCAAGGTCCTCAAGTTCCGGATGTATCGCCCCGACGAGGCTTCCGAGCCCGAGGAGAGGCGAGCCGGTTGAAGGCTACTTCGGTCCCTTTTTCGGCACTCGTGGTTTTCGGCGCCTCGTGCCGCGAAGCTTCCGCGTGAGCGCGACGACGGTCAGCCAGCGCCCCTGCTCCTTCGACCACTTTCCGACGGCGACCAGTTCCAAGGCTTTTCCCTCCATGCCGCAGGGCCGGGCGCAAGCGGCATGCCAAGAGCGGGGTGGAGACGGCGACGACCGAGCGCTCTCGGATCGGGGCCGGCGTCGTTCGGGCTTGCACCGAAGCGACGAACACGAACGTGCACGGTTGTTTGCACGTCGAGCTTTGGGCTATAGCTGAGCCGTCCCGATGGCCCGCTGGAAGAAAGTCCTACCCTGTCTTTGTCTCCTGCTTGCCGTCTCCGGGTCGGATGCTGTCCGGGCCCAGGTGGACAGCGCGGACGACCTCTGCGCCCCGACGGACGACCCCTGCGTGGTCGCGACGCAGGTCACGGTCCTACCGGGTTCGCTCCTCGATTTCGGAGAGCGAGAACTCCAGATCCGGAGCGGGGGGAGGCTCGAGGTCGCGGGCGACCTGGACATCGCCTGCGGAACGCTCGCCGTGGACCTCGGGGGGAGAATCCGTGCCGTCTCGGACGTGAGCGCTACCGTCACGGTCTCGGCGACCCGCGACATCCAGGTGGCAGGCTCCGTCGAGGCTCCCGGTAGCGCGGGGGCCGTCACGCTCGGTGCCGGCGGGGCCGTCCGGCTCCTCGGTAGCGGAGTCGTTCTTTCCGTGAACGGGAACGGCTCGGAAGACGACGGAGGCACGGTCGAACTCGAAGGCCTGGACGTCGAAGTCCGGGGAGGGATCCAGGCGCGCGGTGGGGCGACCGCCGGAGGCGGCTCGGTGGAGATCACGGCCGAACGCGACGTCGTCATCGCCGCGGAAGTCGACGTGTCGGGAGGGGACGGAGACGGGGGGCGTATTGCCGTCGAGGCCGGGCGGGACCTGGTCGTGGAGGCGGCTGCGAGCCTCGAACTCGACGCGAGCGGGCAAGGCTTCGGCGGAGATCTGTCCCTCGACGCGGGCGTCTTCGACGAAGAGGGGACCCTGACCGTGCTGGGGCGAATCACGGCGCGGGGCGGGACCAACGTGGACGGGGCCGGCGACGGCGGGTTCGCCGAGATTTCTTCGGCCGGCGGTTGTACGTTCACTCCGAGCACTCTCGCCCTGAACGGCGGGCAACCCGACGGCAGCGGCGGCAACCTGAACCTCTCCTGTGGGGAGAACGGAGCGGCGTCGACGCTCGGAGGCACCGTGGAAGCCCGCGGAACGGGAGTGGAGTCCATCGGTGGAGAGATCGAAATCGAGAACGGGGGCCCTCTCGTCGTCGCCGGCTCGGTCGACGCTTCGGGCGGGGAGTTCGGGGGAGGCAGCATCAATGTCTTTTCGCCCGGGACCATCGAGGTAGAGGGGACGCTCTCGTCCAACTCCGCGGGAGGAGCCGCGGGGGACGTCACCCTGCGGGCAGCGGAAAGTCTCGACTCCCGGATCCTTCTTCGCCCCTCGGCCCGGATTCGTGCCGACGGCACCTCGTCCTCGGGGCTCGGTGGGAGCGTGAGCCTCTTTTCGTGCCGAACGCGCGAGGACAACGGGGCCGAAATCACGGCCACGGGGAGCCAGGGAAACGTGCAGGTCGTCGGCGTCAACCTGATCGAGATCGCGGGTGGGATCCGGACGAACCCGGCGGACGGTCTCGTGAGCCTCGTCTACCGCGATGCCCCACCTTCCATCCAAGCCACCGCGGTCATCGAGCCTTTCCCGTTGGTGGTCCGGGACCCGGCGCTTCCGGGTTGCGGTGCCGAGCCGACGGGGAGTCCCACGGCGTCGCGCACCCCTACGCCGACGCGAACCCCCAGCCCCCCGACGCCGCGCCTGACCCCCACCCCGACGCGCACCCGCACACCGACCGCCACCCTACCTCCGACCCGGACGCCGACGCGCGTGCCCACACCTGCCGGTCCGGAAGACACGAACTGCGACGGCACCGTGGACGGGACGGGAAGCCTCGAATTTCTGGGCTTGATTCGGGCGCTCTTCGACACCGGCTTCGCCGAACTCTGCTCGACCACGGACCCCAACCAGGACGGTCGGGTCACCGCCGCCGATCTCGTCGCGCTGGCCCGACTTCTCCGCCCCTAGGAGCATGAAACCCAGCGAGGCACTGCGTCCGGGCGCTCTCCTGTCGGGCCTGCGATTCGGCGACCTCGGCTCTGTCGTGAAAGCCTTGCTCGAGACGCTCGTCCGTGCAGGGGACCTTTCCGATCGACTCGCCGAGGCCGCCCTCCGCGCGGTCCTCGAGCGCGAACGCGTCTCGAGCACGGCCATGGTCGACATCGGCGTGAGCATCCCCCACGCACGACTCGAAGGGATCTCTTCCGTCCTTCTCGCTCTCGCCCTCGCGCCGGACGCCGTCTACCAGGCCGTGGCCGGGGCTCCCATCTCGATCGTCGCCCTCGTGCTCTCGCCCCCGGACGCCACGGGAGAACACCTGAACTTTCTCTCCTCGCTCTCTCTCCTTCTCCGGTCCGAAGCCGTTCGGCGCGAGCTGTGTCGTGCGGAGAGCGAATCCCAGGTCCGGGCGATCATCCGGAAGTACGAGGGTCGGTAGCATCTCCGCCGCCGAGCGGGAGCTCCACGGTCACCACGGTTCCTCTCCCCACCTCGCTGCGGATGCCGAGCTCCCCTCCGTGGGCGAGCACGATGTGTTTGGCGATCGCGAGGCCGAGCCCGCTGCCACCCCGCTCGCGGCTCCTTCCCTTCTCGACCCGGTAGAATCGTTCCGTGACCCTGGGCAACTCCTCGGGTGGGATTCCGATTCCCGTATCCTCCACTTCGATCCGGATTCGTCCGGATTCGGTCCGGGAAGCCGCGAGCCGGATCCGCCCGCCGGGCTCGCTGTACTTTACCGCGTTGTCGAGAAGGTTGACGAACACCCTTTCCACGCGAGCGGCGTCGACGAAGAGCGGAGGAAGGTCTTCCGGAATTTCGGTACGTACGTCGAGCGCTTTCCGCCGGGCAGCCTCCGCGACGACTTCGAGCGCGGCAGCGAGCACGTCGGGCACGCGGACCGTCGTTTTCCGGAGACTCGTACGCCGGAGCTCCAGGTCCGAGAGTGCGCGGAGGTCCTCGAGAAGGCGGCTCAGCCGAAGGGCGTTGCGTTCGATCACCTCGGCGCAATGCGCGACCTCGCCCGAGCTCTCGAGGGTCCGCAGGGTCTCGGCGTAACCCCGGATCGACGTGAGCGGCGTCTGGAGCTCGTGGGAAAGGTTGGCGACGAAGTCCTTCCGGACGGCTTCGAGCCTCTTGAGCTCCGTCACGTCGTGGAAGACGAGAACGAACCCGTGGGTCGCCGCCTCGCCGTCCCCGATGGGCGTCGCCGTGACTTGCAGGTGCTCCCGGCGTTCGGCCTCGAGCGTGAGCTCCCGCACGACGGGGCGCCTCGACCGCTCGATCTCCCTCACCAGAGCCTGCAAGTCGGGATCCCGCGTGAGACGGATGAGCGGGTGTCCCAAAAGAGCCTCTTCCCGCTCCCGGCCGAGGAGTTGCGCCGCTCTCCGGTTCGCGATCCGCACCACACCCGTACGGTCGAGCACCAGAACCCCTTCCACCATGCTCCGCAGGATGGCCTCGAGGTTCCTTTTCTCCTCCTCTGCCATCGAAAGCCGATCTTCGAGGCGCTCGACGCCGGTTTTCCCCGCGAGCGACGGGGAAGACTCGGGAAGAGGGCGTCCCGCCTCGTCGCGGCAAGAACAGCACGAACGCCCCCGCGAGCAGCCCCGAAACCGCGGCGACCGCGTTCCAGAAAAAAGGCGGGAAAGGCTCGCTCCCCGGGGCGGGCGATCCCACCCGGATCACCCAGGAGGTGCCCGAGTCGCCCTGCCGAACGGCCGCGTAGAGCCACGGCCGGCCGTCCTTCCCCCTGCGCCTCTCCACGCCCGAACCCCGGAGGAAGGCGCGAGAAATTTCCACCACATCCCGGAGATTTTCCCCGGCGCGGGACGAGCCCGCCGCGGACGTGGCCAGAACGTCACCCTCCTCCGAAACGAGCGTGACCTCGACTCCGAGTTGGCTCGCTGCCTCCCGGCAGCGGCGATCGAGCTCCGCGGCAGGTTCGGTCGCCCGCAACCAGATGCCCAGGGCGCGCGCCTGCCCGAGCGCCGCTTCTTCGGCGAGCGTCCGGAGCGCGTGCTCCACGTTCGCCGCGAGAAGTCGCACGGCTCCCGCCACGAGGAGCCCCGCCCCGAATGCCCCCAACCAACGAGCCCTACCCGTCGAGGGCGTGCTCATGGAACTTGTAGCCCACCCCGCGCACCGTGAGGATCAGCTCGGGCCTCGCGTCGTCCCGCTCGATCCTCTTCCGCAACCGGCGTACGTGGACGTCGACGGTCCGGGGCTCCACGTGCGTGTCTTCCCCCCAGACGCAGTCGAGAATGTCGAGCCGGCTCAACACCCGGTTGGGCCACTGCACGAAAAACCGGAGGAGCTCGAACTCCTTGCGGGTGAGCTCCACCTTCCGGCCGTCCACCCAGACCTCGTAGTTCCGGAAATCCACGCGCAGCCTTCCGCGGGCGTAGACTTCGGGTTCTTCTTCCGCGACGCGAGACCGGCGAAGGACGGCCCGCACCCGGGCGATCACTTCCCTCGGGCTGAACGGCTTGGTCACGTAGTCGTCGGCCCCGAGCTCGAGCCCCAGGACACGATCCGTTTCGTCCGATTTCGCGGTCAGGATGAGAATCGGCACCCGGAACGTCGCCGGACGCGACCGAAGCACGCGGCACACCTCGAGCCCGCTCAGGTCGGGCAGCATGAGGTCGAGCAGCACGACGTCGGGCGGACGCCTCTCGACTTCCTCGAGCGCTCGGGACGCCCCGGGGGCCACGAGCGTCCGGAACCCTTCGCGTTCGAGGTGGAAACGGAGAAGATCGGCGATGTCCGGTTCGTCCTCCACCACGAGAACCAGCGGCCGTCGAAGAGGCGAAAGCGGACTCTCCGGCTTCGCGGCCATGATCTCAGATCCGCCCGGGGATCTGGTCCAGATGGCGGATACTCTGCCCTTTGACCATGAACACGACCATTTCGGCGATGTTCGTGGCATGGTCCGCGATCCTCTCGAGATACTTGGCCACGAACAAAAGCCGTATGGCTCGGCCGATCGTCTCCGGGTTCTCGGCCATGTAGGAGAGGAGTTCCCGGAAAAGCTGTTCGGTGAGCTTGTCGATCGCGTCGTCGTCCCGGCAAACCTTGAGCGCGAGGTCGACGTCCTCGCGCACGAAAGCGTCGAGGGACTCGCGCAGCATCGTGCGCGCGATCTCGGCCATCCGGGGAATGTCGATGAAAGGCTTGAGCGGAGGTTCGCGGTTGAGCTCGAGCGCCCGCTCGCAGACGTTGACCGCCATGTCCCCGATTCTCTCGAGGTCCGTCGTGATCTTGAGCGCCGTCGTGATGAGGCGGAGGTCGCTCGCGGCGGGCTGGTGCAACGCCAGCAGCTTGAGGCACCGATCGTCGATTTCCACGTCCATGCGGTTCACCGTGTGGTCGCGCTCGATCGTCTCCCGCGCGAGCCGGTCGTCGCGCTCGACGAGTGCATCCACGGCCTGTCGGATCTGTTTCTCGACGAGACCTCCCATCTCGAGAAGCTTCGCGTTGAGCTCCTCGAGCTCCCGCTGGTAGTGGGGGTCCGTGTGCCTTTTCTTCTCCACCGTGCGGTCCTCAGCCGAAGCGACCCGTGATGTAGTCCTCGGTCTCGCGCTTTTCCGGGGCCGTGAAGATCTTTTCCGTCGGCCCGAACTCGACGAGACGCCCGAGGTAGAGAAACGCGGTCCGGTCCGACACCCTGGCCGCCTGCTGCATGTTGTGGGTGACCACCACGATCGTGTACCTTTCCTTGAGCTCGTGGATCAGCGCCTCGATTTTCGCCGTCGCGATGGGGTCGAGAGCGGAGCACGGTTCGTCCATGAGCAGCACCTCGGGCTCCACGGCGAGCGCCCGCGCGATGCAGAGCCGCTGCTGTTGGCCGCCGGAAAGCCGGAGCGCGTTCTCGTGCAGCCGATCGCGCACTTCGTCCCACAGCGCGGCCTGCCTCAAGCTGCGCTCGACGGCTTCGTCGAGAAGCCGCCGGTCTCTCACGCCCGCGATGCGCAGCCCGTACGCGACGTTCTCGTAAATCGATTTCGGAAAGGGGTTGGATTTCTGGAAGACCATCCCCACCCGCTTGCGCAGCTCCGTCACGTCGTACTCCGGGTCGTAAATGTCTTCCCCGTGGAGCAGGATCCGGCCTTCCACCCTGGCACCGTCGACGAGGTCGTTGAGGCGGTTGAAACAGCGCAGGAGCGACGACTTACCGCAGCCCGACGGTCCGATGAAAGCCGTGACTTCCCGTGCCCGGATGTCGAGCGTGATCCCGTGCAGGACGTACGTCTTCCCGTCGTAGGTGAGGGAGAGATCGCGGACGGAAAAGACGACAGGAGAGGTATCGTGGGAACTCGCCGTCCCGGTCGAGGAGGAGACGGCGCGCCGAAAGAAAACCGCACCCGGCATGGCCGGGGCCGATTTTCCGTCAAACCGCACTGGATGCCAACCTCCGGCGTAGTCTGGCACGAAGCCACATCGCGGACAAATTGAGCACGAAAACCAGCGCCACGAGGAGCGCCGTCGTGGCGTAGACCATGGGCTTGGCCGCTTCCACGTTGGGAGACTGGAAGCCCACGTCGTAGATGTGGAAGCCCAGGTGCATGAATTTTCGCTCGAGATGGAGAAAGGGCCACTCGGAATCGAGCGGGAGTTCGGGGGCCAGCTTGACGACCCCGGTCAGCATGAGCGGGGCCACCTCCCCGGCCGCCCGCGCCATGGCGAGGATGACGCCCGTGAGAACGCCGGGCAGGGCGTGCGGCAGGACTACGCGCCAGACGGTCTCGAATTGCGTGGCCCCGAGAGCCAGGGAGCCTTCGCGGAGCTCTCTGGGGACCGCGGCGAGGCCCTCCTCCGTCGCCACGACGACGACCGGAAGGGTGAGGAGCGCGAGCGTGAGCGACGCCCAGAGGATTCCTCCCGTCCCGTACGTGGGAGACGGGAGGCGGTCCCGGAAGAAAAGCCCGTCGATCGTGCCGCCGAGCGTGTACACGAAAAAGCCGAGGCCGAAGACACCGAAAACGATCGAGGGAACGCCCGCGAGGTTGTTCACGGCGATCCGCACGGCGCTCACGAACCATCCACGGCGGGCGTACTCGTGGAGGTAGAGGGCTGCCACGACTCCGAAGGGAACCACCGCAAGGGTCATGAGAAGGACCATCAGGACCGTGCCGAAAATCGCCGGGAAGACACCGCCTTCGGTGTTGGCCTCCCGGGGGTCCGAAGAGAGAAACTCCCAGAGCTTCCGGGCGTACCACCCCAGCTTCGTCGTAAGCCCCGCGCCGTTCGGCCGGTAGACTCTCACGATCTCGAAAACGGGAACGTCCACCGTCTCCCCCGACGCAAGACGTACCACCGCCCGGTCGAGCGAAGCGGCACGGCGCAGAGCTTCGAGTTCGCGCCGGATGTCTTCCGCCCGTGCTTCGAAGCCTTCTGCCTCTTTCCCGAGCCTTCGGCTTTTCTCGAGCCGAGCGTGGATCCGAGCCATTTCCCCGCGCTCGAGCTCGGAAATGTGCTCCCGTGCCTTCCGCGCTTCCTCGAGTTTGCGCCGGAGCACCGCCCAGGCTGCGGGTCCCCGGGCCAACGATCGGTCCCCGTGCCGGACCTCCTCCAGGAACCCGTAGAGATTACCCCACTCCCGACGCTCGAACACGGCGGCGTCCCGCGGCCTCAGGACACTCTCCACCTCGCCGAGCTCGACCCACCGGAAATCGGTTCCGTAGACGTCCCGGTTTCCCACCTTGAGACGCACACGAGGGGGGTTCTCCCGCTTCTCCCAGACCTCGCCGAGCCATCCCCGGCCGTCTTTCGTGCGGAACAGAACCACCTCCGCCGGCCAGAACATGGCGAGACCGTGCCGAAAGACGAGCACGAGGAGGGCGCCCACGAGAACGAGGCTCGTGGCGAGGGCCGCCGCCGTGAGCCAGAGGAAGGGGTCGCCCTCCCGGAACGTTTTTCGTACGCGTTCTCTCACAGCGAGGCCAACCGCTTGCGAATCCGTGACCGGACGAGCTCGGCCACCGTGTTGACGACGAAGGTCACGCCGAAGAGGAGGAGCGCCGTGAAAAACAGGACGCGATAGAGCGTGCTACCGACCGGAGCTTCCGGCAACTCGACCGCGATGTTCGCCGAGAGGGTCCGCATGCCGGTGAAGGGATTCCACTCCATGACGGGAGTGTTTCCCGTGGCCATGAGCACGATCATCGTCTCTCCGACCGCTCGGCCGAACCCGACCATGGCGGCGGAGAAAATCCCGCCACTCGCGGCCGGCACGACGACCCGGACCGCCGTTTGCCACCGCGTGGCACCCAAGGCGAGGGAGGCCGAAACGAGCCTCGCGGGAACGTTCGAGAGCGCGTCTTCGGCGATCGTGAAAACGATCGGGATGACGGCGAACCCCATCGCGAAGCCGACCACCAGGCAGTTCCTCTGGTCGTAGCGCAGCCCGGCGTGCTCGAGGAGCCAGCCCTGGAAGTTGCCGTCGAACAGCCAGCGTTCGAGCGACGGACTCGAAGCGATAGAAGCCCAGCCGAGCACGAGGAGAAGGGGAACGAAGAGGAGCGCTTCCGTGCCCGTCCTCCGCACCGGGCCGAGCCAGCGCACCTCCGAAAAGAGGATTCCGAGGAGCATGGCGCTCGCCGGCAGGACCAGACAGGCGAGAAGGACCCCCGGGACCCTGCCCTCCAGTGCGGGAGCGAGCCAGAGCGCCCCGAGGAACCCCAGGACGACGCTCGGAAGCCCGGCCATGATTTCCACCGTCGACTTGACGGCCGCTCGCAGGCCGGGGCGTGCGAATTGCGAGGTGTAGAGAGCGCCCAGAATGGCGAGCGGGAAGGCGAAAAGCATCGCGTAGAGCGTCCCCTTGAAGGTCCCGAACACCAGCGGCACGAGGCTCAGCTTGGGCTCGAAGGCATCCGTGCCTCCCGTCGACTGCCACACGAACGCGGGTCCCGGATAGCCCTCGTACCAGACGGGTGCGAAAAAAGCTTTCCAGGAAGCTTCCGGATGGGGGTTGCGCACGAACCACCACGTGACCGTGCCGTTCGGCGAGAACGCCGCCACCCCCTGAGCCTTGGGAAAGTAAGAAAGCGTGCGGGCCGACGGAGCCCCGCCGGGAAACGCGGCCAGGGTGCGCCCGGTCGTCGAATGGTGAAGCACGAGAGCCCCGCTCCGGTCGGCGGTGACGAAGCTACGCTCGCGGGGAGAGGCTTCGACGGCAACGACCGCGGTCCCGTGAGGCTCGAAACGCCGAACTTCCACGAGCCGCCAACCCGTCTGCCTCCGGCCGTCCCGGAGGAAGAACCACACGGCCACGCTTCCGTCCTCCCCGCCGACGACGAGCGCTCGATCGCCGAGCAGCATCCCGAGCGCCGTCGCACGTCTTCCGCCGACTCCGGCCTCGTCGAGCAAAACCGGGGCTCCGCGATCCGGGACCTCCCACGCGCGCAGCATCGCCCCGGCCGCGAAGGCCCACCTCCCGCCTGCGCCGAGCGTCCAGGCCGCGGCACCCGAACTGCCGGGAAGAGCCCGCTCGCGAAAGACTTCGGCAGGTTCGCCGAGAAACGATTCCTCGATACGGCGGGAAACGATCCCGAGGTCCCCGTCGAGCTTCGGGTAGAGCAGGGTCCATCCGCCGGCATCGGAAACCCGTAGGCTCGGGGTTCCGGGCTTCGGTACCCCTTCGAGGGGCCAGCTTCCCTCGCTCTCGATCCGGAGCTCCGAGCCGCTTCCCCTCACACGGGCTCCGAGGACCCGACCGCCGGAATCGAGGGCCACGACCAGTCCGGAGTCGTGCACCGCCCCGACGACCCTACCCCGAAGGGCCTCGAGCCTCCCGACTTCCTTCGAGCTGCCGTCTTCGAGGGAAAAGAAAAAGAACCGTCCCTGCCCGTCGACGGCGGCGAATCCCCGGCCGTCCCGGTCGACGAAGAGGGGGTGCAAACCCGCCGGGAACGAAAGGGTCCTCGGCTGCGAGATCTCGGGAGGCGACCAGAGCGGCAACGCCTCCGCCAGGAGAAACGCGAAAAGGAACGCGATGACGACGATCGTAGCGGCGCCTCCGCCCCGAATCGCGAGCCTGGCCCAGCGGTCGAGGAGGAGTCGGCGACGCTTTCCGCCCATCGCGCGAAGGTGCGTTTCAGTCCGAGACTTTCTTTCTTTCGGCCAGGGCGATCCGTGCCGGCAGCGGAAGGTAACCGTCCTTGACGACGACTTCCTGCCCTTCTTTCGAAAGCACGAACAAGAGGAACTCTCGCACGAGCGGATCGAGAGGTGCCCCCGGCTTTCGGTTCACGTAGACGTACAGGAAGCGAGAGAGAGGGTAGCGTCCCGCGTACACGTTCCCGGGCGTGGGTGGCACGGGATCGCCTCCTTCGCTCGGCGAAAGGGCGAGCGGTTTGACGCCCGACGTCCGGTAGCCGATCCCGCTGTACCCGATTCCCGCCGGATCCTCGGCAATCCCCTGCACCACGGAGGCCGAACCCGGTTGTTCTTTCACCTCGTCCTTGAAGTCTCCGCCCCCGAGCACTTTCTCCTTGAAAAAGCCGTACGTGCCCGAGGCCGCATTGCGACCGTAGAGGCTGATCCGCCTCGTGGCCCACTCTCCTCCGAGCCCCAGGTCGCCCCAGACGCGGATGTCTTTCGGGTACCCGAGGCGTCGCGTTTTCGAGAAAATCGCGTCGACCTGCGGCAGACTCAGGGACTCGAGCGGGTTCTCCCGGTGAACGTAGACGGCGAGAGCGTCGATCGCCACGCGAATCTCCGTGGGAGGATAACCGAACTTGGGCTTCGAAGCGGTCGATCTCCGTATGCTTCATCGGGCGCGACATCGGGCCCAACTGCGCCGTCCCCGCGATCAGAGCAGGAGGTGCCGTCGAAGACCCCTTTCCTTCGACCTGCACGCGCACGCCCGGGTAGAAGCGAGCGAAGGCTTCCGCCCAGTACGTCATCAGGTTGTTCATCGTGTCGGAGCCCACGCTGCTGAGATTCCCGGCTATCCCCGACACTCTCCGGTAAGGGGGGAGCTCGGCGTCGACCTCGGGAGGCTTCTCCGGTGCCGCCAGGGACACGCTCACCAGCGCGAGCGCGAGCACGGGCCACCCGCGCCACGGCCCCGACCGGCGGCTCGACCCGTCTTTTCCGTCCATCGTCTTTACCTCCGTTGCGCTTCGTCCTCTTCTTTACGGGCCGACTGTCACGGCCCGGTGACGGAAATGTGAAGATTTCGTGACACGCCGCGCCGAGCCGTCTTGAAGCAAGGAACTGCATGTTCTATCAGCGCTGACTCGTGAACCGCATCGAAACCAGGCGCTCCCCGAAGAGCCGCTCGTCCGACCGGAGACCGTACCGGATCGGGATCGACGTGGGCGGGACCTTCACGGACCTCGTGGTCGTGCGAGAAGGCGGTAAGATCCAGCTCCACAAGACTCTCACGACCCCGGCCGACCAGAGCGAGGGAGTTCTCACGGGTCTTTCGGAGCTCGCTTCCCTCGAGGGGGTTTCGCTCGCCGACTTTCTCGGGCGGACGGGCGTCATCGTCCACGGAACGACGACGGCGGACAACACCATGATCGAAATGTCCGGCGCCGTCACCGGGCTTCTGACGACGGAAGGCCACCGCGACGAAATCGAACTACGCCGGGGCTACAAGGAAAACATCTGGGACCCTGCCCTGCCGCCGCCGCCGCCGATCTGCCCGCGGCGCCGCCGGATCGGAATTCCGGAGCGGCTCGACTTCGACGGCAGCGTCTACCGGCCCCTCGACGAAGACGCGGTCCGGCGCGCCTGCCGCCGGCTCCGGAAACTCGGCGTCGAGTCCGTGGCCGTCTGCTACATGTTCTCCTTCCTCAACCCCGCACACGAACTCCGCACCCTCGAAATCCTCCGAGAGGAACTTCCGGACGTGGACGTGAGCCTCTCCCACCGAGTGTACCCGAGCGCTCCCGAGTTCGAACGAACGAGCACCACCGTGGTGAACGCTTACGTGGGCCCGAAGATCAAGCGCTACCTCGCACGACTCGAAGAGCGGCTACGGGAGGCGGGCTTCCGGGGAGACCTCCGGATCATGCAGTCGAACGGCGGCATGATGCCCGTCGAGTACGTCCTCGAACGCCCCGTGAGCGTTCTCGGCTCGGGACCGACGGGGGGCGTGATGGCCGCATGCCTCGAAGCCCGGGGCTCGGAAACTCCCGACTTCATCGGCGTCGACATGGGCGGGACGAGCTACGACGTCTGCGTCGTCCGGGGCGGAACACCGGAAGTCCAGGCGGGGTGGAACTGGCATCACCGCTACCTCGTCGCCCTGCCGATGGTCGAAGTGTACTCGGTGGGGGCGGGCGGGGGATCGATCGCGGAAGTGCGGGGAGGCATCCTGGCCGTCGGCCCTGCGAGCGCGGGCGCCGACCCGGGCCCCATCTGTTACGGGCGGGGCGGGACACGGCCGACGGTCACCGACGCGAACCTCCTCCTGGGTTTTCTCAACCCGCGGAACTTCTGCGGGGGACGGATGCCTCTGCGGACGGAGGGCGTCGAGGAGGCCGTGCGCGAGCAGATCGGGCGGCCGCTCGGGCTCGACGCGATCGAGGCGGCGTACGGCATTTTCCGGCTCGTGAACGCGAACATGTCGAACGCCATCCGCCGGGTTTCGGCACAGAGGGGAATCGACCCCCGGGGCATGGCACTCGTCGTCTTCGGCGGAAACGGCCCGGTTCACGCGGGCAAGCAGGCGGAGGAGCTCGGAATCGGAAGGATTCTCGTTCCCCGGTCCGCGCCCGCTTTTTCCGCCCTGGGACTCGCGATCGCGGATGCCGTCGTCGACGAAGTCCGTTCCTACGTGAGCCCGGCCGGACGCGCGGATCCCGACGTCATCGAGCGTCATTTCCGGGAGCTCGAGGATCGTGCCCGCAGCGCCCTGGGCGGCAGCCGCAAGATTCGCTTCCAAAGGATGCTCCACGTCTGTTACCCGGGGCAGACGTTCGACATGCCCGTTCCGGTGGCGGGACGGGCGGATCGCTTCGGCCGGCCGGAGCTCGAGCGGACCATCGAGCGGTTCCACGTCCTGCACGAACAGCTTCACACCTACGCGTCGCGGGACGAAGAGCCCATCGTGAGAGCCGTCCGGCTGAAGGCGGTCCTGCCCACGCGGAAGCCGCCCGTGCCCCTGCGCCCCCGCACGCGGAAACCTCCACGTGCCGCGCTGCGCGGGAAGCGACGGGTCTTCGTCGACGGGCGATTCCGGGACGTTCCCGTCTATTCCGGACCCGATCTCCTGCCGGGCCAGAAGGTCGAGGGACCGGCCATCATCGAAGAGCCGTTCACGACCGTGGTCCTCTATCCCGGTCACGTCGCCGAGCTGAATCCGCGAAACACGTACGAAATCCGGATCGAGACATGACCCCCACGCTCTCCACCCCTCGTGCCTCCCGGCAAACCGGGAAAGGCGGGCGCGACCTCCGCTTCGTGATCGTCGGCGCGGGCATGTCCGGTATCCTTGCGGCCATTCGGCTCCAGCAAGAGGGGCTTCACGACTTCGTGATCTACGAGAAAGCGGATCGCCTGGGGGGCACCTGGCGCGAGAACACGTACCCCGGCATCTCTTGCGACGTACCGGCCCATCTCTACAGCTACTCGTTCGCGCCGAACCCCGACTGGAGCCACCGCTTCGCACCCGGGGCGGAGATCCAGGCGTATTTCGAGCGGGTAGCGAGGCAGTACGGGGTCGACCGGCGGATCCGGTACGGCAAAGAAGCCGTTTTCTGCGAGTTCCGCGAAGGCCGCTGGCACGTGGAGTTCGGGGACGGGACCCACGACGTCGGCGACTGCCTCGTGGCTGCCACCGGCGTCCTCCACCACCCTGCCTACCCCGACTTCGAGGGGCTCGACTCCTTCCGGGGTGCGGCGTTCCACAGCGCCAGGTGGCGGCACGACGTCGAGCTCCGCGGGCGACGCGTGGGCGTGGTGGGCACGGGTTCGAGCGCGGTCCAGATCGTACCCGCGATCGTCGACCGGGTGAGAGAGCTCGTGCTTTTCCAGCGGACGCCGCAGTGGATCATGCCGGTCGAGAACCCCCCGTACTCCGAGGAAGAAAAGGAAGAATTCCGCCGGAACCCGGCACGGATCCGCGAAATCCGCGAGGAAGTCTCGCGCATGTTCACGGAGGGGTTCTCGAACCACCTCTCCGACGTCGACTCCCCGCAGCTCCGCTGGATCCACGACACGTGCGTGGCGAACCTCGAGAACAACGTGAAAGACCCGGTCCTCCGGGAGAAGCTGCGGCCGAACTACCGCGCCGGCTGCAAGCGCCTGGTCATGTCGCCGAACTTCTACGAGGCGATCCAGAAACCCAACGCTCGGCTCGTCACGGAAAAGATCGTGCGCGTCGAGCCTGCGGGGGTGCGGACGGAGGACGGGAAGCTGCACGAACTCGACGTCCTGGTCCTCGCCACGGGTTTTCGGGTCGACGCTTTCGTCCGGCCGACCGAAGTCCTGGGGCGAGGAGGGAAGCGGCTCGACGATGTCTGGAACGGAGCGCCCTTCGCTTACATGTCGCTGGCGGTGCCGGATTTCCCGAACCTCTTCTTCTTGAACGGGCCGAACAGCCCCGTGGGCAACTTTTCCCTGATCGAGGTGGCCGAGCTCCAGTTCGACTCCGTGCTGCGACTGATCGGACCCCTCCGCTCGGGCGTGGCCCGCGAGATCGCCCCCTCCTGGGAAGCGACGGAACGTTTCGATCGCGAGAGGCGAGAGGCCGCCAAGCGTACGATCTGGGCGAGCGGCTGCCGGAGCTGGTATCTCGACTCGAGCGGCCTGCCGACGGCGTGGCCGTGGACGTTCGACCGGTTCCGGGAAGAAATGAAACACCCGCGCCTCGGGGACTACGAGCTGCGATGACGGGCGCGAACCGGACCGAGGCTGCCCTCGGAAGCGCCAGGCGAGCAGGGGCGTGAGGGACGAAGACCGGACACCCGTCGTCGTCGGCGTCGCGCTCTGCCAGGAGAAAACCGAGGACCCGCGGGAAGCCTCGGAACCCTACCGCCTCATGTGCAAGGCGGTGCTGGAGGCCGCAGAGGATGCGGGTTCTTCGGAGCTTCTCCGCGAAGTGGAGTCCGTGGGCGTCCTTCGGGGGATGTGGCAGTACCGAAACCCTGCCCGGCTCGTGGCTCTCGAGCTGGGCCTCGGCGATGTCCGCACGGAAATCGCCGACCCGGGGGTGCTCCAACTCACGCCGTTCCACGCACTCTGCCGTGCCATTGCCGAAGGTAGGCAGGACACGGGCGTCGTCGTCGGCGCGGAAGCGCAGTACCGGTCCCTTCGGAGCATGCTCACGAACACCCCGGTCTCCGACACCGACGACTCGGACGCTCCTCCTCCCGACGTCCATTACGGCTCCTCCGATCCGTTCTGCAGCGAGCTGGAAGCCAGCCGGGGACTTTCTCTTCCCGCGGAATTTTTCGCCGTCCTCGAGTCCGCCGTCCGCTACGACCGCGGATGGAGCATCGAAGAAAACGAAAGGCAGCTCGCCGAACTCCAGAGCGCTTTCAGCCGTGTCGCGGCGAAAAACCCGCACGCATGGCGCCGGGAGGAGCTCTCGCCCGAAGAGATCCGCAATCCAGGCCCCCGGAATTCCGTCCTTGCCTTCCCCTACCGCAAGCGCCACGCCGCGCAGTGGAACGTGAACCAGAGCGCGGCCGTGCTCGTGTGCTCCCGAGCGAAAGCACGGGAACTCGGTCTTCGCCCCGAACGCTGGGTCTACCCCGTGGCGGCCACGGAGTCCCGCCACGTCGTCACGATGGCGCAAAAGCGGCACCTCCACACGCACCCGGGGACCGTCCTCGCCGGAGAGCGCCTCTTCGAGCTCTCGGGCCTCTCGCCCGACGACCTGTCCTTCGCCGACCTCTACAGTTGCTTTCCTTCGGCCGTGTGGTGCTTCGCACACGACCTGCGGATCCACCCCGCGTGCCCCTGGACGGTGACCGGCGGGATGGCCTTCGCCGGAGGGCCCTTCAACCACTACGCGCTGGCGGCGACCGCGCGCATGGCGGAAGTCCTCCGCCAGGAACCCGAGCCGCGTCACGGTCTCGTCTCGAACCTGAGCGGCATTTTCGGAAAAGAGTCCTGCCTCCTTCTCTCCAACCGGCCTCCGGCAGGGGGCTACCGCTTCGAGGACGTGACGGAAGCCGTCGCACGGGTGGACACCCCGCTTCCCCTCGACCCCGCATACACGGGTCCGGCGACCGTCGCCGGCTACACGGTGCTCTTCCAGGGCGAGACGCCGTTTCGGGCCATCGCCGTGTGCGACACGCCGGAAGGATCGAGAACGGTGGCGAAAACCGACGACCCCCGCCTCGCGGAGCGGATGACGCGGGAAGAGTTCTGCGGGCGGCGCGTGCGAATCTCCTCGGACGGCACGATGTCCTGACGGGAATGCGACCGGCGAGCCGTACGGTCGCTCGGCCCGCGGACGCTCCTCCGCTATCCCCGCAGGTGCCCGTACGTCCGCTCGACCCACTCGACCGCTTCTTCCCTGCTGCCGAGCGTACCTTCGAGCTGCGCGTCTTCCACCGCGCGCAGGATTTCGCCGAAGAGCGGCCCCGGACGGAAGCCGAGCTCGAGCAGGTCCCTTCCGCGCAGCAGCGGAGCCGGACGGAGTTTCTCGCGTCCGAACTCCTCCCTCTTGCGGCGGCAGAACTCGTAGTACGAGAGGTCCCCGTTCGAAGAAAGCGCATCGATGCGCACGAGCTCGAGGAGTTCGTCGATCCCCTCCTCGGCGAGAAATCGCTTGAGGGTGGAGACCCTCATCTTGGGAGCCTGCAGCACCCGGAGGTGGTTGCGTACCAGATACGCGACCCGCTCCCAGGTGGCGCGGCTCCGCTTGAGCCTCTGGCAGACGGCCACGGCCATCTCGGCTCCCAGCGTGCAGTGGCCGTAGAACGTGATCTTTTGCCCGACTCGGGCCGCGCACGCCGGTTTCCCGATGTCGTGGAGCAGAACGCCCCAGGCCAGAGTCTCGGTGGTGCCGTCGAGATGCCCGAGCATGAGCATCGTGTGGGTGAAAACGTCCCCTTCCGGATGATAGTCCGGCGATTGCTCCACACCCTTGAGCGCGGCCACCTCCGGTAACACGGGCGCGAGGAGTCCGGCACGATCGAGCAGCTCGAACCCCCGGCGTGCTCCACCTTCGGTCAGGATCCGGACGATTTCTTCCCCGATCCGCTCCCAGGCGACTTGCGTGACGGTCGTGGCGTGGCGCCGGATCGCTTCGAACGTCCTTTCCTCGATGTCGAAGCCCAGGTTGGCCGCGAACCGGACGGCACGCAGAAGCCGCAACCGGTCTTCCGAAAAACGGCGGTCCGGATCTCCGATGGCCCGCACGACCCGGCGGCGTAGATCCTCCTGCCCCCCGACGAAATCGACGACTTCTTCCCGGATCGGGTCGTAGAACATCCCGTTGATCGTGAAATCCCGGCGAAGCGCGTCTTCCTCCGGGCCCGTGAAGCGCACGTCGACGGGATGTCGTCCGTCCTCGTAGCCGAGATCGGTCCGGAATCTGGCCACTTCGACGGAAACGCCTCCTTCGACGACCAGAAGCACCCCGAACTGCGCTCCGACCTCGATCGTGCGCGGAAAGAGCCGCCGCACCTCGCCGAGGGGGGCGTCCGTCGCGACGTCCACGTCCTTCCCCTTCCTTCCGAGGAGGAGATCACGGACATACCCTCCCGCGAAGTAAGCGCGGTAGCCCGCCTCGTGGAGCCTGCGCACGATCTCGCGGGCAAGTCTCTCTTTCTCCTCCACCACCATCGGGCGGCCATGCTCCCTGCGGGTCGTTTCCCCGTCAAGCCGCAGGGCTTCCTCCTCCGGCCACGAGCGGCTTGCGGAAAAGTTCCTCGGGATAACCACGGTCGAACTCCACGTGCTCGATCAGGTGTTCGGCCGCCATGGTCCCGACGATGTTCCCTTCGGCGTCGGCGGGGAAATACGTCCGGCGCCGCGCAACCAGGATTCCCTGCCAGTTCCGGATGTCCCGCCACTTCGCCACCCACAGGCGGTGGGGCAAAAAGGCGGCCCGCACGCGCGCGTGCACACGCCGGACGAGAAGGGTTCGCGGGTCGAGGTAGAGAACCGCCCAGTCGACCGGGACGGCGGGCTCCTCGGCGTAACGCACCTCGACCTTCTCCCAGCGGCGCGCACCCTCCCGGGATTCGCCGGCGTAACGAACCGCGGCGCGCGACTCGAGAATCGAAAAGGGAAGCCCGAGCCAGAAAACGCCGCTCGCCGCGTCGAACCTCCCGAACGCCGAACCGAACGTGTCTTCGACGGGCCTGCCGTCGTGGAGAAACCAGCTCTCGCCCCGGTCGAAACCGAAAACGATCTCGTCCGGGCGCCCGATCGACTCCACGCGGCAACGCAACCCCTGGTGCAAGAGCGCCCGGTGAAAAAAGCTCGTCGAAGACGTCCTGGTGCCGACGGAGTCGTAGAGATTGAGCGTCGACACGAAGGACACGTCCCGGAACGATCGCCAGCGCTCCCAACCACCCGCCTTCTCCACGGCCTCCTCGACCAGCGAGCGCGCCTTTTCGTCCGAGAACGAAGGACGGGGCTGCTCGGGACCTCGCGAGCAGGCCATCGAAAAAAGCGCGAACTCGGCGGCGAGCGCCGCCCGGCAGAGCCGCAAAACCCGCTTCCGGCGCCCTGTGCGCATGTCCGGGTCCCAGGCTACCAGCTCGTCGGGTTCCTTGCACCCGAGCGTCGGCCGGTTTGTCTCGTCCGGGAAAGCGGGGCAGCATGACGTCTCGTGCAACGGGACGGGAAAGGCTCGCTGCGGCTTCCCTCGGTCGACCGTGTGCTGCGGACGCCCGAACTCGAGGATTTACGCCGGCGCTTCTCGCACCGTTTTCTCGTGGATTGCATCCGCTCGGAGCTCGCCTCGCTGCGCGGAAGGGCCGGCGAGGGCTCGGAGCCGCCCGACGCGGCCCGTGTGGCAACCGCCGTCCGGAGCCGCGTCGCGAAAGCGGAAGCCCCGCCCCTCCTCCCGGTTCTCAACGCCACGGGGGTCGTTCTCCACACGAACCTCGGCCGGGCCGAGCTCGCCGAGGCCGCTCTCGACGCCCTGCGGCAGGCAGCCGGCGCGGTCGCTCTCGAGTTCGACCTTTCGACGGGAAAAAGGGGCGACCGCGAGGCGACCATCCGCGAGGACCTCGTGGCTCTGACGGGCGCCGAAGCCGCGCTCGTCGTCAACAACAACGCCGGCGCTCTCTTGCTCGCCCTCGACACGCTCGCCGAGGGGCGCGAAGTCGTCGTTTCGCGGGGGGAACTCGTCGAGATCGGCGGATCGTTCCGTCTCCCCGACATCGCCGGAAAAAGCGGGGTGCGGTTGCGCGAGGTGGGCACGACGAACCGGACCACGCTCGAGGACTACGAACGAGCCATCGGGCCCGAAACGGCGTTGCTCCTCAAGGTCCATACGAGCAACTACCGGATCGTGGGCTTCACGGCCTCGGTGCCGTTGCGGGACCTCGTGGCTCTCGGGCGGCGCCGCCGGATTCCGGTCGTCGAGGACCTGGGCAGCGGAGCGCTCGTCGACCTTTCCGCGTTCGGCCTGCCCAGAGAACCGCTCGTGACGGAAAGTGTGCGGCAGGGGGCCGATGTCGTGACCTTCAGCGGAGACAAGCTCCTCGGAGGGCCTCAGGCCGGGCTCGTCGTCGGCCGGCGGCGACACCTCCGACGCATGGAACGGAATCCCCTGAAGAGAGCCCTCCGCTGCGACAAGCTCACGCTCGCGGCGCTCGGCGCGACGCTTCGTCTCTACCGTTGCTCGCCCGAGCCCGAAAAGGCGCTTCCCACCCTCCGGTATCTCACCCGGCCGCTCGAGGAAATCGAAAGAGTGGCCCGCGACCTCGCGCGGCAGCTACCTTCCGTCTTGGGGCCCGACTTCTCGATCGAGGTCGTGCCCGAGACATCCGAAGTCGGGAGCGGTGCCCTGCCCCTCGAGCCCCTACCCACTCGCGCCGTTGCCCTGCGCCACCCCAGGCTCTCGCCGGTCCACATCGCCGCCAGGTTTCGGTCCGCCAGGCCCCCGGTGATCGGCCGGGTACGGAAAAACTGCTTTCTCCTGGACCCGAGAACGCTGCCGGACGCCGCCGCGGTCGTCGACGCCGTGGCCCGCGGCCTTCACCGATAGGCGTACCCGACGCCTCTTCGGCCCGCTTCGTAGCCGTCGACGTATCCCTCTCGCCGGCCCTCCCAGTAGCGGCGTCTCCGGCCCTCCTCCCAGCCCTGTCGGTAGCCGTCCGCATATCCTTCCGCGTAAGGGTCCGGGGGCGGCGGCGGGTAGACCACGGCTTCGGGACGTTGGGTAGCGACGAGAATCCGGTCCAGGACGATGCCACCGAGGATTCCCCCCAGGATTCCGACGGCGAGCGCGTCGCCGTGGACGTGCTTGTGCACGTGGTACGAAGGGGGCCGGTGATGGAAGCGGTAACGCCAGTCACCGGCGTAGGAAGACGACGTTGCGAGCAAAAGACCCGCGAGAATCCATACCGTCCGTTTCATCGCGGTACCTTTCCCCGGTTTTTCTCGTCACCACCCCCAGTAGGGATACGGACGAGGCTCGTGCCGGTCGAAAAAATGATGACGATGGCGAAAGTGCCCGAAACCCCGGAACTTCCAGTATTCGGGGTAGTGGTGGTGGCGAAAAGCCCACGGGGGGAGAAAGACGGGCTCGCAGAGCCGGAAGGGGGAACGGTAATACGGCCTGTGCCAGCGGTGCGCCTCGGCCACCCCGGGTAGGAGGAAACTCGTCCAGAGTACGCCCGCCAGGATCCAACCTGCTGTTTTCATCGACGCCCTCCTCCTGAACCCCGTTAACGCGCGGGCCGGGAAGCGGTTGCGGCCCTCACCGCCGCCGGCTTGCCTTGGCTTTGCGCACGTCACCGACTCGGAGCGTGACCCCCGTGCGATCGAAGTACTCGAGCAACGCGATCGCGTATTTGCGGCTCGTGCCCAAGAGGTCGCGAAAGGTGGCTGCCGTGACCTGCCCGTGCGCCTCGAGGTAGCCCTCGAGCAGCGAACGGGCCTCTTCCACGGCCGCCGCGGAATACCAGAGATTCGGTGCCACGCGAACGACGCGTCCCTGCCGCTCGATCTCGGGGAGGAGGGACTTCCAGTCCTGCGTCCCGAGGACCTCGTCCAGAAGGCGGGCATCCGGCGGCGAAAACCCCGCCTCTCGAAGGACGCGCTCGACGTTTTCGGCCAGAGCCCGCTGCCGCTCGTCGAGCACGACCTCGTGCTCCGGAAGCCGCACGAGGTTTTCTTCCCGGACCACCTTCCCGGCGCGCTCCCACGATTCGACCAGGGCGCGGAAAGCGGCGGTGGAAAAACCGGACGCCAAGCGCCCGCGCAAGACTTCCAGGTCGAGGCCGCGGGCGAGCCGATTTTCCTCGTGCCAGGCGCGGAGGAAAGCCAGCACGTCTTTCTCCAGTTCCGAGACCCGGTGGGACGTCGTCACGAGCTCGGGACGCCCGGGTGCAGGAAGGAGGCAGAAGCCCTCCGCTTCCGCGAGTCGCGGGAGGAAGCCCTCGGGGCGCAAGTGGAAGACCGTGGAAACGAAAGAAACGCTCACCGGTCCCCCGCCGCTCGCGGCCACCAGAGCCCGGATCCTTTCCTCGAGACTCTCGGCCTCCTCGAGAGCCCGGAGGGCTCGGACCTCCTCCGGCCCGGGCCTCCGGGCGGGCGCCGGCCGCAAGAGCCGCCCCCCGCCCAACGTCCGCCGGGCCGATTCCTCCCGGAGGACGAAGCGGTCCCCGAAAAAACCCGCGACGGGTTCGCGCAGGACTACCCGAGCCAAGGCTTGCTCGCCGGGCGCGATCGCGTCTCGTCCGTCGATCCGGACGATTTTTCCGAGGCAATCGGCCGTTCCCACGTGAAGGCGAATGCCCGCGTGGTTCCGAAGGGGGCGCGGCGCGTTCCGGAGAAGGACCAGCGCGACGTCGAAGGTGGAACTCGCCTCCGCCGTGGGGCAAGCGGTGACCGTCTGCCCCCGCCGCAAGACCCTGCGGTCGGCCCCGCTCACTCGCAGGGCCACGCGCTGCCCCGCACGAGCCTCCCCGACGGTGGATCCGTGAACCTGAATCTCGCGGACACGCACCTCGAATCCTTCCGGAAGTACTCCGAGTCGGTCGCCCGTCACCACCCGGCCCGAAACGGCCGTTCCCGTCACGACGACTCCCTGCCCGGCCACGACGAAGGCGCGATCGACCGGGAGGCGGAAAAACCCCGCATCCGGGGGGCGGTCGAGAGAGCGGACTTTCGATTCGAGAAAGGCACGAAGCTCGGGAATTCCCGCTCCCGTCGCCGAGGAGACGCACACGACCGGCGGGGGAGCGGCTCCGACCTCCCGGAAAAGGTCGTGGACCTGCCGCTCGACCTCCGCCACGCGCGACGGCGGGACCAGGTCCGTCTTGGTGATGGCCACCACGATCTCGCGCACGCCGAGCAGGCGGACGACGTCGCAGTGCTCCCGGGTCTGCGGCATGACGCCGTCGTCGGCGGCCACGACGAGCAGCACGAGGTCGAAGCCATGGGCACCCGCGATCATGTTCCGGACGAGCCGCTCGTGCCCCGGCACGTCGACCACGCCCACGAGGGTGCCGTCTCCGCAGGCGAAGGAGGCGAACCCGAGGTCGATCGAGATCCCGCGCCGCTTTTCCTCGGGGAGTCGATCCGTGTCCTGGCCGGTCAGGGCGCGAACGAGCGCCGTTTTTCCGTGGTCGATGTGCCCTGCCGTCCCGACGATGGGCGGCATCGTTCACGGCCCGGGCGGAAGCTCGCTCTCGGCGCGCTTGCCCAGATTGCGGAACGCCACGTCCTCGACCCGCTCGAGCCGCTCGAGGCGAACCGGCCCTTGCCCGGAGGTGTCGTCGCGCTCGCAGCCCGCGAGAAGCGCCGCGAGGACGACCAGAAGGACCCCGCATCGAACTCGCCGCCGCTCCGTCACGACCCCTTCGATGCCACCCTGCGAGGGCGAGTGCAAGGAACTCGCGCCACTCCGCGCGGTGTTGTAAGGTAGCGGCCGTTTTTTCGGAGGTCGGGCGAGTGAGCGCGAGTTGGATCCTCGTCGGAGCGCTTGTGTGGTACGCGCTCGCGTACCGCTGGTACGGGGGCTGGCTTTCCCGCACCCTCGGGGTCGACCCCGAGCGCAAAACGCCCGCGCACGAACGGTACGACGGCGTCGACTACGTCCCCGCCAAGAACTGGGTCGTGCTTTTCGGCCACCACTTTTCTTCCATCTGCGGGGCCGGGCCGATCATCGGGCCCGCCCTCGCCGTCGCTTACTGGGGTTGGGGCCCCTCGCTCGTCTGGGTGCTGGTCGGCAGCGTTCTTCTCGGAGCCGTGGCGGATTTCACGAGCCTTTTCGTGAGCGTTCGCTCCGGGGGCTCGTCCATTCCCGAGATCGCCCGGCCGGAGATTTCGGACCGGGCGCGGCTGCTCTTTTCCTGGTTCATCTGGCTCGCGCTCGTGCTCGTCATCGCCGTCTTCGCGATTTTCTCGGCGCGCACGTTCCTCGAGCAACCCGACACGGTGGTCCCGTCCTGGGGGCTCGTGCCCGTGGCCCTTCTCGTGGGCCATTTGCTCTACCGGACGCGGGTCCCGAACTTGCTCGCGACGTTCGTCGGGCTCGGCCTCCTCGTTCTGGCGCTCTGGGCCGGCAGCCTCGTCCCGGTCGAGCTTCCCGACCTCGGGTGGGCGAGCGCCGAGTCGATCTGGATTCTCGCGCTCCTCGCGTACTGCTTCGCGGCTTCCATCACGCCGGTCCAGACCCTGCTGCAACCTCGCGACTACATCGCGAGCTTCGTGCTCTTCGCGGCGATCGGTCTCGGCATCGCCTCCGTTTTCGTCTCGGCACCCGAGATGCAGCAAGAGGCTCTGCATTCCTACTTCCCCTCCGAGTGGCCGGGAGCCGGGCCCCTCTGGCCCATGTTGTTCGTGACCATCGCCTGCGGCGCCATTTCCGGGTTCCACTCCCTGGTGTCCTCCGGTACCACCTGCAAGCAGCTCGCGAACGAAGCCCACGCCTGCCGGGTGGGCTACGGAGGGATGCTCATGGAAGGCCTCGTGGGCGTGCTCGTCGTTCTCTGCGTGGGCGCCGGACTGTCGCACGAGGTTCTCTCGCGCACCCTGCGCGAAGGCGGGCCCATCTCGGCTTTCAGCGCGGGCTACGGAAGCCTTTCTTTCCCCATCCTCGGGGACTACGGTCGCGTCTTCGCCGTCATGGCACTCAACGCGTTCCTCCTGACGACGCTCGACACCGCGACGCGGATCGGCCGCTACCTCACCGAGGAACTCTTCGGAGTCCGGAACCTTTTCCTCTCCACGGGGCTCGTCGTCGCCGCGAGTGGCGCTCTCGCGCTCACCGGACAGTGGGGGCGCCTCTGGCCGGCGTTCGGGACGTCGAACCAGCTCATCGCGGCCTTGAGCCTTCTCGTGGCGTCGTGCTGGCTGGTCCGGCGAGGGCGCCCGGTCGCCCCCACGCTCGTGCCCGCCCTCGTCATGCTGGTCACGACGCTGGCCGCTTTTTTCTACCAGCTCTACCGGGCGCTCCAGCGCCCGGACTGGTTCCTCGCTTCGGTCGTCGCGATCCTCATCGTGCTGGCCGTGGCCGTCTTCCGGGAGGCGGTGGCGAGTCTCGCGGGCGGGCTCAAGGCCCGCGAGGCGAGCGTCGCGCCCGGATAGGGCCCGGAAGCCCCGGAATCCCGGGCGCCCGCCGTTCTCTCCGAAAGGCGGCCCCGTCAAAGGAGCTCGAAAATCTCCCGTGTGTCCTCGTCGGTGAGCTTGCGCACCGTGGCGATCCGGTCGCTGAACTCGCGCACGGTGGCGAGCGAGTTCGGACCCACGTCGATGAGGATCGAAAAGACGGAAAAGTCGAGACGCCGCTTGGCTTCGCGGAAAGAGTCGAGCCAGCCCTTGTCCACGCGACACTCGCCGTCCGTGATGAGCACCACGTCCGCCTTGCGAAAACCTTCCTTGCGGATGCACTCCAGGGCCGCATCGAGCGGCCTCTGGAAATCCGTCCCGCCGCCGGGGAAATACTCCGCGAGCTCGAGGATCCGCTCCAGGTCGGGTTCGTAGAGCCCGCCCCGGTTCAGGTCGAAGACCTCGAGGGGCGCGTCCGCCGAGGAGAAACAAATGGACCGGAAGCGCCGCCTCTGCCGGCGAGCCACGTCGAGCAGCGTGAGCGTCACGGCCTTCGACCAGATTTCCTTCTCGCCGGCCATCGACGAGCTACCGTCGAGACACACCACCATCGGCCCCCGCCCCTTCTCTCCCCGGGCGCGAATGGAATATTCGAGAAGCCGTCCCTCGACGAGCCGCCGGTAGAAGTCGCGCCGGAACGTTCCGTGTCGGAGCAAACCGAGCTCGGCGGGCAGCAGACGATCGAGCGAACTCCCGAGCTCCACTTCGAACGTCTCCTCGCTGGCCCGCTCGTACATCCGCCGACGGAGCGCCCTCGCCTGTTCCCTCATCCGGCCGATCATCCGGGAAAGCCTGCGGATCTTCGGATTCCGGGCGAGCCTGCGTCCGAGCTCGACGCGGTCCGCCGCCGAACGTGAGGGTCGGCCACCGAGCGCCCGGCTCCACGCTTCCGCTTCCTCGAAGGACTCGGCGACCTCTTGCCAAGCCCGGACCACCTGGGCATCGATCCGCTGCCCTTGCCAGGAAATCGTCTCGCGGGCTCGCTCCTCGAGCGCCCTGGCCGCGTGCCCGAGCCGCCGTCGCGACTGTTCGATTTCTCTCTCCAGCCGCTCGCCGAGCGCCTGGATCTGCCGTTTCGCGGCGTCGGGAGCGGCACTCTCGACCACGAGAGCGCTCTCCCTCTCCTCCTCCCGGGCTTCGAGCTCCGCGGTCTGACGCTCGAGATTCCAGTAGTCGAGCATTTCCCCGCGGCCGAGAATCTTCTCGGAGCGGACGAGCTCGAAGAGCCTCTCCCCGAGGAGCAGGGCGGCCAGCCCCGCGCGCGCCTCGTCGAGAACGGTCTGCTCTCGCAAGGCCCCGAGAGCCGCCTCGGAGAGGATCCTGTCGAGCAACGTGCGGTAAAAGCCCGCGCTCGGCCGCACCTCTTCCGGCGGGTAGAGCACCACGTTCATCTTGAACGTGAGGGCGAAGAGGTCCTGGACGAAGCCTTCGAAGTGCGGGAGCAACACCGAACCTTTCTCCACCAGGGTGCGCAAAGAGGGAGTATCGGAGAGAAGGCGTCGGAAGACCGCCCGGTCGTACGAGTCCGTCTCGACCCAGTTCGGTCGGAGCTTCCGCGGCACGCGACGTCCTCAGAGCGCCTCGAGCATCCTCTGCTGGATGGACTCGATTTCCTGTTTCACGGCTTCCACGAGATCGGTCGGGCGACCGAGGGCCCGGGCCTCTTCGAGGATGTCCTGGACGCGGCGGAGAATGTTGCGGATCTTCGTGTGGGCTTCGACGAGCGCGCGGCTGCGCAGCTCGCCGTTTTCCCACTGGCGGTGGGCGTAGTCCCGGAGCTCCTGCGTCTGGAAAAGGAGCTCCTTCACCTCGTCCTGGTAACCGCGCAGGAGTTGGTGCAAGGTGGCGTGCACCTCGCCCCGCTCCCCCGGATCCCGCCAGAGTACGTGCTCGAGCAGGAAGAGGTCGTCTTCGACGACTTCCTGCCGCCCCTGCAGGAAGGCGAAGGCGCGGAGCAGTTCCACCGCCTGGCGATAGCGCCGGTCGGAAGCGACGATCTGCTTGCGCCGGAGCTCCCGACGGATGTCCGCCACGGCCCGGAGAAGAGCGGGGGAAACCCCGACCCGCTTCACCTGCCTCTGCGCTTGCCGGAGCCCCTCGAGCGAAAGCGTCGTCCGACGCTCGGGAGCTTCCATCTCGAGCATCTTGAGGAAGCGGAAATCTTCCTGGATGTAATCGACCACGTAGCGGACGAGGAAGCGGTCGTAGAGGGCCTGCAGTTCGTCCTCCTCGGGCAGCTCGTTCGTGGCTCCGATGAGGCTCACGAGCGGCACTTCCAGCACTTCCCGGCCGTTGTAGAAACGCCGCTCGTTCATGATCGTGAGAATCGCGTTCAGGATCGAGGAGCTCGCCTTGAAGACCTCGTCCAGGAAGGCGATGTGAGCTTCGGGCAGCTTGTGCGTGGTGACCCGACGGTAGTCGTCCTGTTCGAGGGCCGCGAGGCTCACGGCCCCGAAAAGCTCTTCGGGAGTGGAGAACTTGGTGAGCAGCCACTGGAAATACCTGGCCCCCTCGAAGCGGCGGCAGATCTCGTCCGCGAGCATGGACTTCGCCGTCCCTGGCGGGCCGATGATGAGCACGTGCTGCCCCGCGAGGACCGCGGCGAGGGTGGCGTCGATGAGGTCCGCGCGCTCGAGAAACGTCCCGGCCAGCTCTTCGCGAATGCGACGCAACGCCGCGGCAGGCGTCATCCCGAGCGATGCTACGGGAGAACCGGGCGGGGATGCAAGCCGGAGAAGAGAGGCTTGACAGCCGTCTTCGGCCGTCTATAGAAACCGAACCGTGGCGAAGCAGAGGAGCAAAAGTTCGGAGTCGCCGGCTTCCGGGCTTCTCTTCTCGGAAGACCACACCTGGGTACGCCTGGAGGGAGAAAGGGCTTACATCGGTCTCTCCGACTACGCGCAGAGGGACCTCGGCGAGATCATCGCCGCCGAGCTTCCCGACGTGGGGGAACGCATCGAGGCCGGAGAGCCTTTCGGGGAGCTCGAATCGAAACGTACGGTACAGGAGCTCATCGCCCCGGTGTCGGGGACGGTGACGGCGGTCAACACGGAAATCGAGAGCAACCCGGCCATCATCAACGAGGATCCGTACGACGAGGGATGGCTCGTCGAGGTCGAGCTCGCCGACGAAGAGGAGCTCGACGAACTGATGGGGGTCGACGAATACGAAGAGTTCGTGGCGGAAGAAGACGAGGAGGAAGAGGACGAGGAGTGAAGCCTCCGTCCTCCCGCTCGGGCTTCTCGCCCTCTGCGTCGGCTGCTCGAACAAGCCCTTTTCGCCGGTGACGGAGCAGGAGTGGAAAGCCGCCCGGCGGCTCATGGTGGAGCGCGACCTCCGGGGCCGGGGGGTGAAGGACGAGCGCGTCCTCGCGGCCATGGAAAGGGTACCGAGACACCGCTTCGTGCCCCCCGAACTGAGGGCCCACGCCTACGAGGACCGGGCGCTGCCGATCGGACACGGCCAGACCATCTCGCAGCCCTACATCGTGGCGCTGATGACGGAACTCCTCGAGCTACGCGGAGGAGAAAAAGTGCTCGAGGTCGGGACGGGCTCGGGGTACCAGGCCGCGGTTCTCGCCGAACTGGGTTGCGAGGTGTACACGGTGGAGCTCGTCGAGCCGCTCGGGAAAGCGGCGAAGCACCGCCTCGAAGAGCTCGGTTACGACCGCGTGCACGTTCGCATCGGAGACGCGTACCACGGGTGGCCGGAAGCCGCGCCTTTCGACGCCGCCATCTTCACGGCGGCCACGCCCAGGGTCCCCGAGCCGATCCTCGAGCAGCTCTCGGAAGGAGCCCGGATCGTGGCACCTCTGGACGAGGGAGCAGGCTACCAGACACTCGTCGTCGGAAGAAAGGAAGGAGGACGTGTCTCGTGGAGCCCGGTGGCCGGCGTGGCCTTCGTGCCCATGCGCGGGCTCGTCCGAACCCCGGAGGAGAACTAAGGTCCTCCCGGTGGAGCCGACTGCGCGGGGAAGCGGTAGAGAATCTCGCCGGGTTTGACCCAGCCCAGCCGCTCGCGAATGACGCGTTCGAGGTAACGGCGATCCGAACGCAAGCGCCGAAGGTGGCTCCTGAGCCGTTCGTTCCTTTCCTGAAGCTCGACGACCCGCCCCCGCAGAAAGCGGACGTCCCGCAGCAGAGCGGCGCGGCGAGAGACCGTGTCGGAAAGTCCGTGGAGCCCCAGGGTCGCGGCCGCAAGGAAGAACGCGAGCCAGAGAAAGACCCACCGGTGCCTTCTCCACCGCTCCGCCACCCGGGCCATGCGGTTTTTGAATGTACGCGACGCCTGCGGTAAAGGCAAACTGCCCGGAAGGAGGAAGACGTGACGATCCGCGACATCCGTGCCAGGCAGATTCTCGACTCCCGGGGCAACCCCACGATCGAGGTGGACGTTCTTTTGAGCGACGGGACACTGGGGCGTGCCGCCGTACCGTCCGGCGCTTCCACGGGAACCCACGAGGCGCTCGAACTCCGCGACGGCGGGAAGGCCTTCGGGGGGAAGGGGGTCGGCAAAGCCGTGGCCAACGTCCGCGGCACGATCGCGCGGGCGCTTCGCGGCCGGGATGCACGCGAGCAGGAGGCGATCGACCGGCTGCTGTGCGAACTCGACGGAACGCCGAACAAAAAAAGGCTCGGTGCCAACGCCATCCTCGGCGTGTCGCTCGCCGTGGCGAGGGCCGCGGCCGCCTCCTCCGGAAAGCCCCTCTACCGCTATCTCTCGACCCGACGAGTCGGGAAGTTGCCGGTGCCGCTGTTCAACATCCTGAACGGCGGCGCGCACGCGGACAACCCGCTCGACTTCCAGGAGTTCCTGGTGGTTCCGGTCGGCGCCCGGACGTTCGCCCAGGCGGTCCGGATGGGCTCGGAGGTTTTCCATTCCCTGCGGCAGGTGCTCCGCCGGAGAAAGCTCTCCACGGGAATCGGCGACGAAGGCGGCTTCGCCCCCGAGATTTCCTCGAACGAGAAGGCGGCCACCCTGGTGGTCGAAGCCATCGAGCGTGCCGGATACGAGCCGGGCAAGGAGATCGCCCTGGCTCTCGACGTCGCGGCCACCGAACTGCAGCAAGGGGGGGCGTACGTGTTCGGGAAGTCCACGGGCCGTCGCTACACCTCCCACCAGATGGCCGCTCTCTACCGCCGCTGGTGCGCGAAATATCCGATTCTCTCCATCGAGGACGGGCTCGGCGAGGACGACTGGGAGGGTTGGGAGGAGCTCACGCGTTCGCTCGGGCGCGAGGTCCAGCTCGTGGGGGACGACCTCTTCGTTACGAACCCGCGGCGCCTGCGAGAGGGCATCGAGCGGGGAGTGGCCAACGCCATTCTCGTCAAACCGAACCAGATCGGAACGCTGACGGAGACCCTGGAAACGATCCGACTCGCTCGCGACGCCGGCTACGCTACCATCCTCTCCCATCGCTCCGGAGAAACCAACGACAGCTTCATCGCCGACCTGGCAGTCGCGGTGGATGCGGGGCAGATCAAAAGCGGGAGTCCCTGCCGCGGCGAGCGCGTCGCCAAATACAACAGGCTTCTCCGCATCGAAGAAGAGCTCGGGGGAAGTGCCCGCTACGCGGGGCGGAGCCCGTTTCGCCGATAAAACGCCCTGCTATTCGGACCTGCGGCACCGCTTTCCCAACGCCGTTTCGCCGTCGAAATCCGCCGTCGCTTCGGGGTCGTACCGGAATAAAAAAAAATTTGTAAAATGGCATTCTTCCTATTGACACGATTTTCGAAGCTCCTATAATCGCGCCAGCGTCGAGAGAGAACCGACGCGAGAACTCGTGCGGAGGGATGGTGGTAGTCGCTGTTCCAAAACAGCAAGGAGGTAGGCTATGGCAGCAAAGAAGACCGCGAAGAAGTCGGTAGCGAAGAAGAAAGCTCCGGCCAAGAAGAAAACTGCGGCCAAGAAGAAAAAGAAGTAGTCCCGTAAACTAGGTTTCTCTGGGGTTTCCCTTCGCACGAGCTTGAGCCTGCGGGCTCAGCAAGAGAAAAAGCCCTTCGGAATTCCGAGGGGCTTTTTCTCTTGCGCGGGTTACTCGAGATCCTCCGTACCGACGCCGAGCGGCAAAAGTTCGAAGCACGCGTAGTCCTCGTGTGCGGACTCTGGACAGCTCCGAGGGCCTGGGCACCGTTCGCTTCCTTTCTGGCCCACCGGGGCTGGAGTTCCGTCGCCGTCGGGAGGGCGCGCGCCGCCGGAGCCCGGGACCTCTTGCGCTCCCTCCTCGATCTCTGCTCGCACGAAAGCACCCCTCCCTTCGTCGTCGGCCACGACGCGGGCGGAACCCTCGCTCTCTACCTGGAAAACGTGCGTGCCGTCGTGTGTCTCGCCCCCCTTCCTTACGGTACGTCGTGGCCTCATCCCGTGCTGCGTTCGTGGCGTTACCGGCTCGGGAGGAGGCTTTTTCGCCGGGCGCGTCCTCCCCGGCGAACCGCCTCGGAGGTGCTCGAAATTCCTCCGGGCTGCCTCCTTCCCGAAACCACCGACTGGTCGGCATCCTTGCGTTCCCTGCCACCGCCACCGCGCGGCGAAACACCGAGGCTCGTGCTCCTCGGCGGACGCGATCCCTGCGTTCCGGCCGCGTTCTGGCGAGAACGAGCCACGCTCCTCGGCGCGGAGCTCGAAACGGTCGAGGAGTCCGGTCACGGGCTACCCTGGAACGCCCACTGGCCCGACGTGGTCTCGCGGGTTCACCGGTGGATGGTCCGACAGGGAGGGGAAGAACTCCTGCTTTTGCGGGGCGACGAGGACCTTCGTGAGTAGGGCGAAGACGGTCGCGCTCGGCGTCATGTCCGGAACTTCGGCGGACGGGATCACCGCGGCGCTCGTGGAACTCCGGCGGAGGCGGAACGGGTACCGTGCCACACTGCTCGCGTCGCGGACCGACCCCTACCCCGGCACGGTGCGTCGGACCCTCCTCGAGGCCGCCGAGGGGAAGTCCATCCCCGCCTCGCGGTGGAGCGAACTCCACACCCGGCTCGGGATCGAGTTCGCGAAGACGGCCGGCCGCCTCCTCCGGGCGACGGGACGAGAAGTCGACGTGGTGGGTTCTCACGGCCACACGGTGTTCCACGGCCCGCCCGGAAGCGGTCTTTCCCGACCGCCCTCGACGTGGCAGATCGGCGAGCCCACCTTCCTCGCTTTCCTTACCGGAGCGTGGACCGTCGCCGACTTCCGGGTCGCCGACCTCGTCGCCGGGGGTCAGGGTGCCCCCCTCGCACCTTACGCCCACGCCCTCCTTTTCCGGCACGCGCGGCGGACCCGCGCCATCCAGAACCTCGGCGGCATCGCCAACGTCACCGTGCTTCCGCCCGCTTCGGCCACCGCGCCGGTCCTCGCCTTCGACACGGGTCCGGGAAACATGGTGGTGGACGCGCTCGTGCGCCGTTTCTCGCGGGGTCGAAAACGGTTCGACCGCGGCGGGCGGATGGCCGCCCGTGGCCGGGTGTGCGAGGAGCTCCTCGAGGAGTTCCTCGACGATGCCTACTTCCGCAAGCGGCCCCCCAAGTCCACGGGAAGGGAACGATTCGGTCGCGCCTTCGTGGAGAAGTTCCTTCGCCGGGCACGGGCGGCGCGACTCGGACCCGAGGACACCGTGGCGACCGCGACGGCTCTCACCGCCCGGTCCATCGCCCTCGCCTACCGCCGATTCGTTTTGCCCGCCGCCGAACTCGAAGCCGTCTACCTCTGCGGTGGGGGGAGCTACAACGGGACGCTCGTCCGCATGCTCGAGGCGGAACTCCGGGGGATCCCCGTACGCCGAACCGACGCGCTCGGGATCCCGGCGGACGCCGTGGAGGCCGTCGCCTTCGCCGTCCTCGCTTGCGAGACCTTGGCTGGCCGGCCGGGCAACCTGCCCTCGGTGACCGGAGCCAGGCAGCCCGTGCTTCTCGGGAAGCTCGTGCCGCCGCCTTCGCCTAGGCGACGCTGAGGTTACGCCGGGGGACGTCCTCGAGCAGCACGTCGGCGGACTGTTCGAGCTCCTCGTCCCGGAGCCGGTCGACCGCGGTGCGCGCGGCTTTGCGGGTCATGAGAATGCCGTAGCTCTCGAGGATCCGCTTGAGCAGGTCGAAGTTCTGGTCGAGCGAGTCGGTCACCGAAAGGTAGCCGTGCTGCGCGGCCCGCAGGCGGTGCCAGAAAGCGAGCACGTTCATCCGGAAGAACTGGAGGTCCGTCTCTTTGGGTTCGATGACGATGATGTCGCCCTGGAAGTTCGGGTCGTCCTGGTACTGCCGGAGACCGTACTGGAGCCGGGAATGCAAAAGCGTCCGCAGGACCTGGTTGAGGACCGTCAAGATCCCCCCGTCCGCGAGCGGCTTGCCTTCCACTTCCCAACGGTTGCGGGCCTTGTTGAAACGTCGCCGGACCCGGTTCGAGAAGGGGCGAAACGGGTTGTAGCAGATGATCAGGTCCGCCCCGTGCTCGATCGCCACGTCGAGATTGGCGGTCCGCCGTACGCCGCCGTCGACGTAGTCGACGCCGCGGATGCGCGCCGGTTTGTAGAAGCCGGGCAGCGCCGTGGACGCCTGCACGGCTTCCGAAATCGTGAGGCTCACGTCCTCGTCGTGGCCGAAAACGACGCGCTCGGCGGTGTCGAGGTTCATCGCGGAGATGTAGAGTTCGCGGCCCGTGGCGCGGTAGAGCTCGCGGAAGTCGTTCGCGATCCCGTTTCGCTCGAGGTTTTCCCTGAGGAAAGCTTCGAGCGACGAGTTGTCGAAAATTCCCGAGGGCAGGTAGTCGAGCGCGAAGGGAAAACCACGACAACGTGCGAGCGCTTCCCCGAGGGCGTGGAGCACCTCGTTCAGGGCTTCGCTCCGCGGCGCCGCCAGCATGGACTCGAGCGGCCGCCGGAGTCGGCGGATCAGATCGGGGGCTTCCCCGAGGAGGTCCCAGACGATGCCCGGGAAGTAGAGGAGCACGTCGCGCACGAAGGCGAGGGGTCGTTCGACGAACTCTCCGAGGTTCGGGTGGTAGAAGTCCCGGGGACGTAGCTGCGAGAACTGCTGCGAGCGTCCCTGGAGACTGCGAAGCATCTCGGCGGGCGAGACGCCGGCGGCCAGCGGCGCCGCCAGGAACGCGCCGGCGCTCAGGCCCACGTAGGTGTCGAACTCGGTCGTCTTTCGATTGACGAGAAAATCGTCGAGAGCCTTGAGCCCGCCGAGCTTGAAGGCCCCCCCGGTGACCGCCCCACCCGCCAACACCAGAGCGACCTTCGGGTTTTTCTTCTTCTGGTTCAGGTCGCTTTTCTGAACGATCGTGATGCCCACGACGCTCGGCCTTGGGCGGTAAATACGAACTTTTGACGCACTTTGTCAAGAAGATCCTGCGAGAAAGGAAAGCCCGACGCGCGGCACCTCTTCCCTGGCCGCCGCGAGATCCTCCGCCGTATCCACGGTACGCCAGTAGCCCCGGTAGACGTACGCCCCCACCTCGGCGCCGGAGGACAGCATCCGCGGGAGGACATCGCGGGTGAGGCTCGATTTCCCCTCGGGGAAATAGCGAAAGGCTTCGGGCTCGAAAACGGCCACGCCCGCGTACATCGTCCGCCGCCCTCCCCCGGGCGCCTGCGGCCGGCCCAGGATCCGACGCACCTTTCCGGCTTCGTCCACCTCGACGACCCCGTAGCGCTCGACCCGCGGATCGGACCGCACGACGAGCGTCGCCCACGCCCCGCTCTCCCGATGGGCGGCGAGAAGGTCCGGGAGCGGGACGTCCTGGATGGTGTCGGCATTGAGCACGAGAAACGTCCCTCCTTCGAGAAACCACCGTGCGCGTCGGATTCCGCCCCCGGAATCGAGCAGCTCGCTCTCCCGCGAATACCGGAGGCGCACGCCGAAGGACGACCCGTCCCCGAGCGAGCTTTCCACGGCTTCGGCGAGATGATGGACGTTCACGATGACGTCGCGGATTCCGGCGAACGCCAGTTGCGCGAGAGCGTAGCCCACCAGGGGTCTCCCTCCCACCTCCACCAGAGCCTTCGGAACTCGCTCCGTCAGGGGGCGAAGGCGAGTGCCGAGACCCGCCGCGAGCACCATGGCTCTCGTCCCCGCGTTCGCCGTTTTCATGCGAGACGCGAGAACCACGGTTCGAGCAGCCCCCGGATCTCTCGCCCCTCTTCCACGCGCCCGAAGAGCACCTCGAGCCGCCGCAGGGTCGAGGGAAGGTAGCCCAGATAGGCCCGCTTTCCTTTGACCTCCGCGAGATAGTGGAAGCGGCCGACGATCTTGAAAGCCTTCTGGAGCGCGCAACCGGAATAGACGTCCCAGAGGTGGTCGAAGTTCCAGGGCTTGCCACCCGCCTCTTCCCACCGCGTCGCGTAGTAGCGCACGAGAGACCGCTCGTCCTCCTCGGAGAGGAACTCGAACGTGTCCCTGTCGCCGAGCAGCGTGGCGAGGTCGTAGGGAGCGGCGGCGAGGAGCGCGTCCTGGAAATCCAGGATGCGGAGCCGTTCGCCCTGCAGGAAAAGGTTCCAGGCGTGGTAGTCCCGGTGGGAAAGCACGAGCGGCTCCGCGGCGAGCTTCCGGGCGATGCGTTCGAAACACCCCCGGAGCCTCGTCCTGGTCTCCCCGGGCAGCGGACCGAGCCGTTTTTCGATCCCGTACTCGAGAAAGTGTCCGAATTCCCAAAGGTAGACGCCTTCGTGGAACGTCTGGTGGAAGGCGACGCACCGCTCGTCCCGCCGGGCGGTGCCCACGACCTGGATCCGCACGAGCTCTTCGATCGCTCGCTCGAAAAGACGCATCCGCTCGCCGGGAGCGACCTCCCCGAGGCGCTGGCGCAGCGAGGTGTCGCCGACGTCCTCGAGCAAAAGGAGCCCCTCGTCCGTGGCATCCACGTAGATCTCCGGAACCGGGACCCCGAGGCTCCGGAGGAATCGCTGGACGTTGACGAACGGAAGCTCCTCGCAGGGGGGAACTTCTCCGAGCTCCTCGGAGGAGAGGGCCGCTCCGCGGTCGGCGAGGATCATGGCGACGGCCGAGCGCGGAGCCCCGGGACCTTCGAGCCAGAGCCGCGCATACCGCCGGGTCGAAGCGTCCCCGGCGATCTCCTCCGAGCGCGCCACGGTGACGCCGGCCCCGAAGCGCTCCCGCAAAAGCTCCTCGCTCCGCCGACGCAGTACCGCGCTCTCCACGGCGCCCCGCTAGCAGACGCGTCCGCGGCAGTCAAAATCGTTCGTCTTGACTCGAAAAAGTACTTCCCATAGCAGGAAGATCGGTCCTTCGGCGTTCCCTCCTCGTGTGCCTCGATGACTCGACAGTACGTGCCCGTCCTCGTGATGATGGCCATGGCTGGAGCCCTGGTAGGAAGCATGCTCTGGCTCGGTCACGTGCTCGGGCCCAAGTCCAGTTCCCGGGTGAAGGGAGAGGCCTTCGAGTGCGGCAACCCGCCGAGCGGAACGGCATGGGGAAGGTTCACGGTACGGTTCTACATGGTCGCGATCCTCTTCCTGCTCTTCGACGTGGAGATCGTCTTTCTCTACCCGTGGGCGGTCGCGTTCCGAGAACTCGGCTGGTTCGGGTTCGTCGAAGTCTTCGTGTTCCTCGCCCTGCTCGGGGCCGGGCTCGTCTACGTCTGGCGAAAGGGTGCCCTCGAAGGGTACTGAACGGTCCATGCCGAAGCCTCTTCTACCCCTCCTGCGGGAGGTGTTCGGAGACACCATCCTCTCCTCGCACGCCCAGGCGGGCGACGAGACGATCGTCGTCCCGAGGGAACGCTGGCTCGAGGTCTTCCGCGAGCTACGGGATCGACCCGAGTTCCGTTTCGAATTCCTCATGGACCTCACCGTCGTCGACTACCTCGGGCAAACCCCGCGGTTCGAGGTCGTGACCCACCTCTACTCGCTCACCCACAACCACAGGCTCCGGGTCAAAACGCGCGTGCCCGAAGAGGACCCGGAGCTCCCGTCGCTCACTCCTCTCTGGAAATCGGCCGACTGGGCGGAGCGGGAGGCCTGGGACATGTTCGGGATCCGCTTTTCCGGGCACCCGGACCTCCGGCGGATCCTCCTCTACGAGGAGTTCGTAGGTCACCCGTTGCGGAAGGATTATCCGGTGAACCGGCGCCAACCCCTGGTTCCCGAGCGCGACCCGATCGCCGAAGGATGGAAACCGACATGAAGCGCCCCGGAGCGGCTCTTCCTGCGACGCAAGACCCGGTCGAAACGACGTTCGACCTCCAAATGGGGCCGTCCCACCCGGCGACACACGGGACGATCAAGTTCCACCTCCGGCTCGACGGCGAAGTCATCGTCGATTGCGACGTGGAAATCGGCTACCTCCACCGGGCTTTCGAGAAAATGGCCGAGCAGGGAACCTGGACGCAGGTCATCCCCTACACGGACCGCCTCAACTACGTCTCGCCCCTGATCAACAACGTCGGGTACGTCATGGCCGTCGAAAAGCTCCTCGGGCTCGAGGTCCCCGAGCGCTGCCGGTACATCCGCGTGATGATGAGCGAGATTTCCCGGATCACCGACCACCTGACCTGCCTCGGCATGGCCGCCACGGAGGCGGGCGCCATGACGGTGGGCTTTCTCCTGAACGAAGCCCGCGAATTCCTCTACGACATCGTCGAGGCCGTGACCGGCGCCCGCGTCACCGTGACCTACACGCGGATCGGTGGGGTGACGAACGATCTTCCGGCCGACATCCGGGAGCGGGTTCGAGCGGCGTTCCGTCACCTCGACGGGATCCTGCGGGACTGCGACAAGCTGCTCACCCGCAACCGCATCTTCTACGACCGCATGGCCGGCGTCGGCGTCATCTCGCCCGAGGACGCCATCTCTTTCGGTCTCACCGGGCCCATGCTGCGCGCCACCGGGGTATCCTACGACGTCCGCAAGCAACAGCCCTACCTGGTTTACGACCGGCTCGACTTCGAAGTACCCCTGGGTTCCCGAGGGGACAACTACGACCGCTTCCTCTGCCGCTTCCTCGAAATCGAACAGAGTATGCGGATCGTCGAGCAGACACTCGAGCGCATGCCCGAGGGACCGGTGAGCGTGCAGGATCCCCGCTACGTCCTTCCCCCGAAGCAGGCCGTGTACCGCAGCATCGAAGGGCTCATGAACCACTTCAAGATCATCATGGAAGGCATCAAGGTCCCGCCCGGCGAGGCGTACATGGCGGTCGAGGGTGCCAACGGGGAGCTCGGATTCTACGTCGTGAGCGACGGGACGGGACGCCCCTACCGCGTTCGCGTCCGTGGCCCCTGCTTCTGGGGCATGTCCGCGCTGGGATCCATGCTCCGGGGTCACACGGTCGCCGACATCGTCACCACGTTCGGGATGGTGAACATGATCGGCGGCGAGTGCGACCGCTGAGGCGAGCGCGAAGTTCGGTCGCCTTTTTCTCCTCGAGCTTCGCACGATGGCAGTCGAGTTTTCCGAAAAAACGAAGGCGGAGTACGAGGCCGTGCGGCGGAGGTATCCCACCGCGCAGGCGGCCCTCTTGCCGACGCTCTGGCTCGCGCAGAGGGAATTCGGGTGGATTTCGCACGAGGTGATGGAGTACGTCGCGCGGCTCCTCGACCTTCCCCCGGCGCGCGTGGCGGGTGTGGTGTCGTTCTACACCATGTTCTACCGGCGACCGATGGGGCGGTACCACCTCCAGGTCTGCCGCAACCTCCCCTGCACCCTGCGGGGCGCCCGGCGCATCACCGAGTGCCTCGAGCGGGAGCTGGGCATCCGCGCCGGCGAGACGACACCGGACGGGCTCTTTTCGCTGAGCGAAGTGGAATGCCTCGCCTCCTGCGGTACCGCTCCGGTCCTGCAACTGAACGACGAGTACGTGGAAAATCTCACCCCCGAAAGCGTTCTCGAGCTCGTCGAGAAACTCCGCGCCGAAGCTCGAGGGGAGAGGGCCTGAAGCATGTGGTTGGAAGTGGGGCTGGCCGCGGCGAAAGGAGCTTTCGTGCTGCTCATGGTCTTGCAGCTCGCCGGGCTTCTCGGATGGATCGAACGGAAGGGAAGCGCCCTGGTGCAGGATCGCATCGGCGCCAACCGCGCGGCCATCCCTCTTTTCGGGCGCCCGATCGCCGCGGCGGGGCTCGTCAACACGCTGCTCGCCGACCCGATCAAATTCCTCACCAAAGAAGACGTCGTCCCCGCGGGGGCCGACCGGACCCTCCACACCCTGGCACCGGCCATGACGCTCTTTCCCGTGCTCCTGACCTTCGCCGTGGTCCCGTTCGGAGACGTCCTGCGGGTCGGGGAGTACGAGATACCGCTCCAGGTCGCCCCGCTCGACGTGGGGCTGCTCTACGTCCTCGCCATGGTCTCCCTGGGGGTCTACGGCGTCGTCCTGGGAGGCTGGGCATCGAACAACCGCTGGTCGCTCCTCGGGGGAATCCGGGGCTCCGCGCAGATGATCTCCTACGAACTGGCCATGGGGCTTTCCGTGGCCGCTGCGGTTCTGGTCTACGGCACGCTCGACCTCCAGGAGATCTCCCGGGCACAGGGCACGGAGCTGGCCGGCTGGATCCCGGCCTGGGGGATCCTCTACCAGCCGCTCGGGTGCCTCGTCTTTCTCGTCGCCGGAATCGCGGAAAGCAAGCGCATTCCGTTCGACCTCCCCGAGGCGGAATCGGAGCTCGTGAGCGGGTACTTCACCGAGTACTCGGGGATCAAGCACCTCATGTTCTTCATGACCGATTTCGTCGAGATCGTTCTGGTGAGCGCCCTGGTCACGACCCTGTACCTCGGCGGCTGGCAAGTGCCGTACCTCGGCCGCGCGGGCTTCGTGTTCCCCTGGGGCACCGAAATTCTCCTCCCGCACCTCGTGGTCGTCCTCCTGCAGGTCGGAGCCTTCACGCTGAAGGTCCTCTTCCTCTGCTGGCTCCAGATCATGATCCGCTGGACGCTACCCCGGTTCCGGTACGATCAGCTCATCCGCCTCGGCTGGAAGGGGCTCCTGCCCGTCTCGCTCGCGAACCTCGTCGCCACCGCCGTTTTTCTCCTCGTCCTGGAGGCGTGATGGAGCTCCTGGCGCTCTTCTTCCTCGGGCTCGCCACCCTCGCCTCCGCGGCGGGCGTCGTCCTCTTCCGCAACCCCGTGCGGAGTGCGCTCTCCCTGGTTCTCACGCTCTTTCTCGTGGCCGTCCACTTCGTGCTCCTCCAGGCACACATGGTCGCGGCACTCCAGGTCATCGTCTACGCGGGGGCGATCCTGGTCCTCTTTCTCTTCGTCATCATGCTGCTCAATCTCGAGGCGCAACCACGCGAGTTCGGGCCGCGGCAACGGAACCTGTTTTCCGTCCTCGCGTGCGGCCTCGTGGCTTTTCCGCTTCTCGGGGCCTTGCTCGCCGGCTCGGCAAGAGAGGCGTCCCTACCCTCGGAGTTCGGCACGGTCGGAGCCCTGGCACGGGCGCTTTTCGGGCGGCATCTCCTGGCCTTCGAGCTCACGTCCGTGCTGCTCCTGGTGGCCATCGTGGGAGCGGTGGTTCTCGGACACAGGAGACCTTCGCGATGAACGTGGCGCAGACTTCCCTCGCGGTCGCCGCCCTCCTTTTCGGCGTGGGTGCGGGCGGCGTCCTCGTCCGCCGCAACGTGATCGTCGTCCTTTTGTCGGTCGAACTCATGCTGAACGCCGTGAACCTCGCTTTCGTGGCGTTCGCCCGCGAGTACGGGTCCATGGACGGGCAGGTGGCCGTCTTCCTCGTGATGACCGTCGCCGCCGCCGAAGCGGCGGTCGGACTCGCGCTCGTGCTCGCGGTGTTCCGCAACCGCCGCACCACCAACCTCGACGAGCTGGATCTCCTGAGGGGGTAGGTGGAAGCTCCGATGAAGGGAATGTTCCCCCTCTGGTCGATCCCCGCCTTTCCGCTGGCAAGCTCCGCGCTCCTCGCTCTCCTCGGGGGCGTCCTCCCGAGGCGGGCCGTCCACCTCGTAGCGGTCGGGAGCGTCGGCGCGGCGTTCGCGCTCGCCGCGGGGAACTTTTTCGTTCTGGCGGCTTCACCCTCGGCCGGCGCCGTCGTCGAGCCTGTTTTTTCCTGGATCTCGGCCGGCGACCTGCGGATCGACGCGACGTTCCGCTTCGACGCCCTCTCGGCCGTCCTGGCGCTGGTGGTGACCGGCGTCGGATTTCTCATCCACCTCTACTCGACCGGTTACATGGCCGAAGACCCGGACCCGGGGCGCTACTTCTGCTACCTGAACCTCTTCACCGGCCTCATGCTCGTCCTCGTCCTCGCCGACAACCTCCCGCTGCTCTTCGTCGGCTGGGAGGGCGTGGGGCTCTGCTCCTACCTCCTGATCGGCTTCTGGTACGAAGATCCGGAGAAGGCGAGGGCGGGCCGGAAAGCCTTCGTGGTCAACCGCGTGGGCGATGCCGGGTTCCTGCTCGGCATCTTCTTGCTTTTCTGGCACCTCGGAGGAGGCGCACTCTCGTTCTCCGAAATCGAGGCGTCTCTCTCGCGGATTCCCGAAGGGGTCGCCGCGGCATGCGCGCTCCTCCTCTTTCTCGGGGCCACCGGGAAATCGGCGCAAATTCCGCTCTACGTGTGGTTACCCGACGCCATGGCCGGCCCCACGCCCGTGAGCGCGCTCATCCACGCCGCCACGATGGTCACCGCGGGAGTCTACATGGTCGCGCGGCTCCACTTTCTCTACGCGGCATCCGCCTGGGCCCTGCCCGTGGTCGCCGTCGTCGGAGCCGTGACGGCCCTTTTCGCGGCCACGATGGCGCTCGTCGAGACGGACATCAAAAAAGTGCTCGCCTACTCCACGATCAGCCAGCTCGGCTACATGTTCCTGGGCGTGGGCGTGGGCGCCTTTTCGGCGGGCATCTTCCACCTGGTGACGCACGCCTTTTTCAAGGCGCTCCTCTTCCTCGCCGCCGGCAGCGTGATCCACGGCCTCGGGGGCGAACAGGACATCCGGAAGATGGGGGGGCTTCGGTCTTCCATGCCGCTTACCTTCGCGACGTTTTCCGTGGGAGTGCTCGCCATCTCGGGGATCCCGGGGTTTTCCGGGTTTTTCAGCAAGGACGAAATCCTGCTCGCGTCCTTCGCCCGAGAACCCGCCCTCTGGGCCCTCGCCTGGGCGGGTGCGGCGCTCACGGCCTTCTACATGGGGCGGCTCTGGTTCGTCGCTTTTTTCGGCCGCGGCTCCCACGGTCACGAGTGCCCGGCCTCCATGGCGCTTCCCCTGGTGATCCTGGCTTTGCTTTCGGTTTTCGGAGGCTACGTGGGCCTTCCGGAGTCCTGGCTCTGGGGTAACCCCTTCGCGCGTTTTCTCGAACCCGTCACGGGCGTGTTCCATCCTCACCTCGACCCCGGAGTCGAGACCGCGCTCTTCGGGCTCTCGAGCGCGGCGGGTGTCGGCGGACTCCTCGGGGCTTACGTGTTCTACGTGGCCCGGCCCGCGTGGCCCGAGGCGGTGCGACGGCGCTGGTCCGCGGTACACTCGCTTCTCCGGAACAAATACTACGTGGACGAGGCGTACGACCGCGTCGTCGTGCGACCGACGGTCGCCGCCGCCCGACGGCTCTGGACTTCGGTCGACACGCGCGCGATCGACGGTGCCGTGAACGGCGTGGCGAGAGTGTGCTGGGAAGCCTTCGTGACGGCACGCAGGTGGCAGAGCGGGAACGTACAGCACTACGCCCTCTCCGTTCTCGTCGGAGCCGTGGTGATCCTCGGCTTCTACGCGTGGGCAGGGGGGCTCTGGCCGTGAACGGCGCCGCAAGGGGGGGTTGACTCCGATGCCCTGGCTCACGGCCATCGTCTTCTCGCCGCTCGCGGGCGCGCTCGTGCTCGGCACGCTCCCGCGCTCGAACGAGGACGCGATCAGGAGGAGCGCTTTCGTCTTCTCGCTCGTGCCCCTTGTCCTCTGCCTCGCGGTCGCCTGGCTTTTCGAGCCCGGGCGGCCGGACATGCAGTTCTCCGAGCGCGCCGCGTGGATTCCCTCGTTCGGGATCTCCTACCACCTGGGGGTGGACGGGTTGAGCCTTTTCCTCCTCCTCCTCACCGCGTTCCTCACCCCCCTCGTCGTTCTCGCCTCCTGGTCCGAAATCCGGACGAGGGTGAAGGAGTTCCACGTCCTCGTGCTCCTCCTCGAGACCGGCATGCTCGGGACGTTTCTCGCGCTCGACCTTTTTCTCTTCTACGTCTTCTGGGAGCTCATGCTCGTCCCCATGTACCTCCTGATCGGCGTCTGGGGTGGTCCGAGGCGCGTCTACGCGGCCGTCAAGTTCGTCCTCTACACGATGGCCGGAAGCCTGCTCATGCTCGTCGCCATCCTCTACCTGGCCTGGGCGCAAGCCCGCGCGGCGGGCGAGCCCAGCTTCGATCTTCTGCGTCTTTACGAGCTTGCCCTTTCGCCCGCCGAACAACGATGGCTTTTTGCGGCGTTCGCCCTCGCGTTCGCCATCAAGGTGCCCGTCTTCCCTCTCCACACCTGGCTCCCGGACGCCCACGTCGAAGCCCCCACGGGGGGCTCCGTGATCCTGGCGGGCGTGCTCTTGAAGATGGGCACGTACGGACTCCTGCGTTTCGCCCTGCCGCTTTTCCCCCTGGCGTCGACCGAAGCTGCACCGTACCTCGCTCTGCTCGGCACCGTGGGAATCGTCTACGGTGCTCTGGTCGCCATGGTGCAACCCGACCTGAAAAAACTCGTCGCTTACTCGTCCGTGAGCCACCTGGGCTTCGTCGTGCTCGGTCTTTGTTCTTTCAACGCCCAGGCGACCGCCGGCGCCGTCTACCAGATGCTCGGGCACGGGCTTTCCACGGGGGCCCTCTTCCTCCTCGTGGGCGTCCTCTACGAGCGGCGGCACACCCGACAGATCGCCGATTTCGGCGGTCTCTGGAAAGTCGTCCCGGTCTACGCCTCCTTTCTCCTGGTGATCACCCTCGCGTCGGTCGGGCTTCCCGGCCTCAACGGGTTCGTGGGCGAGTTCCTGATCCTTCTCGGGGCCTTCGCCGAGCACCGCGTCCTCGCCGTTCTCGCGACGAGCGGCGTCGTCCTGGGTGCGGCGTACATGCTCTGGATGTACCAGAGAGTCGCTTTCGGTCCGATCTCGCACCCCGAAAACCGCGAGCTGCGCGACCTCACCAAGAGGGAGCTCGCCACCCTCGCACCCATCCTCCTCCTCTGCTTCGCGCTCGGTGTCTACCCCGCGCCGCTGCTCGAACGCATGGGGCCGTCCATCGAACTCCACCTGACCCGAATGCGCGACAAAGTGGAACGCACCCTGCCGCATGCCCCGCGGCCGGCGACCGAACACGAACCCTCTTCCGTTGGCCCCTCATGAACGCGCCCGATCTTTCCTGGACGGCTCTCCTGCCACTCCTTGTCGCCCTCGGAACGGCACTCACCGTTCTTCTTGCCGACCTCTGGAGCGAGGGGCCCGACCGCGAAAGCCTGGGCTGGCTCGGCGTGGTGGGACTCTCCGTCCTCGGAGCCGTCTCGCTGCTCCTCTGGAACCGGCACGAGCTCACGATCGCGGGCACGCTCGCGCTCGACCGGTTCGCCGTCTTCTTCGACCTGTTCTTCGCCTTCTCGGGCGTCTTCGCCCTGTTGCTTTCGATGGCCTTCTTCGAGAAGCAAGTGCAGCAGGTCGGCGAGTTCTACGCGCTCCTCCTTTTTTCCCTTTTCGGGATGCTCGCGATCGCGGCGACGACCGACCTGATCACGATCTTTCTCTCCCTCGAAATCCTCTCCCTCGCCGCTTACGTCCTCACGGGCATTCGACGCGACGACCCGCGCGCGACCGAAGGGGCACTGAAGTACTTCGTCGTCGGGGCCTTCGCGACGGGCTTTCTCCTGCTCGGCGTCGCGTGCCTTTACGGCGCCACGGGAACCACGCTTCTTGCGCCGCTCGCCGAAGCCCTCCGTTCCGGAACCTCGCGCGCGCTGGTGCTCTCGGGCGTCGCGTTCCTGCTCGTGGGTTTCGGTTTCAAACTGGCGGCCGTCCCCTTCCACCTCTGGGCACCGGACGCCTACGAAGGTGCGCCCACTCCGGTCACGGCCTGGATGGCGGTGGCCGTGAAGGCCGCGGCCCTGGCCGGCCTTCTCCGCGTCCTTTCCACCGCGCTCGACCCGCTGGCCGCCGACTGGAAGCCGCTCGTAGCGGGGCTCGCCGCGGTCACGATGACCGTCGGCAATTTTCTCGCCCTCGGCCAGACGAACGTGAAACGGCTTCTCGCGTACTCGAGCATCGCGCACGCGGGTTACCTTCTCGTCGGCGTCGCGGCGCTCGAGTCCGGCGGCGGCTCGGCTCTGCTCTTCCACCTCGTCGCCTACGCGCTGATGAATCTCGGGGCCTTCGCCGTCGTCGTGGCCCTCGGGGAGCGGGGCGAAGTGCTCGCGGGATTCGAGGGCGTGGGCTTTCGTTACCCGCTGCTCGGGGCGGCGATGAGTCTTTTTCTGCTTTCGCTCGCGGGGATTCCCCCCCTCGCGGGATTCGCCGGAAAGTTCTACCTCTTCGCCGCGGCCGTGCGTGCCGACTACGTCGGCCTCGCGGTGCTCGGCGCTCTCAACAGCGTGCTTTCCATGTACTACTACGCCGGCGTGCTCGTGCGCATGTACATGAGAGAAGGCGAGCCCGAGGCCGAGATCGGCGGGCCGCTGGCCGTCACACTCTGGGTCATGGGACTCGGCACGCTTCTGCTCGGCGTTTTCCCGGCTGCGTTCCACCGCTTCGCGGAACTTTGCTTTTCGGCGCTCGGGTAGTTCCGCCGGGGAACAATTGACCCCCCTGGCCGAGTTCCCTACTCTGAAATCGTGCGGCGAGTGGCTCGATGATACCGCTCGGCTTGGAGCGAGAACTCCGGGCCGTGCTCCGCCGGCGAAACCGGCGCCTTCTGGTCAGAGGGGCGCTCTTCGCTTTCGCGGCCGCTTCCCTCGCCGGGTTCCTGGCCACGTGGGCGTCGGGGCGGGGTCTTCCCCTCCGCTTCTGGGCGGCCCTCTTCTCGGTGGCCGCCGCGGCGTCGGTTTCTTTCCACCTCCTGCGGCGTCCGAGCCTTTTCCGGGTGGCGCTCCTCGCGGACCGGAAGGCCCGGACCGAAAGTCGGCTCGCCACGGCCCTCTGGGTGGAACGAACGGGCCTCGACAGCCCGCTCGCGCAGTTCGCGGTCTCCGACGCGCTCGCGCGGAAAAGCACGTGGGAGCCCGTGCTTCTACCCGAGCGGCGGCGTGCCGCGGAGTTCTTCCTTGCCGCCGCCGGTTCGGGCTGTCTCGTCGCCGCCTGGCTTCTCTCCGCGCCGACGGAAGTGCGTTCCTTCCCCCCGGCTCGCGATCTTTTTTCCGGGGCGAAAGTGAGCACGAGAGAGAACGCAGCGGAGGAGGGCACCACCGGCCGGACGCTCGCTGCCGCTTTCCTCGGCGAGAGCGGCGGGCCCGAAGCCGGTCGGGCTCGGGGGAGAAAAACGACTCGGGACGGAATCTCGCGGGAGGGATCGGAGACCGGCTCGGGCACCTCCGAGAAAGCGCGAAAGAGACCTCGAGCCGGCGGAGACGACCGCACCACCCGAGAAGCGTCGCGAAAGGAGCTCCGGTCGCGGGAAGGCGCGTCGGGGGATTCCCGAGTGGGGCACGCGGATCGGGCAGACGCCAAAAAGCGGCCCGAGCCGAATTCCCCCGACGATCGCACCGGGCGCGTGCGAGCGGAAGACCGGCGGGCGGGCCCGGAGCCCTCGAAGCCGGGCCACCGGGGAGACGGCGAGACCCCACGGAACGAAAGCACGGTACCCGGAGCCGCGGGCCGGTCGAGTTCGCCCGGGACGCTCCTCGGAAAGCCTTCGCACCGTCTTTTCGGGCCTCCCGAGGCCACCCTGCCGCTCGCCCTCGATGCGGTGTTCGGAACCGCTCCGGGAAACGAGGCGGAAAGCCGCCCTGCTCCCGTCTCGGCGGCCGCGCCGCGGCGCGACGAAACGGGGGCGCAGGACGAGCGCCCCACGGCGCGGTTCGAGATACCACCCCTCTACGAGGAAGTCGTACGAGAGGCCTACGGGAACCGGGAAAACCCGTGGGCACCGGAATCGTCCGTCTCGCGGGAGAACTCGACGTGGACGCGGTAGCGATCGCCCGGCAGGGGATCGAACGCTTCCAGGAAGTCTTCGAGAGGCTCCGCGAAGAGATCCGGAGCGTCATCGTGGGACACGAGGAAAGCGTCGAGCAGGTCCTCACCGCCTTTTTCGCCGGAGGACACGTCCTGATCGAGGGCGTGCCCGGCACGGGAAAAACTTTGCTCGCCCGCACCCTCGGCGAGGCTCTCCACCTCCGCTTCACCCGCGTCCAGTTCACCGTCGACCTCATGCCGGCCGACATCACGGGGACGCGCGTGGTGGCGGAGCGAAACGGGCGTCGGGAGTTCGTGTTCGTTCGCGGGCCCATCTTCACCCACATCCTGCTCGCCGACGAGATCAACCGGGCCACGCCCAAGACGCAGTCCGCGCTTCTCGAGGCCATGGCCGAGCTGCAGGTGACCGCGGCCGGCGAGACCTACCGGCTCGACCCGCCGTTTTTCGTCCTGGCCACGCTGAACCCGATCGAAATGGAGGGCACGTACCCTCTCCCGGAGGCGCAGCTCGACCGGTTTCTCGTCAAGGTCCGTCTCCCTTACCCCGGAACCCGCGAGCTGCAGGAAATCGTGGGCAGCACGACGACGAACGCCATCCGCCATGCTCGCCCCGTCTTCGACGCCGAAACCGCAGCTTCGGAAGCCGAGGAGCTCCGCCGCCTCGTGCGGGGAGTGCTCGTCGCCCCCCACGTGGAAGCCTACGCCGCGGCCCTCGTGACCGGCACGATACCGACCCACTCCAAGTTCGCGCCGCCGGGTCCCCGGCCCTTCGCTCCCGATCCCTGGATCGACCGCTACGTGAGTTTCGGCGCGAGCCCGCGGGGCGGGCAGGCCCTGCTGCTCGGAGCCAAAGTCCGCGCGCTGCTCGCGGGCCGTGCCAACGTGACCTTCGAAGACGTCGACTGGATGGCGGTTCCGGCCCTCGGACACAGGCTGGTCCTCAACTTCGCCGCGCAGGCCGAAGGCATCGACCCCGGAACGCTCGTCGAACGCACGCTCCATGCCGCAAGAAAGCTTCGAAGTTAGGGCCCGCGACCCCCTCGGCGAAGTCACGGAGCCTGCCTTCCTCGGAGCGCTCGGCCACCTGCGTTTGGTCCACGGCACGGCGCTCGGAACGCGGGTCGGGCAGACACCGCTGCGGGGTCGGTCCGAAGCCGCGGGGCTCGAGGTGGAACGCTACAAACCCTACGAGCCCACCGACGAGCTCCGCTTCGTCGACTGGAACGCTTACGCCCGCCTCGGAGATCTGATCGTCCGCCGTTTTCGGCCCGAACGGGAAGCCCCTCTGCGCGTTTTCGTCGACGCCAGTGCCTCGATGGCGGTTCCGGCCCAGGACGGAAAGTTCGAGTTCGCCGGAGCTCTTGCCCTCGCGCTCGCCTACGTCGCCCTGCGGCAACAAGACCCCGTCGAGCTCGCCTTTCTCGTGGGCGAAAGCTGTCTCGTTTCGCCCGAAGTTCGGAGCGTGTCGCTCCTTCCGGAGCTCCTGGCCTTCGCCCGCGGGGTGCGACCCTCGGGGCGGCTCGGCTACGCGGTGGCCGTCCGGCGATACCTCGAGCGCCCCCGAGGCCCGGGCCTCGCCGTCTTCCTCTCCGATTTCCTCTTCCCTCGCGAAGACCTCGAGTCCGTTTTCTCGCACGTGAGCCGCATGCGACTTCGCCCGGTCGCCATCCGAGTCCTGGGTCCGGCCGAGCGAGAGCCGGAGAGGTTTTTCCGCAGAGCGCTCGTCGTCGACGCGGAGACGGGACGCGAGAAGCCCGTCCTGCTCCACGAGCAGAACGTCGCCCGCTACCGGAAGGCGCTCGGCGACCACCTCGGCGGCGTGGAAGACCTGTGCCGGTCGTACTCGGGCGTGTTCGCGGTGTGCGACCCCACGGGCGGATTACGGACGGCCCTTTTCCGGACGCTCGTCCGGGCCGGCCTCTTGCGGAGCGCCTGACCGATGGGCCTCGGGAATCCGGCCGCGCTCTGGCTCGGGAGTCTCGTCGCGCTCCTCGTTCTTTTCTACTTGCTCGAGCGGCTCCGCCGGAAAGTATTGGTTCCCTCGCTCGTCCTGTGGGAACACCTCGAACCCGATCCGCTCGCCCGGCGTCGTTTTCGGCCCGACTGGCTTTTCGCCCTGCAGCTCGCCGCCCTGCTCGCCGTGGTCGGCGCCCTCGGGCGCCCCTTCTTCCGGGGAGGGGCGTCGCCGCCTGCCCCCCGCGAGATCCTCGTGCTCGACGCCTCGGCCAGCATGAAAGCGCGCGAGGGCAAAAGCACACGCTTCGAGGTGGCCAAACGCAGGGCCGCTCGGATCGTCCAGGCTTGGCCTCCTGCCGCGGAAGGCATGCTGCTGCTCGCCGGTCGCGTTCCGGAGATTCGCTCCGGCCCCACCACGGATCGCGCGGCACTTCTCCGCTCCCTGCGGGAAGCGAGTGCAGAGGACGTGCCCGGCGACCTCTCGGCGGCGGTGGCACTCGCCGCGAGGACGCGCGCACGGGCGACGGAACGGACGGAAATCCACGTTTTCACGGACCTTCCTCTCTCGAGCCTCCCGTCTTCGCTGCGGCCTCTGGTGAACCACCACCAGCTCGGAAGCGAACAGGACAACGTCGCGATCACGGGGATCGAGGTCTTTCAAGCGCCGTTCGCCCGGCCGGACGACACCCGGGTGTTCGTGGAGGTCCGGAATTTCGCCTACGAAACGCGCCACGGGTTCCTCACTCTCTCGGTTCGAGGGGAGCCCTTCTGGAAAACGGGCTTCACGCTGGCGCCGCGCGAAGCCTCCACCTTCGCCGCGCCGTCGATCCCCGGGGGAGGCATCCTCGAGGCCCGGATCGAGAGCCACGACGCGCTTCCCACCGACGACGCGGCCTACGCATGGGTGGAGCCTTCGGAGCCCCGAACGGTGCTGTTCGTCTCCGAACCCACCCCGCTCGCCCCGGAAATTCTGGCGATCGACCGGGTCCTGCCCGGGCTCTTCGTCGAGTTCGTCGCCCCCGAGGACTACCCCCGCAGAGCGCGTCTCGCACACGATGCCGCGATTTTCCACAAGGTCGTCCCCCCGAAGCTGTCCCCGGGCGCCCTCTACGTGTTTCCCTCCCGTGATACCGAGTTCTTTCGCGTGCACGGTACGGTCACGGTGACGGGCCTACCCGAGCGCGACCCGCGCCACGAACTTTCCCCCTTGCTGCCCGGTGTCCCGAGCTTCCGGTCGTCTCTCGTGACCCGAGTCGAAGCGCCACCGGACGCCCGGCCGATTTTCCGACTCCCTTCGGGGGGACAGAAGCTCCCGCTGGCATTCACCGTCCGGCGAAACCGCGAGCGCATCGCCTGCCTCGCCACGGACCTCGAGACCGGCGGACTACGGAGAAACGACGACGTCTCGACGCTCGTTCTTTTCCTGGCTCTCGTCGAGTGGGTCTCTCGCCACGACGCCAACGCCCCTGCGGTCCTCAGGACCGGGGACGTGTTCGAAGCCCCACCGGACCCCTTCGGCGAGCCCGTGGAAGTCCTCTTCCCCTCGGGACGGTCGTCGGCCCTCTCCGCCACGACTCCGCGAATCGAACTCCGCGAGGCCGGGATCTATCGGCTCCGCGGTTCTCGCGGGACGAAGCTCGTCCTCGCCAATTTCTTCCACCCCGAGGAGTCGGACATCGCTCGGGGAGAACCCCGGACGACCAGAGCCGAGAAAAAGGAACGCGACTCTTCCCCGAGACCCGAACGAACGGAGCTCTCCTGGTGGCTCCTCGCGTCGGCCTTGCTGCTTCTGGCCGTCGAGTGGGGGGCGTGGCGGCGGAGGAACCCGACGTGAGTCCCGTGGGTTTTTCCTACCTCCTCTCCCATCCCGAAAGCGCATCCGTCGACCTCGAAATCCCGCTTCTCGTTCTGCTCCTTCTCGCCATCCCCCTGTTTTTTCTCGGAGCCAGGGGACGGCGGACGACCCTGGCCGCGGTCCTCCGCGCGGGCGCCTGGTCGTGTCTCGTCGCCGCCCTCGCCGGGCTTCGGTTCGCGGTCGCACTTCCGGAGCAACGCATGACCATCGTCGGCGTCGTGGACGTCTCGGAAAGCGTGGGCGAGGCGGGAAGAGCCTGGGCCCGGTCCGTTCTCGACCGTGTGGCCGCGGCGCTCGCACCGGGGGACGAGTTCGGGCTCGTCACCTTCGCCGCCGATCCGTTCCTCGCCCGGGTCCCCTCGCCTCCCGAGCCCGTTCGCTCGCTCCCCGTGGCCTCGTCCCGCGGCGCGACGAACATCGCGGCCGGGCTCGACGCCGCGCTCGCTCTGCTGCCGCCCGACACGGCGCACAGGCTCGTGCTGGTGACCGACGGGTACGAAACGCGGGGAAACGTGCTGCGAGCTCTCGCCCGCGCGCGGGAGCTCGAGGCTCCGGTCTACGTCCTCTCCCCGCCTCCCTCTTCCGAGCCCGACGTCTTCGTGGAAAGCGTGGAAACCCCGGCTTTCGTCCCTCTCGGGTTTCCCTTCGAAACCCGCATCCTCGTCTCCGGTGCGTCGTCTCGGCGCGAAGCGAGACTCGTCGTGCGCTCCGACGGGGTACCGATCCACGAAGCGCCGATCGTGCTCGAAAAGGAAAAGGAGTGGTGGGTTTTCCCGACGAGGTTCGACTCCGCCGGATCCCACACGCTGGAGGTCGAAGTGCACCTGGACGAGGATGCCCTCCCCTCGAACAACCGCCGCTCGGCGGTGGTGACCGTAGGGGAGCGTCCCCGCGCTCTCCTGGTGGGGGAGTCGTCTTCGCCTCTCCGTTCCTGGATCGCGGGGGCCGGATTCCAGGTGCGGTCCGTCCGGCCGGCCGAGGCTCCCCGGCGGCTGCCGGAGGTCTCGGGCTACCATCTCGTCGTCTTCGAGAACGTTTCCCGCGGGGCAGTTCCGCCGGAAACTCCGGGCGTTCTCGAACGCTACGTCCGGGAGTTCGGCGGAGGGCTTCTTTTCCTCGGAGGGAAAAAGACGTTCGGCGACGAGGGGTGGAAAGAAAGCCCGCTCGCGAGCGCCCTTCCGCTCACGTTCGAGCCGCAAGCCAACCGCCCCAAGGCCCGACTCCCGCTCGCCCTCATGGTGCTCGTGGACCGCTCGAACAGCATGGGCTACAGCGCCTTTCCGAAACCGAGCGGCTCTTTCGCGCGCAGGGATCCGGCGGAGTCCAAGCTCCACTACGCGAAAGCGGCCGCGCTCGCGGTGATCGCCCAGCTCAAGGACACGGACCACGTGGGCGTGATCGCGTTCGACTCGCAGTCTTTTCCGATCGCACCGCTCGAGCCGCTCCGGAAAAACCGCGGCCGGCTCGAAGAGCTCATCCCCCGGCTCGTCGAGGCGGGAGGTACGGATTTCTACGACGCTCTGGAGTCCGCCCGCGTGCAACTCTCCCGCTCGCCCCTTCCGAAAAAACACGTGATTCTCCTCACCGACGGGGACACGAACCGGAACGCCGCCGACCACGAACCCCTGATCGCCGCACTGGCGGAGGCGGGGATCGGCGTCACGACCATCCGGATCGGAGACGACCTCGTGAACGTCGAGCTGCTCCACCGCATCTCGGCCAGGACAGGCGGTCGTTTCTACCACGTCCGGGACGTGCGGCGGCTGCCGAGGCTCCTGCTCGCCGACACGAGAACGGTCCTTCGAGGCCGGGAAGAGCCTCTTGCCGTGCGACCCGAGGCCGACCTCTCCCACCCTCTTCTCGCGGGTTTGCCCGTGCCCTTTCCCGCGCTCGAAGGGTACGCCTTCACCCGTCGAAGAACGGGTGCGGATCTCCTCCTTCGAGTGCCGTCCGAGGAGAGGCCGATTCCGCTGCTCGCCGTTTGGCAGTACGGACTCGGCCGCGTCGGCGCCGTCGCGGCTTCGACGGCCTCCGAACTGAGGGAGTGGGGGAGCTGGGAGGCGAACGCGCGTTTCTGGTCGCGGCTCGTCCGCTGGGCCATGGCTCTGCACGTCCCCGGGGACTTCGCCGTCGAGACCCTGAGGCGGGAAGGGAAAACCTACCTCAGGGTCCGGAGCCTCGCACCGGTCGCTCCGGGTCCCCTCACCGCCCGCTCGGGTTCCGAGGAAATCCTGCTCGCCCCCGTCGACCTCCGGGTTTACGAGGGACGAATCGAGTTTCCGGCCGAAGCCGTCGTGCTTCACTATCGGGACGAGACCGGTACCGTGCGAGAGGTGCGCCGCGAGCTCCCCCGGATCGCGGCCGAACCGGCTTCCGAGGAATTCGTCGTCCCGAGGCCCAACCTCGAACTCTTGCGGCGCATCGCCGAGGAGACGGGAGGGAAGCTCGACCCGACCGTCCGCGAGATCGTGGCCCGGGAACGGGGAACGCGCCGGGAAACGGTCGACCTCGATTTCTGGCTCGGTGCCTGTGCGCTCGTCCTCTTCTTGGCCGACGTGGGCGTCCGGAGGCTCCTGCCCGGCTGAGGGCGGACCGGGAGTCTCTCGGCCCGGATTCGCGCCGGGGGAAACCGAAGGCGCCCGGAGGCACAGGAAGCCCTTCGGCTACCGCTTCTCGACCGCCCGCAACTTGGCGCTTCTCGACCGAGGATTCTCGCGACGCTCTTCGTCCGAGGCGACGACGGGTTTTTTCGTGAGGATCGCGACCTCGCCTCTTCGGGCGGCTTCGCGAAAAGCCCGCTTCACGATCCGGTCCTCGAGCGAGTGGAACGAGATCACGGCGAGCCTTCCGCCCCGCGACAGAAGGCCGAGCGCCCGTGGGAGAGCTTCCTCGAGGGCCCGGAGCTCGTCGTTGACGGCGATTCGTAAAGCCTGGAAAACCCTCGCGGCGCTCCGGTCGGCGAAGCGTCGTGCCGGCGCGGGGAGCGCCGCTCGCACCGCCCGGGCGAGCTCCGCACTCGTGCGGACCGGGGCCTTCCCGAGGATTTTCCGCGCGATGCGCCGCGCGTATCTTTCCTCGCCGTAGAGCGCAAGAAGCCTCGCGAGCTCTTCGGCGGAAAGGCGGCGGAGCAGCGCGTGGGCAGGTTCCGTCCCGGGCTCCGTGGGATCGAAGCGCAGATCGAGCGGCTCGTCGCGTTCGTAGGAAAACCCCCTACCCGCCGCCTCGAGATGGTAGGAGGAGAGCCCCAGGTCGAAAAGGATTCCCTCGACGCGAGAAAATCCGGCGTCGCGGGCGATGATCTCGAGCTCCCGGAAATTCCCGTGGAAAAGGACGAGCCGGCCCGACGAGATTTCTCGCGAGAACTCCCCACGTGCCCTCTCGACGAGCGACGGGTCCCTTTCGATCGCGAGTACCTGTCCTCGGGGGCCCACGGCTTCGAGGAGGACGCGGGCGTGTCCCCCGGCACCGAACGTGGCGTCGACGGCCCGCGCTCCCCGCGGAAGGGCCAGAAGCTCGACGACTTCCCGTAAAAGAACGGGGACGTGAAGACGGCCCTCCCCGGAAAGAGGGCCGTCCTTCACGAACTCACGCGTGCCGCTAGAGATGGCACAGCATCCCGGTCGGTTTCGGCTGGCAGACCGGACGGGCGGAAATCGTCTGGTCGCCCACCGTGATGCAGAGGTCGAAGGCGACCGGGAAGTCGATCCCGTCGTCGTCTTCGGCGAACGGAGGCTCGGCTGCTTCGTAGTCGAGCCGAATCCGGTCTCCGACCGTGCCGAACGAAATCCGACGGCCGAACCCGTCCTCGGCCACGAGGTCCGGGCCGATCGTCATCTCGGAGATGTGCTGTTCGGGACGCACGAGACCGGGCTCCGTGATCCAGTTCGTCATCTGCACGCGGACGACCTCACCGGGCTCCGGCGTGAGAGGACCGCACGTCCGCGGGCTCACCTGGAAGTCGAGAGTCCATGCCGAGGGCGTCGTACCAGGTCATCCGGAGCTGCGAGAGCGGGAACGAACACGTGGCTCGGCACGGTCTCGCCTCGAGCCCGGGTCCCGGGGCACCGAGTGCCGGAGTGGGAGTGGGGAGCGGGCCTCCGGGCCGCCGCGGTGTGATCGGTTTTTTCGGCGGCTTGGTGGGCTTCGGCGGCTTCGTCGGCTTGGGCGGGCGGGTAGGCCGCGGCCGTCGCGTCGGCAGCTCGCGCCGGACGGGCACGCGGCGGACGGGCGTGGGCCTGGGCGTGGGCGTGAGCCGCGGGGTTTCCGTGGGACGGATCTGTCCGTCGCGCGGTGGCCTCGTGGGTTTCGGCGGCCGCGTGGGCTTGGGAGGTCTCGTGCTCACCAGGGGCCGGCCGAAGGGCCCTCGCGTGGGCCGCGGTCTTCTGGTCGGGACGGCCTTGGTGGGTTTCGGCGGTCGGGTCGGACGCGGCGGGCGGGTGGGTCGGACGCGCTGGGGCACTTCGCGCACCGGACGCACCCTGCCGAGCCTCGGGCCCAAAACTCTCCCGGGCGCGCGGGGAGTGACGACGGGCGGAAGCCGCGAGGGGTCGGGAGGAGCGAGCGTCACCCCTACCGGGACCCAACCCAGGTTGTTCGTGTCGTCCGTCTCCCAGATGTGGTCATCGGGGTCCACCTCGTTCACGAGGAAGTACGTGCCCAGGGGAACCTGCGGGCCGTTCGGCGGGTCGAGCAGAATGTCCTGACCCGGAAGATGACGCTCGTAGATGTCGGCCCAACCCACGGAGATTCCCTGACGGCCTTCGTGGCTTTCGCAGAGGTTGTGCTGGAGCTGTTGCGGAGGATTCTTGAAACCGAGGCTTTTCAGGACGACGTTGTCGAGGAGGCAAAACGAGGCTTTCCCGCCCGTCGCGACCACGTTCCCCGTGATCGGGTCCCCCTCGACGACCCGGTACCCGACGAAGTCGTCGAAGTGCCAGTGCCGGTGCTCGGGGTGGAACTCGAAAAACCCGGCGGCCCGCGCGCACTCGGAACCGTCGCGCCGACGGATCACCTGGAAGCCCAGCGTGAAGATCCCGGCGTCCGTGGATACGGTCATTCCTTCCATGATGAGCGGACCGTCTCCGATGTTTCCGATCGACGTGGTGAACTGGATGACCCGGCGGCCGCCCTTGAAAATCGTGCGCACGTCCCGCGGGGTGTCCACGGGGATGAGGTCGGGGAGAAGGAGGTCCGGGTCGTCCGGGTCGCACTCCGGAAGAGTGGGATGGGGGGGCAAGGGGCCCTGGGTCTCCGGGTGGTCCGCAAAGGACGGCGAAACGAGAACGAGCGAGAACACCAAGAGAACGACCCAACGAGAAATCCGCATGACGACCCTCCGGTAAACCCCCCGGGACTCGGGCTCTACTTTCGCACCCGGGCCGGGCGTTTTTCAACCCGTTTTTGCTTTCGCAAAGGGCCGAGGGCTCTCCCCGGAAAAGCCGCGACGCCTCGATTGCCGGACGAAAAGGAGACCCACGCCGAGGCAAGAAGCCACGTTCCCCAGCGCCATGATGGCAAACACCGTTCTCGCGCTCGCGCCGAAACTCGCCGTCGCGAGTGCGGCGGCAGCGGTCACCGAGACGACGCGCAGCACGATCACGACGAGCGGAGGAACGGCTCTTCCGGTCCCCTGGAAGGCAAAGGAAAAAACCATGGCCGCGGCACCGAACGGGTAGGTCGGAGCGATGGTGCGGAGATAGAGCTCTCCCACGCGCAAAACCTCGGCGTCGTCCGTGAACATCCGGAGCCAGAGTTCCGGGCGGACGACGACCAGCAACGCGAGGGCACCCCAGGCGAGCCCGAGCAGGAGAGCGCCGCCGCGCGTGTAAGCCTCGATCCGGTCGTGCCGCCTCGCGCCCGCGGCGAAACCCACCAGCGTGAGCACCGCCACCCCGGTCCCGTAGGAAACCGTCAGCACCAGGAAGTCGAGCCGGCTACCGAGGCCGAAGGCAGCCAGGTGGGCATCTCCCATGCGCGCCACGATCGCGGTGAGCACGATGAGACCCACGTAGACGGCGAGCGTCCCTACCGAAGAGGGGATTCCTACCCGCAGGATGTCCTGGACGGGGTACCAGCGAAATCTTCGTGGACGGATCCCGCTGCGGATCACGGGCGAGCGGCCGAAGAGGTAAGGAAGGCGCAAAAACCCCCCGAGAGCCTGGCCGACGAGCGTTCCCAGGGCGGCGCCGACGATACCGAAGCCGAGCGGGAACATGAAAACAGGCACGAGCAGGATCTGCAGGACGAGCGACACGGTCGAGGCGACGGCAGGAACACGCACGTTCCCCGCCCCGCGCAGGATGCTGTCGCAGGTCGAGACGAAGAACGTGACGAGAAGACCCGCGTAAAGAACGCGCGCGAACGCCACGGCCAAATCCAGAACCTGCCCCTTTCCGCCCATGGCGGCGAAGACGGGGCGAGCTCCCAGGAAGAGAAGGCCCGATGCGAGACTTCCCACGCCGAGCGTGAGGGAAAAGGCGTGAGCCGCGACTTCCCGGGCCATCTCTTCGTCCGCGGCACCGAGAGCCCGAGCCACGGCCGACGAGATCCCCGAACCGATGCCGCCCGCCATGAGCGTCGTGAGAATCAGCGTGACCGGGAAGACCAGGGAGACCGCGGCGATGGCTTCGGGACCCAGGACGCTCACGAAATAGGTGTGCAGAATGTTCGAGAGGGCGGCCACGCCCATGACGGCCGTGGTCGGGCCGCTCAGGCGCAGAAGACCACGCCAGACCGAAAGCTCGAGCAGCTCCCCCGCGGCGCCGCCCGGCGTGCGCGGCCGCTCGCCGACGAGAACGGCCTCGTCCACCGGCCTATCCCTGGAGACCTCGCTCGCCTCGCTCGAGAAGAGCCACGGTCTCCACGTGCTCGGTCTGGGGCAGCATGTCGAAGGGCTCGACACGGGCGAGTCGGAAACCCCGGTCGACGAACCACCGCAGGTCGCGGGCGAGCGTCGTGGGCTCGCAGGACACGTAGACCAGACGTGCCGGGCACGCCCGCAACACCGCTTCCCGGGCCCGCTCGTCCATGCCCGCGCGGGGCGGGTTGACCGCCACGACGTCGAAGCCGGGGTACGTCCCAAGGAGCTCCTCGACACGGAGTGCGGCTTGGCCGCAGAAAAACCGCACGTTGTGAAAGCCGTTCCGGCGGGCGTTCGCCTTCGCGTCCGCCACGGCAACGGGAGACTCCTCGACCGCGAGGACGAGCTTCGCGCGCTCGGCGAGATGGAGGGCGATCGCGCCGACCCCGCTGTAGAGGTCGAGCACGACGTCTCCGGGACCCGGGCATGCGAGCTCGACGACGCGGCGGTAGATCCTTCTGGCCACCGGAATGTTCGCCTGGAGAAACGCCCCCGGGTGCGCCACGAGCTTGAGGTGCCCCACCTTTTCGAGAAGCCCCGGCTCGCCGCCGCGCGGAACGGAACGCTCGCCCCAGATCACGTTGCCCGGTGTCGGGTTCAGGTTCTCGACCACGCTCGCGAGTCCTCGGACCTTCTCGAGGAGCTTCCGCGCTGCGTCGCGCACGCCCGGAAGAGGTGCGCGTGTCACCAGCACGAGCTGGGCTTTTTTCTGCCACCGGCTCACGCGCACGACGACGAACCGGAGAAGCCCCTCCCCCGTTCGCTCGTCGTAGACGGGCCACTTCCTGCGCTCCACTTCGAGCCGCAAGGCGTCGAGCACGCGCCCGACGAGCGGGTGATGGACCGCGCAGGCGCTCGCCTCTTCCACCCGGTGCGAGCCGGGCCGGTAGAGGCCGAATACCAGGCGGCCCCGCATGCGGCGGACCACGAGTTTCGCTTGAGTCCGGTAGCCGAAAACTTCCGGCGAGCCTTTCACCTCCGGCACCTCCACGAGCCCCCCGAGCCCGTGAGCTGCGAGAGCAGCGACGAGGGAGGAGCGTTTTTTTTCGAGCTGCTCCCCGTAGGGAGTTCCCACGTAAGGGCAACCCGCGCAGCGCGGGGCGTGCGGGCAAGGGACAGGAAGAAGACGCGCAGCAGCTCTCACCGGGAGGCGACGATATCGGAGGGGTGGAAAACCGTCCAGACACGTCCCGGCAGGGCTCTCGGCGCCCCGCGGAGTCCACGTCGGGCAAAAACCCCGCAGCCCTTCGCGAAGCGGCATGCGTACCGCTCCGCCGAACCCCGGTGGCACCCCGGCCGGCGGACGCCCCGCGAGCGCGATCTCGCGGTGCGGCACCCGCATCCGGTGCGCCGCTGCGATGTTCGCCACTCCCCTCGACCCACTCTCGGCAAGCGGGCCGATTCGTGCTCTCGGCGAGATGCCTCGGCGCGGCGCACGCCGAGCACACACGGCCTACGTGCCGGGCGCGATCCGCACGATGCCGAGTGCAAGGATCTCCACGAACGTTCCCGCGGCGAGAAGCCCCTCCGGGTCCACGCCGCCCAGCCGCCGCAGAATCCAGCGCAAGCCGACGGTCGCGGCCGCGAGCACCGTCACGAGAAAAATCCCGAACGCCTCCCACACGTGGAAGACGACGGCGCACGCGAGGACGCTCGCCCAGCCGAACTCCGAAAAGCCGATGCCCCGGACGAACGACGCGTGCTCGGATGGACGCACGGCGTTGCCGTAAGCGGACACCACCATGGCCCACCGCCCGAGGAGCGGCGCGAAAAGGAACGCCTCCTGCCGCCGCGCCTCGAGCGTCGCGTAGCAAACGAAACGCGCGGCAAGGCAGAGAAACACGACCGCCCCCGGCAGCCAGACGAAAGCAGGGTTCCGCGCGCGCGAGGCCACGATGCGGTAGAGCGCCCGCTCGTGGGTCGCTCCCGTCAGCAGGAGAAAGACGACGACCTCCGCGAGGGCCGCCCCGTGCGTGGCCGCGCCACCGAGAGAGCGATCGACGAGGAGGAGGACGGCGCCCAGAGCGACACCGCAGATCGGAAAAAACAGGGCGGCGGCTCCGCGGCTCGGAACCCGGGAAGACGCGCCCAGGAGCGTCGGCAAAAGGAAACGGAACGCCTCGAGCAAAGACCCGAGAAGGGAGCGGGGATTCACGAAAGCCGTTTCTTTCGCCGCGACGCACTCGAAGCAAGGGCATGGAGGGGCGCGTCCCGCCTCCGAGTCCTCTTCCCGAGGCCCGAGCTTGCTCTCGCGCCCGTGCCGTCAGTATAAAGGCGCGCCATGCGGTGCGTCGCGAAAGCCCTGGCCGGGCTGCTTCTCCTCTTCTCCGTCCCGGGCTGCGCCTTCGTTTTCGCGGAGATCGACCTCCTGAAACGAAAACCCGAGCCTCTCGAGGAGCACGTCGTCGAAGGCAAGGGCAAAGCGAAGATCCTCCTCGTCGAAATCTCGCGGACGATCACGGCGACCGGCGAAGAGGGGCCGCTCGGCCTCTCGCGGAAAGAGGCCACGCTCGACCGCGTGAAGGCCGAGCTCGGCCGAGCGTCACGGGACGACGACGTGAAGGCGCTCGTCTTGCGTATCGACAGCCCCGGCGGCTCCGTCACGGCGAGCGACACCATCTACCGAGAGATCCGTCGCTTCGCGGAAAAACGCCACGTGCCCGTCGTCGCCCACCTGATGGACCTCGGCACCTCGGGCGCCTACTACGTGGCGCTCGCCGCCGACTCGATCGTGGCACAGCCCACCACCGTCACGGGGAGCATCGGGGCCGTGCTCTACGGCCTCAACGTGGAAGGCCTTTTCCGCAAGCTCGGGATCGAAGACCAGACGGTGAAAGCGGGAGAACACAAGGACATCGGCTCGCCGCTGCGCAAAATGACGCCCGAGGAAAGGGCCATCCTCGAGCGCGTCCTCTCCGAGATGCGGGACCGTTTCGTTTCCCTCGTCCACGAGCGGCGACCCGCGGCCCCGAGAAACGGGAGTTGGGCGGACGGCCGCATTCTCACGGCCGAGCAAGCGCTCGCCGCGGGACTCGTGGACCGCATCGGCTACCTGGACGAAGCCATCGAAGAGGCCCGAAAGCGGGCCGGCGTGAAAAAAGCTCGCGTCGTCCTCTACCGCCGGAGCGACGAGCCGCAGGAAACGGTTTACGCCATGGCCGGAAGCGCTTCGTCTCGGGCTTTTCCGCTCGAAGCCGGTGCTTTTCTCACACCGCGCTTTCTTTACCTCTGGCTTCCGCCCACGGGCCCCTGAACGGCCGACCGCGCGAGACCGCGTGCCCCGCGAGACGGCCTTCTGGTTTTTCCTCCTCGTCACGTCCTCCCTCTACCTTCTCTCCGATCCGACCGCCGACAACGACCTCTGGGTCCACCTGAAGAGCGGCCTCTTCATCCTGGAGAGCGGAGCCGTCCCCCGTACGGACGTTTTCTCGTACACGGCCGCGGGACACCCCTGGGTCGACCACGAGTGGCTCTCGCAAGTCCTTCTGGCCTGGATTTACGGCACTTTCGGTAGCCGCGGGCTTTTCGCGTGGAAGCTCGTTCTGGGTCTTCTCGCCCTCGCCCTTCTCGCCGCGGACGTTCTGCGCACCCGGCTCCCGCTTCCGCTTCGTGTCGTTCTTCTCGTTCTCGGTCTTTCCGTCCTCTCGCGGGGTTTCGCGCCCCGGCCGCAAATTTTCACCTACGCCGCCCTGGCAGGTCTTTTTTTCGTCCTCCGCAGGACACCCTCCCCTTCGCCCTGGGCTCTCGCCCTCGCTTTCGCCCTCTGGGCGAACCTGCACGGGGGAGTACTCGCGGGACTCGGCGTTCTCGGCGTGCGCGCCGTCTGGAACGCGTTCGTCCTGCGTTCGGAGGCGCGCCGCTCGGCGCTCGGGTGCCTCGCGGCACTCCTCGCCTTTCTCTTTCTCAATCCCTACGGCCCGTCGCTCGGCCTCTACGTGCGCGAAGAGCTTTTTTTCCCCCATCCCATCACGGAATGGCAGCCGCTCGCCCTCGAGCCCGCGCAGGGGACCTTCCTTCTTCTTGCGGGCGGATTCGTTCTCACGCTCTTCCGTACCGAGTTCCGAGGACGGGGCTGGGAAGCCGGGCTCGGCGTGCTCTTTCTGGTTTTCGCCTTCCGACACCAGCGCCACACGCCGCTCTTCGCCCTCGCGGCGCTGCCGCTTCTTGCCGAGAACCTCGAGCGCTTTCTCGCTTCTCCACCTCCGGCTTTTCTCCGGTTCGGGCGAACGCTTTTCCTTTCCGAACCCGCACGGCGGATCCTTCTCGCCGGCGTGGCCGCCGTCTCCGTGCTCCAGCTTTCTCTTCTGATCGCGCGGGCTTTCGAGCACCGCTTCCGTATCGTCTACGACCGAAGGGACTATCCCGTGGGGGCCGTCACCTACCTCCGGGAGTGTGGCATCGGAGGGAACGCAGCCGTGCCGCTCGACTGGGGAGGCTACGTCCTCTGGCACCTCTCCCCGGACGTGCGAGTCTCTCTCGACGGACGGTTCGCGACCGTCTATCCCGTGCGCGCCGTCCGGGACAACTTCGACTTTTTCGCGGGCGAGAGGGTCGAAGGGTTTTTGCGGCGCTACGAAACGGACCTGGTGTTCGCCCCCACTGGCTCGCCGCTCGACCTCTCGCGCGTGCCCGGCTGGCACCCGATCTTCCGGGACGATACGTGCCTCCTCTGGGCGCGGACGCCGATCCTCGAAAAGGCGCGAAGCTGCCCCCCGGTCCGGACGCCCCGTTCGCCCCGGCTCTTTTTTCCGTGAGTGCTGCTCCTCCTTGTCCGTGAGTACCGGAGCTCCCCGGCTCTCCTTTCACGCCGCCGAACTCTTCGGCCTCGCTTGCTGTTCGCTGTTCTTTTGTCTGCCCGCGCTCACCCGCGCTTGCCGCGCCGTCGCCCACGGCTCGACGCCTGGTCGCGGCGTTCTCGAGCGTCGGGCGGCTACCCGTGTCCCGCGCAAGCGCGATCGGGCGGCCACGGGCCCGGGCGGCCCATTCAGAGGACCGTGGACTCTTTGGCTCCCTTGGCCACGTAGAGCACGAGCCCGTCCCGCTCCTCGCACTCCACCTGGCCGAGCCGCATCATGTGGCGGAGGTGTGCGAGAGTCTCGAACGTGGCCGGAAACTGCACGGTAAGCGGACTTTCGGGCGTGAAGTCGAACACGCGCGACGCGATCTCGTAGGCCGGCTTGGGCCGCTTGCGGATCACGTCCAGGATCTCGCGCATCCGGTAGTCGTGATGCTGGATGATCTGGGCCGCCCGCCGGCGGTGGTCGGTGTAGACGGGCCCGTGGGCGGGAAGAACGAAGTCCACGTCGTCGAGCGACGCCACCTTGCGCTGGGAGTCGAGGAAGTCCCCGAGAGGATCCGGGGGGCCGTTCGGGAACCAGCCGACGTGGGGCGTGATTTTGGGGAGCAGGTGATCCCCCACGACGAGGACACGCTCGCGGGGAAGATGCACGACGCAGTGCCCCGGCGCGTGGCCCGGCGTCCAGACGATCCGGAACTCGCGCTTTCCCACCTCGAGGACCTGTCCGTCCTCGAGAAAGCCGTCCGGTTCACCCGGGGCGTAAAGCTGCGACCAGAACTCGCCCTGCGACGGCACGCGCGGGAGGCGTTCGAGCGGAATGCCGTTCGCTCGAAAAAATGCGATGGCTTCCGGAGGGCGGTCCCGGCTCGCGAAGGTTCGAGAGCGGTCGAACTCGAGGGAATGGACGAGAAGTCGCGCGCCCGTCTTCTCTTTGAGCGCACGCGAAGCCCCGAAATGGTCGGGGTGGTGGTGCGTGCAGACGATGGTGGAAATCTCGGCCGGCGGGCAGCCGATCGCGCGCAGCAAAGCTTCCCAGGTGGAGAGGCTCTCGGGGCTCCCCACGCCCGTGTCGACGAGAACCCACTCGCCGTTGCACCGAACGAGGTAAGTGTTGACGATCGTCGGGCGCATCGGGAGCGGGAGAAAGAGTTCGAAGATCCCGGGCAGGATTTCTCGGTACTTCGGCTCGGACATCGCGACGGGAGGATGCGATCACTCGTGGAGCTGGTCGTGAACGCCGAACGTGACCTTCACGCGAACGCGCCAGAGCGTGATCGCGTTGTCCTCCACCTCGGCGCCGATCTCGACGACCTCGACGCGGCGAATCCCTTCGATCGTGACCCCGGCCCTCGCCACGGCCAGGGCCACGGCGTCCTCGATGCCCGCCGCCGACGCACCCGTGAGCTCGATCGTTTTTTCTACCATGCACGCCTCCGGTGTCCCGGTGTCGGCGCTACCGTACTCCGGGCGCACTCGGGCGACAAGGACGGACGCCGGGTCCCGGACTTTCCAGTGCCACCTCCGCCACCGAATTGCGAAACGACCCCGAGCATCCCTGGCCTTTCGCTGTCGGCTTCCGCCTTCCCCCACCGCCGAAGCTGCAACGGCGGCGAGGCGGGCGGCGCCCCGTAGCTTCGGAGCGCCGCCCGCCTCGGGGCTTTTCAGTTCTGCATCCCGCCTGCCGCGCTGTCGTAGGAAAACGTCTTCCCCGTGCCGCGACTGGACTTCGCCGTCCCCTGGAAGCTCACGTCGCCGTTGTTCGTCATGGCGAGCGTCACGGTCTCGGAGATGTGAAGCCCCGGCAGTTGCGGGGGCGACGCCGGTCCGGTCGTCGCAGCGAGGTCCACGTATTTCTCGTACGTCGAGAAGTACGCCTCTTCCGAAGTGGCCGCGTTTCGCAGGTCCGAGTTCGCGCGCGCGTCGTAACCGCGCTGGCGGTAAGCCGCGAACTGCGGAATCGCGATGGCCGCGAGAATGCCGATGATGGCCACCACGACCAGAAGCTCGATGAGCGTGAACCCACTTTCCTGCCTTGTCCTTGGCTGCATTCGTTCTTCCCTCCTTGGTTGGGTGATTTTCGGAACTCGCGAACACGAACTCACGCCGCATGTCCCGGCGGCGCGCGAGAACCCTGTCCCGAAAAGAGCATCCGTGCTCCGTCGCCGACTCCCCGTTTACGCGAGGGGCTTCCGGTCTGTCAAGTCGCGCGGGCGAGGGCGACCACCGGTCCGCCCCCCCCGAAGAAATCTTCGGAGTGCTGCCAGTGCCTTCCTTGCGTTGCCGACCGTAGGCACTAGCAGAATGTCAGGGTCTTTCGTCGCGCGGGGACGGGCGTGAAGAGCCACCGCGTGCGCGCCGACGACCAGGTAACGAACTCCATGGGCATTCAATGCGGCGATGAACTCTTCGTAGTCTCGGGACGCCATTCCGTCCTCGCACTTCGAGGCAGCTTTCGAGTGCCTCTCCGACCGCCGCCACCCTCTCTTCGGGCGTGAGCCGTTCGTACCAGAACTCGAAGTCCCTCTGCTCCGCCTCCTCCCAACGCACTCGGGAAACGGTCCAGCTCTTCCCCTTACGAGGAACTACCGCCTTCGTTCCAGGCATCGCCCTCGAACGAACATACACGACGCCGAGCCGGAGGCCAACCAAGAGACGGGGCCAGGTTCGCACCGGGCCCGTTGCAGCGAGTTTGCGGCCGCGGTTCCCCGTGTACCCGGTAAGAACGCCGCTTTCGGACCGGCGCCGGGGCACCGAATCAGAGCAACCGGCAGAAGAAAAGCTGCGTCGCATACGCGACGAGTCGCGGTTCCACGCGCCCCTCGGCCCCGCAGTCCCAGAGCGCCATGTCGGCCGAGGCATAGCCGCAGCCCGCGTGGCGGGCCCGATTGTGGCCGAGTACCCACTCCGAGCGGCAACTCTCGAGGAGGTGGACGGAAAGATCGAGGCTCGGCCCGAACCACGGCCCTTCCTGCTTTCCCAGCTTTTCTGCAACCGCCCCCGGCATCGTGTCAGCCAGAACCACGAGCGAGAAGGGATCCATCGTGCCGTCCTCGAGGAGAGGGGATTCGTCGAAGCGATACCAGTAGGCTCGCTCCGCTCGGCCCGGAGCGTAGTCCTCCCAGGGAGCGTGGCCCAGAGCGGAGCGACCCTCCACTCTCTCCTGCCAGAAGGGCACGGGCTCGAAAGGACCGGCCTCCGGGGGGAGCGGGTCGCGAAACGAGGGGCATTCGGCAGGCCGTGGCACGCCGCGCGGGGGCTCCAGGTCCTTGAACTCGAAGCCGGCCCTCGGGGCCCCGAAAATGGCCGTCGTCAGGTGGCCGCGTCCCGAGCCCGGGTTCCGGACCTCCGCCCGCAGATGGGACATCGACCGTCCCCGCCGGAGAACCTCCACGTCGATTTCGACCGGGCCGTGGGCCACCTGGCCGACGAACGTCGTGTGGAGGCTCCGAAGCCGCTGATCCGGCTCTGCGAGCTCCGCAGCCATCGCGCGCAGCGCTACGGCCGTCACAATTCCGCCTTGCGGCAGGGGCCGCAGGTTCCAGGAGGCATCGATGTGCCCGGTGTAGTGCCCCTCTCCCCTCGGCTCGACCCTGGTCGCTTCGGCGAACGCGCTGACCATAGGGCTTCGTACTGGTCGGACAAAGCGGCGTCAACGCAAGAGTTCCGACGATCGTCGAGAGGGGGGAGAAAGGTGACTCACCCTACGATCATCTCGAAGCTCGAACTTAACTCGAACCACAGGATTACCCCTTCCGCTGGCCTCGCACTTAACGTGAACCCCCGGTTCGTGTAGCTACCTGTGTAGTACATAGGAGAGGACATGGAGACCTACAGGATTTGCATCGAAGGCGAGGGCCTAAAACTCGAGCGGGAGGTGCCGAGGGAAGTTGCCGATCGGGTCCTGCTCCTCATTCTGACGGGGCGGGAAGAGCCAAAGGCTCCAGCCGACCTGAGACACCCCGGCTCAGCGGACGCGTCAGGGGGCATCACAGGACCCCCCACGAGGACGTCGGTTTCTGTCCGCGAATATTTGGATGACTGCCGAGCAAGGCGAAACCCAGACAAAATCGCGGCGATCGGAACATTCCTCAGAGAGCATAGGGCACAGGAGACCTTCACCCGCGCCGATCTCGAGAGGCTCTTTCAGGAGGCAGCCGAGAGGGTGCCGAAGAATCTGGCCCGCGACCTGAAGTGGGCCGTACGAGTCGGCTGGATTGCGCCCAAGCCCGGTGAGCGAGGCGCCTACTTCGTCACGACGAGGGGAAGCGAGGTCGTACACAGTAAATTTCCCGGCTCTATTGTGAAAACGACGCGCCAAGTGGCGGCTACGGCGAGAGGGCGGCTTAAGAAGGACGGCGCCAAGGGGTAGCTTTTGCCGCGGCGAGGAACAACCGGGAAGAAGCCCGGTCCGGGCCAGCATGTGCAAAATTCGGCACGGACACGCCTACTTCGCGTCCCCGACTATGTCGCCGCTTCGGTGCGCAAGCTGCCCCCGAGTATCAAGCGTAAGGTCCGAGAAGGGCTGAGGAACATCCTACGCGAGCCGACCATCGGGAAGGCGCTCAAAGGAGAGCTTGCAGGATTGCGGAGCTACAAGGTCAGGAGACTGCGGATCATCTACCGGGAAGCGCCAGGCCGGGTGGTCGAAATCGTAGCAGTCGGGCCACGCCGGACCATTTACGAAGAGACGACGCGGTTATTGCGGAAAAGCGACCGCTGAGTCGCCCTGCGGCGGCTTGGAGAGCCTCTTGGCGGGCATGGGCAGGCCCGGTGACGCCCGACCGCAAGGCAACCTCCCACCTGACAGAACCCGTCCTCAGGCCTCCTCGGAAGAGGAGTCGAAAGGTCGGTCACGGGGCCGCTATTCCCGGGGACATTCCGGGCCCTGAACCGCACGCCGCGGGGTGAATCGTACCCTCCCACCGCTCAGGCCCCCGGCCCTTCCCGCCGGACTCAGCCCTCAGGGCCGGCAGCACTCGCCACGGGCCCCCGCGTCAACCGAGCAACTCTTCGAGCGTGTAGAGACGAGCTCGCTTGGACTGGAGGGCGGCAAGCCCCTTTTTGATCTCTTCCAGGAGCTCGGGCTGGTTACGGACGGCTACGGTTTCCTTCCAGCTTTCGAACTCGTCCGGACTGATGAGCACGGCCGCAGGTCGGCCATTCCGAATGATGACGACCCTCTGGTCGGAGCGCCCCACGGCGTCCACCAAGCTCCCGAGCTCCCGTTTTGCGTCGGACAAGGAAAGCTTCTTCATCCTGGACCTCATTCTGGAGCCAGAGCGCTACGCCGAGAATATGTGAGCCTGACATTTTCGTCAAATGCGACGCTCGAACAGCAGGCAAGCGAGGCACGGGACCCCTGCAAGCCCCGAACCAGAGGGACGAAGCACTACCTGAAGAGCATCCTCAAGCAGGCTATCGAAGGTACCCGGGCGGCAGCTGTGTGACCAAGACGGTGAGGGCGGTACGGCGCCGTGGCGAGGTCTCATGTGACGCCCGGCAGCACGTCGGCCAGCGGAAAAACGGGGTGGACGGTATTCCGATCGAGAACTTTCTACGCGAGCCCGTCGCGCATTGGACCTCTCGATGAGAGCCGTGGCCGAAGTTCCAGCCTGACTCCCCGTGGGCGTCGCGACACAGGGCCGAAATCCCGAGGTCGTGATATGGGGGAAAGCCCGAGGAGCCATCCTTTCCGACCAAGTGAAAAGCTTGGACTGGCGTGCGAGAAAGGCAGCACTTTTCGATCGTGCTCCGCACGAGGTCGTTGCGGAGGTCACGGCCGAACTCCTCGCGCTGGTCGACCCGGACTGAGCGGCTCTAACGTCGAAAAGAACGAGGAGCGAAGGCTCGGCCGGGAAGGCTCCAGTGGCTCCGGACACGTGAGTGGCTCGTTGGAGAAGCTCGTTCGAGAAGAAGGAGAAAACCAGGCGTCAGCCGAAGGGCACCCACCCCCGCAGTGCGAGCTCCCGGGGATCGGGATCGAGGTAGAGCTGATCCCGCAGGTAGGCGACATCCAGGACGCGGGCGTAGTGAGCCACGAGCGTGAGCGGAACTGCGAGAGGCAGGAGACCCTTCCGGTACTTTTCGATCGATTCCCGAAGCTCGGCGCGCGCCGCCGGGTCGAGCTTTTCCCGGAAGTATCCCATCGCGTGCTCGAGCGCATTGGCATGCCGCCCGCGCGTGGCATGCCGGGCAAGAGCTGCCATGAAACCCTCCTCGTAACGCGCGCGCAGCTCGGCCCGCGGAAGTTCCCTGGCTCGTGCGACGAGGCGACCGAGGTGGCGGTACGCTTCCGGCGAGTGGGCCAGGAGGACAAGCTTGTGCACCCGGTGGAATTCGACCAGGTCCGCGGCCCGCCACGGCTTCCGCCAGAGGCTCTGCAACCTGTGGTACGCGAAGACGCGCTCGACCCAGTTCTCGCGAACTTCCGCGTCGTAGAGGTCGCCCTCTTCGGCGACGGGCAAGTTCGGAAACCGCTCGAGAAGCGCGCGGGCGAAAAAACCGCGGCCGTCGCGCCTCGAGCGGCCGCCCGCGTGCTCGACGGGCACCCCCACGAGGCCGCAGCTCGGCGACTTGCTCTTGAGAACGAAACCCGCGATCCCCACACGCCCGAGCTCCCGGACGCGGCGGCGCGCGAACTCGCGCATCGCGCGCGTGTGGTCCTTCCTGCTCCGGACGCCGAGGAGCCGGATCTCCCCACCCTCTTCGACCAGATGGACGGGCTCGCGCGGCACGCCCATACCGAGTTCCACCTCGGGGCAGACGGGCACCCACTCGACGTAGCGCCCGAGAACGTCCGTAAGAAACCGCTCGTGCTTGTGCCCGCCGTCGTGGCGGACCCTCTCGCCGAGAAGACAGAGCGAAACGCCGACGCGGACCGGTTCCCGAACGGCCTTCCAGGAGGAGCTCACGAGATCGTGATTCTTCCCACGCAAGGCCCCGGCGACAAGACGAGGGCGAAAAGTTCCTGCGCAATCCTCCGTTGGGACGATTCGCCCCAGGATTCCCCGTAAGACACGTCGACTGCCATGCCTCGGCGGCCGGGAATCGGACCTTTCCATGGGGCCCGAACCGCTGGCCGCCAAGAGACGAGCGAGCTATTCGAGAGCCCCACGGTCCGGGCAAGAGCTCGCGTCCCTGGGGACTCCGAACGCGGACTCCACGCCCGCTCGGAACCCCTGGCCGTTTTCGGGGGTTTTCCCTGGCGTGGGTGAGAGCTTCGAGAGCGCCAAGACGGGAGAGCGAGGGTCACCGTGGCCTTCCGGCCGAGAAAGTCGGGAGGCAACCAGGAAGCGGTCGGGTGCGTACTGTCGGATGCCGCACCCGGCCGGGCAGAACCCGGCGCGGAGAACGCGAAGGGTGACCCCGCGCCGCAGCTTGCCAGCGAGACTTGCCAGCAAGAGAGGAACGGAACTAAACGTGGCCACGGGAGGCGGGGGCAGCCCTCGAACGAAACGCCCGAGAGACCGGCGAGGGGGCTCGAGCCGGTCCTGACCAGAGCTTCGTGGAGGAGAGAGAAGTGGGCGCAACGCTATCCGAGAAAAACTCCGAGCGGCTCGTGACTCCGCCCGACTCCGTTCGGGGAACGGGTCGCGAAGACGCGAAAAAGGAGGCCGTTTCGTCCTCGGCCACCCGATCGAGCAGAATCCTACGAGGGCTCGCAGCAGCGGCGGCTCTCGCGGCGATCCTCGTAGCGGCGCAAGCCTTCGACCTGCAAGACCGTCTGCTCGCCCTGGTCGCCTGGGTCCGGGGCGCGGGCTCGACGGGCATCGCCGTTTTCGTCGCCGCCTACGTGCTCGCGACCGTGGCGCTGCTTCCCGGGTCGGTGCTCACCCTGGGCGCGGGCTTCGTGTACGGCGTCGTGCTCGGTACGGCAATCGTCTGGGTAGCGTCCAACCTGGGCGCGGCCCTGGCCTTCGCCCTGGGACGGACGCTCGCGCGTGACTGGGTGGCGGCGCGAGTGGAAGGCAACCCCCGGTTCGCCGCGATCGATCGCGCCGTCGGGCGGGAAGGCTTCAAGATCGTGCTGCTTGCGCGACTTTCGCCGATCTTTCCCTTCAACCTCCTCAACTACGCCTTCGGGCTCACGCGCGTCTCCGCACGCGACTACGTCCTCGGCTCGCTGGTCGGCATGATTCCGGGGACGCTCATGTACGTTTACCTGGGCTCGCTCGTGACGAGTCTCACCGAGCTCGCGGCCGGCCGTCCCGCCGGCGGTCCGCTCGAGCGGGCGTTCTACTTCGGCGGCCTCGTGGCGACCGTCGTCGTGACCGTGTACGTGACACGTGTGGCCCGCCGCGCGCTCGCACAGGCGACCGAACTCGAAGCGGGCCGAAGTGCCGTGCCGGGGAGCCGTGCCGAGCGCTCGGCACGGGAAGGCACGCCTGCCGGGGAGTCCGCTCCTGCGGCGACCCCGCTCGTCAGGCCGGACGACGAGCACAACCGAAAACTCGTCTCCTACGTCCATCCGCCCCGCTGGACGAACCCCACACCCGCGGAGAGGTACGACCTCGTGGTCGTCGGGGGAGGAACGGCGGGTCTCGTCGCTGCAGCCGGAGCGGCGGGCCTCGGTGCGAGAGTGGCGCTCGTCGAGAAGCATCTGCTCGGCGGAGACTGCCTGAACGTCGGTTGCGTGCCCTCGAAGGCCGTGATCCGCGCCGCTCGCGCGGCCGCCGAAGCCCGTGCGGCCGGAGCCTTCGGTGTGCACGTGCGGTCGGTCGAGGCCGACTTCGCGGCCGTCATGGAGCGGATGCGCCGTCTTCGGGCCCGACTCGCCCCGCACGACAGCGCCGAGCGCTTCTCGGAGCTCGGCGTCCACGTCTTCCTCGGCGAGGGGCGTTTCACCGGCCCCTCCACCGTGTCCGTCGACGGAAGGACTCTGAAATTCGCCCGTGCTCTCGTCGCCACCGGTGCGCGCGCGGTCGGCCTGGGAATCCCGGGGCTGGAAGAAGCCGGCTATCTCACCAACGAGACCGTCTTCACCCTCACCGAACTCCCGCGCCGGCTCGCCGTGATCGGGGCAGGACCCATCGGCTGCGAGCTGGCGCAGGCCTTCTCGCGGCTCGGAAGCCGCGTGACCCTCTTCGAGGCGGAACCCCGTATCCTGCCGCGCGAGGACCCGGACGCCGCGGCCATCGTGGAGCGCCGCCTCCGGGAGGAGGGGGTGCAGCTCGTGCTCTGCGGGCACGTGACCGCCGTCGAGCGACGCGGACGCGAAGTCGTGATCCACTGCGAGGCCCGGGGGATGCGGGAGACGCTCGCGTGCGACGCGATTTTGCTCGGCATCGGCCGAGCGCCGAACGTCGAGGGGCTCGGCCTCGAGGCGGCGGGGGTCGCCTACGACAAGAGCGGCGTGCTCGTGAACGACTACCTCCAGACGACGAACAAGCGCATTTACGCGGCGGGCGACGTGGCCTCGCCGCTCAAGTTCACCCACCTCGCCGACGCCCACGCGCGCATCGTTTTGCAGAACGCGCTCTTCGGCGGAAGGGCCAAGGCGAGCGCACTCCACGTCCCCTGGTGCACCTACACGTCTCCGGAAATCGCTCACGTGGGCCTTTACGAAGCGGACGCCGTCGCCCGTGGCATCCCTGTCGACACGATCACCATTCCCATGCGCGAGGTCGACCGGGCGGTGCTCGACGGGGAGGAAGAGGGTTTTCTCCGGGTCCATCTCCAGAAGGGCACCGACCGGATTCTCGGCGCGACGATCGTGGCCGAGCACGCGGGCGAGATGATCTCCGAGATCACCCTGGCGATGGTGAGCAAGCGGGGTCTCGCCACGATCGCCAAGACCATCCATCCCTACCCGACGCAGGCCGAAGCGATCCGGAAGGCCGCCGACGCGTACAACCGGACCCGCCTCACGCCGACCGTGAAGAAAATCCTCTCTTCGTGGCTCGCGCTGCGCCGGGCCTTCGCGAGAGCTTGAAAACGCTCGCCGATCGGCGCAAGCGGAAGTGATCCAGCGGCCGGTGCGCTCGGGCGGCGCGCGATCGAGGAGTTCCGATCCGATGACCATCGATTGGCTCTGCATCGACACGATTCGCACCCTCTCGATCGACGCGGTGCAACGAGCCCGCTCCGGACATCCCGGGACGCCCATGGCCATGGCCCCGGTCGCCTACGCCCTGTGGCGCCGCCACCTTCGATTCGATCCCGACGACCCGATCTGGCCCGACCGCGACCGGTTCGTGCTTTCGGCGGGCCACGCTTCCATGCTCCTGTACTCCCTGCTTCACCTCACCGGAGTTCAGGCCGTGGATCCGCAGTACGAGACGCTCGGCCAGCTGGCGGTGACCCTGGACGACATTCGCCGCTTTCGCCAGCTCGACAGCAAATGCCCGGGTCATCCGGAATACCGGTGGACCTCCGGCGTGGAGACCACCACGGGACCTCCGGGGCAGGGGATCGCCACGAGCGTCGGGATGGCCATCACGGGCTGCTGCCTCGCGGCGCACTTCAGCCGGCCCGGGTTTCCGCTGTTCGAAGGGCTCCGTAGGCCGACCGCAGGAGGAACAGGAGGCGAGAGATGCAAGTGGGAATGATCGGACTCGGGCGGATGGGCGCGAACATGGTCCGGCGCCTGATGCGCGGCGGGCACGCGTGCGTCGTCCACGACGTCTCCCCGGAAGCAGTGGAGCGACTCGTCGCCGAGGGAGCCTCGGGGGCGACGTCTCTCGAAGAGTTCGTCGCCCGGCTGCAAGTGCCGCGCGTCGTGTGGCTCATGGTCCCCGCCGCCTCCGTCGACGCCACGGTGGACGCGCTCCTGCCGCGACTGACTGCGGGCGACATCGTCGTCGACGGCGGCAACTCGTACTACCGGGACGACATCGAGCGCGCCCGGCGCCTCGCCCCGCACGGCATCCACTACGTGGACTGCGGGACGAGCGGCGGCGTGTGGGGCCTCGAGCGGGGCTACTGCCTGATGATCGGCGGCGAGCCGCAGGTGGTGCGCCACCTCGAGCCCCTTTTCGCGACCCTCGCGCCCGGCACCGATCCCTCGCAGTCCGAGCGCGACCCTCGCCTGGGCACGGCCCCGCTCGGCTATCTCCATTGCGGCCCGGTGGGCGCCGGGCACTTCGTGAAGATGGTCCACAACGGCATCGAGTACGGGCTCATGGCGGCGTACGCGGAGGGCTTCGGCATCCTCCACCGCGCCGGAATCGGCAAGCAGCCGCGCGCCGCGGATGCCGAGACCGCACCCCTGCGCCATCCGGAGGATTACCCCTTCGATTTCGACCTGGCACGCATCGCCGAACTCTGGCGGCACGGCAGCGTGATCTCCTCCTGGCTCCTCGACCTCACGGCCGCCGCGCTGCGCGAGCGATCCGGGCCTCGAGCGCTTCGCGGGGCGAGTCTCCGATTCGGGCGAGGGCCGGTGGACGCTGCACGCGGCGATCGACGAAGGCACGCCCGCGCCCGTCCTCGCGGCCGCCCTGTTCCAGCGCTTCAGCTCTCGCGGCGAGGCGGATTTCCAGAACCGGCTGCTCTCCGCCCTGCGCTTCGAGTTCGGCGGCCACCGCGAAAAGGAGCCGCAGCCGTGAAGCGCTCCGATGCGCTGGTCTTCTTCGGGGCCACGGGCGACCTCGCCTACAAGAAGATCTTTCCCGCACTCCACGCGCTCACGCGCCGCGGGCTGCTCGACGTGCCCGTGATCGGCGTGGCGCGCGCCAGGTGGACGCTCGAGATGCTGCGGGAGCGAGCCCGCGAGAGCATCGAAAAGCACGGCGGCGGTGTGGACGAAGAAGCCTTCGGGCGACTCTCCGCACGCCTGCGCCTGGTGGGAGGGGACTACGAGGACCCGGCGACGTTCCTCGCGTTGCGCCGCGCGCTGGGCGATGCCGAGTGCCCGCTCCACTACCTCGCGATCCCGCCGAGTCTCTTCGCCACCGTCGTGCAGGGGCTCGAACGCTCGGGCTGCGCCAGGAACGCCCGCGTCGTCGTGGAAAAACCCTTCGGCCGCGATCTCGAATCGGCGCGTGCTCTGAACGCGACCTTGCACGCCGTTTTCGACGAATCCGCGATCTTCCGCATCGACCACTATCTCGGAAAGGATTCCGTCCAGAACCTGCTCGTCTTCCGCTTCGCGAACACGTTTCTCGAACCGATCTGGAACCGCCATTACGTCGAGAGCGTTCTGATCACCATGGCGGAGAGTTTCGGCGTGGAAGGCCGAGGGCGTTTCTACGAAGAAGTAGGAGCGATTCGTGACGTCATCCAGAACCACCTGTTGCAAGTCGTCGCGCTCCTGGCCATGGAGCCGCCGGCCACGATGGACGCGGAGGGGATTCGGGACGAAAAGGTAAAGGTCTTCAAAACCACCCGGCCGCTCGGCCCGGGGGACCTGGTTCGCGGCCAGTTTCGCGGCTACCGGAACGAGCCCGGCGTCGCCCCCGATTCGCAGGTGGAGACGTTCGCGGCCGTGCGGCTCTCGATCGACTCCTGGCGTTGGGACGGGGTCCCGTTCTTCGTCCGCGCGGGGAAATGCCTGCCCACCACGGCCACCGAGGTGCTGGTGAAACTGCGGCGGCCACCTCTGAGCAAGCTCTCCCCGGGCGAGAGCAACTACGTCCGTTTCCGCCTGAGTCCGGAAGTGACGATCGCGATCGGCGCGCGCGTGAAAAAGCCGGAGGAACTCGTGGGTTCGGAGCCTGCGGAACTCGGGGTCGTCCACCACCCCCGGGGCGACGAGATGGGCGCTTACGAACGCCTGCTGCGCGACGCCATGGTGGGCGACGCGACACTCTTTACGCGGCAAGACGGAGTGGAGGCGGCATGGGCGATCGTGCAGCCGGTTCTCGACGCGCCCACTCCCCTCTACGAGTACGCACCGGGCACCTGGGGTCCGCCCGAGGCCGAGCAGCTCGCGGCCGAAGTCGGAGGCTGGCATTGCCCGGGATGCGCAGAGGAAACGCCGCGGAGCGGTGCCCCGTGAGTGGCGGGAAACAGAAAGCACGAAGACGCGGGGTCGTCGAGTGGCATGCCCGGCACGGCGACTCCGGCCTCGCGATCCTCCCGGATCGCGAAGCCCTGGCCCGCGCCGCGGCAGCACGGTTCGTCTCTGCGGCACGCCGGGCCATCGGAGCCCGGGGGCGCTTTGCCGTGGCGCTCTCCGGAGGCTCGACCCCCCGCCGCCTCTACGACATCCTGGCGACCCGCCGGTATGCAGCCCGGGTCGACTGGGCCCGTGTCCACGTCTTCTGGGGGGACGAGCGCTGCGTGCCGCCCGACCACCCGGCCAGCAACTACGGCGCGGCGCGCCGCGCGCTCCTCGACCACGTTCCCGTGCCCGAGGCCAACGTGCACCGGATCCGGGGAGAAGACGATCCCGCCCGCGCTGCCGTCGACTACGAAGGCGAACTGCGTGCTTTTTTCCGGACTCCCGGCGGGCCGCCCCGTTGCGCGGCCGGAAGCCGGTTCGACCTCGTCCTTCTCGGCATGGGTGCCGATGGCCACACGGCGTCACTCTTCCCCGGATCGCCTTCTCTGGAAGAGCGCGAGCGGTGGGCCGTGGCCGTGTGGGGCGCGGGCATGTGGCGCGTGACCCTGACCCTTCCCGTCATCAACGCAGCCGCCGAGATCGTGGTCCTGGTCGCGGGGCGGGAAAAAGCAGCCGTTTTGCAAAAGGCCCTGCGGGGCGCCCGGGGTGCCGACGAGCTTCCGGTGCAGCGGATCGATCCGCCCTCGGGTCGCCTGTGGTGGCTCGCCGATGCCTCCGCCGCGAGCGGCAGCGCGCCGAGCGGAGGACGGGAAAGCGTGGCGCAGTGAAGGCACCCGCCCGGGTCCGACGAGCCGCACGGTCATCATCCAGAGCGACGCGTGAGCTTGCCGGGCGTCCCACGGGGTCCCGTTCTTCGTCCGCGCCGCGATGCCACGGTGGGCGGCGCGACGCCCAACGCGTCAAGACGGAGTGGAGGCGGTGTGGGAGCCGGACGCGGGCACCGGAAATCAGCGCTGCTGCACCGAGTAATACAGCAGCGGCACCGCCATGCGGCTGATCAGCAGCGACGCCACCTCGCCGGCCATCAGGGAGACCGCGAGCCCCTGGAAGATCGGATCGAAGAGGATCACCGCCGCACCCACCACCACCGCCATCGCCGTCAGCAGCATCGGCCGGAACCGCACCGCCCCTGCTTCCACCACGGCCTGGTCGAGCGGCAGCCCCTGGGCGCGACGCAGTTCGATGAAGTCGACGAGAATGATCGAGTTCCGCACCACGATTCCCGCTCCCGCCATGAAGCCGATCATCGACGTGGCCGTGAAGAACGCGCCCAGAGCACCGTGAGCAGGCAGGATGCCGATCAGGGAAAACGGAATGACGGCCATCACGATCAGAGGGGTCACGAACGACCCGAACCAACCGACCATCAGGCCGTAGATCAGCACGAGGACCGCGCCGAAAGCGACTCCCAGGTCGCGGAAGACCTCGATCGTGATGTGCCACTCGCCGTCCCACTTCAGCGCCAGCCGATGATCGTCGAAGGGCAGGGAGAAGTTCAGGATCGGCAGCTCGCGCTGTGGCTCGCCGAATCTCCGCATGTCCAGCCGCCA